>JAYSYA010000149.1:0-4302 GCA_043716765.1 Akkermansiaceae bacterium
ACCGAACAGGGCAACACCGCCCTCGAAGTCGGCCAACTCCTCACGGAAAACGAACTCCGCGAAGCGGAAGACACCTACGGCGACGGATCGTTCCAAGCCAGCATGGGTGCTGCTGCTGTTATGGAGTTGCTCCGTCAGTGCGACCTTCCTGCCTTGATCGTTGCTCTCGAAGAAGAACTCGGAACCACCCGTTCCAAGCAGAACAAAAAGAAGCTCTCGAAGCGTCTCAAGATCACGCAAGGTTTCCTGCAGTCGAAATCGCGACCCGAGTGGATGATTCAAACCGTACTTCCCGTGATCCCACCGGACCTGCGTCCGTTGGTTCCACTCGAAGGCGGCCGTTTCGCCACCTCCGACCTGAACGACCTCTATCGCCGCGTCATCAACCGCAACAACCGCCTCAAGAACCTCCTGCTCCTCAAAACGCCGGAAGTCATCATCCGCAACGAAAAGCGGATGCTCCAAGAGGCAGTTGACGCGCTCTTCGACAACGGTCGTCACGGCCGCGCCGTCACCGGAGCCGGCAACCGTCCGCTGAAGTCGCTCTCCGACATGCTCAAGGGCAAGGGCGGTCGTTTCCGCCAGAACCTGCTAGGCAAACGCGTCGATTACTCCGGCCGTTCTGTTATCGTCGTCGGTCCGGATCTCAAGCTCGGCCAGTGCGGTCTTCCCAAGAAGATGGCGCTCACCTTGTTCGAGCCGTTCATCATCCGCCGCCTCAAGGAGCTTGGCTACTGCCACACCGTGCGCTCGGCCAAGAAGATGATCGACCGCAAGACCACCGAAGTTTGGGACATCCTCGCGGAAGTCACCAAGGGTCACCCGATCCTGCTCAACCGCGCGCCGACCCTTCACCGTCTGTCGATCCAGGCCTTCGAGCCGAAGCTCATCGAAGGTGAAGCCATCCGCGTCCACCCGCTCGTTTGTACCGCTTACAATGCGGACTTCGACGGCGACCAAATGGCCGTCCACGTGCCGCTTTCGATCGAGGCCCAGATGGAGTGCCGCCAGCTGATGCTTGCGCCTAACAACATCTTCTCGCCCGCCTCCGGTCGTCCCGTGACGGTTCCTACCCAGGACATCATTCTCGGCACGTACTACCTGACATGGGCCGGCACCCGCACTGAGAAGGACCGTGAAAAAGAGGAGCACATGCCCCTCTTTGAAAACGCCTCCGAAGTCGAGTTCGCCCTTGCCTCCGACAAGATCGACTATCATCAGTGGATCCGCATCCGTAACCCCGACCATGGCAAGAAAACCGTCTTCGGCTACGCAGGCGAGGACCTTACCGCCAAGGACCGCAAGGAACTGACTCCGCTCCAACAGGCTCTACGTCAGGGCAAGATCATCGAGACCACTCCGGGTCGCGTTCGTTTCAACGAAATCTGGCCTGAAGGCGTTGGTTTCATCAACAACAACGTCGGCAAGAAGCAGATCGGCGACATCATTTGGCGCTGCTATCAGGTTTCCGGCAAGCCGAAGACCGTTGAGGTCCTCGACGAGCTCAAGAACCTTGGTTTCCGCGAAGCGACCCGTTCGGGAACTTCCATCGGGATCGTTGACATGGTCATTCCCGAGGAAAAAACCGCCGTTATCAAGGACGCTTACGAGCAAGTTGACAAGGTCACCAAACAGTATCGCAACGGCGTCATCACCGACGGCGAGCGCTATCAAAAAGTCGTGGACGTCTGGACCCAAGCCACCGACACCATCGCCAACGCGCTCTATCGAAAAATCGAGTTCAACGAAGGCAAGAAGAAGGCCTCGCCACTCTTCATGATGGTCGATTCCGGTGCGCGGGGTAACAAGTCCCAGATCAAACAGCTCGGCGGCATGCGCGGACTGATGGCCAAGCCTTCCGGCGAAATCATCGAACGTCCGATCATCTCGAACTTCCGCGAAGGTCTCTCGGTGCTTGAGTATTTCATCTCCACCCACGGAGCTCGCAAAGGTCTCTCCGACACCGCTCTAAAGACCGCTGACTCCGGCTACATGACCCGTAAATTGGTCGATGTTGCCCAGGACGTCATCGTCTTCAAGCAGGATTGCGGAACCGCTAACGGCATCACCGTCGCCGCCATTTATGATGGTGACGAGGAATCCGCCTCGCTCTCCACCCGGATCTACGGCCGTGTTTCCTGCGAGCAAATCAAGGACCCCGTCACTGGCGGCATCTTGGTCGAAGTCGATGACGTGATCAACGAAGTCCAAGCCCGTTCCATCGAAAACATCGGTGTGCTCAAGCTGAAAATCCGCTCGGTTCTCACCTGCGAAGCCGAGCGCGGCTGCTGTGCGAATTGCTACGGCCTGAACCTTGCCACCGGACTCCCCGTGAAAATCGGTGAAGCCGTGGGCATCATCGCCGCTCAATCGATCGGCGAGCCCGGCACCCAGCTCACCATGCGGACGTTCCACGTCGGTGGTGTTGCGGCTGCCACGTTCAAGCAGCCAATCATCAAAGCCAAGAACACCGGTCGCCTGGTCTACAAGGAGATGCGCACCGTTCAAGACGTCGATGGCCACTGGGTCGTTCTTAACAAAAACAGCACCATTTCGATCCGCGACAAGGAAGGCCTCGAGCTCGAAAGCCACCAGATCGTCATCGGCTCCGTCATTTCCGTGAAGGATGGCGAAGACGTCAAGAAGGGCGACACCGTCGTCACTTGGGATCCCTACAACGTGCCGATCCTCACCGAGAAAAACGGTAAGGTCGAACTTCGCGACATGATCTCCGGCATCACCGTGACCAACGAAACGGACAAAGAGACCGGCAAAAAGGGCATGGTCGTCACCGAGCACAAGGAAGACCTCCACCCGCAGGTCGTCATCATCGACGAGAAGACCAAGGAAATCAAAGCGAGCTACTCCATCCCGGTCGGCGCCCACCTTTCCGTCAAGGAAGGCCAAGTCATCACCGCCGGAACGCAGATCGCCAAGACTCCACGTAAGGTCGCCCGGACCAAGGACATCACCGGTGGTCTGCCACGGGTGGCCGAGCTTTTCGAAGCCCGCAAGCCCAAGGACTCCTGCGTCATCGCCAAGATCGAGGGAGCCATCTCCTTCGGCGGCAACGTCCGCGGCAAGAAGAAGGTCATCGTCACCCACGCCGAGACCGGCGAGCAGGTCGATCATTTGGTGCCAATGGGCAAGCACGTGGTCGTCACCGAAGGCGACGTCGTCAAACGCGGCGATCAAATCACCGAAGGCCCCGTGTCGCCGGAAGATTTGCTCGAAGCTTGCGGCGCCCAGGAGCTTCAAGAGCACTTGGTCAACGAAGTCCAATCCGTCTATCGGGTCCAGGGCGTGGAAATCAACGACAAGCACATCGAGGTCATCGTTCGTCAAATGCTCCGCAAGGTGAAAATCACCGACCCGGGCGATGCCGACCAATACCTCTGGGGTGACCAAGTTGATCGCTCGAACTTCAAGCGTGTCAACGCGGCGATCGTTGCCAACGGCGGCAAGCCTGCCGAAGGCGAGCCTGTCCTCCTCGGCATCACCAAGGCCTCGCTGGAAACCGACTCGTTCATCTCCGCCGCATCGTTCCAAGACACCACCCGTGTCCTCACCGAAGCAGCGACCCTCGGACGCGTCGATTACCTCAGCGGCTTCAAGGAAAACGTCATCATGGGTCACCTCATCCCCGCCGGCACCGGATTCTATCACCACCGCGAAGCGGCGTTCGAATTCACCGTCGAGGAACCGGAACCCATCGTCGCGCCGAAAGAAACCTTCGACGACGACGAGGACGCCGCCACCGCCTGATCCCCGATCACTCAATCCAAGCCCCGGCCCGCATCCCGCGAGCCGGGGCTTTGCTATTGGACCGCGAAATTTATTTCGCCCGAATTCTTCTCTTCACACCCCAACCGGAAACAATCCCCTCCACCCCCGCCCACGGGATTTTCCGGATCCGTCTCTTGTCTGGACAGGGTGGAGGGCGGTCTCCAGAGTGTGCCCACTCTATGCGTATTTCGGACCGCTACATCGGCAGGCAGGTGCTTTCGGGCACTTTGTACGCAGTGATGGTGCTGGGGGTGGTCTTGGTGCTGGGGAATCTTTTCAAACAGATCCAGCCGCTGCTGGTAGATCAAAAAGCGCCGCTGTCGCTGGTGATCCGTTTCGTGATCAGCGTGCTGCCGCTTTCATTGATGTATACGATCCCATGGGGATTTTTGTCGGCGGTGCTATTGGTTTTCGGGCGGCTGTCATCGAATCAGGAAATCACGAGTTTCCGGGTGGCGGGCTTGAGTCTGGTGCGGCTCTCAGCGCCGGTGTTCGTGATCGGGTTGCTGCTGTCCG
>JAYSYA010000150.1:0-13051 GCA_043716765.1 Akkermansiaceae bacterium
AATGATGCCTTCGACTTCGACGCCGGCGAAGGTGAAGAGGTCGTCGATTTCCTTGATGGATTTGCCGGATAGATCGAGGTGGGTGGCGAGCCAGTTGAGAGAGACGTTCATGGGAGAAGAGTGGAAGATTTTTAACCGCAGATGGACGCAGATAAACGCAGATGGAAGAGAGGATGAAGAGGTTGAGGCACCGCGAATCTGGCGAATCTGGCGAATAAGAATTTCTGAATCTTATCTGCGTCCATCTGCGTTCATCTGCGGTTCAATTATATTCTTCAGGCGAACTGCTTGAGGAAACGCGCATCATTTTCGATGAGCAGCCGGATGTCCTTGATGCCCCAGCGGATCATGGCGAGGCGGTCGAGGCCCATACCGAAGGCGAAGCCGGTGATTTTTTCGGGGTCGAAGGCGTTGTCTTTGCGGGACTTGTTGATGGATTCGAAGACGGCGGGATCGACCATGCCGCAGCCGGCGACTTCGATCCAGCGCGGGGCCTGACCTTTGGCCGTTAGTTTCACGTCGATTTCGAAACTCGGCTCGGTGAAGGGGAAAAAGTGCGGGCGGAAACGCACTTCGGTTTGCGGGCCGAAGAGTTCGTGGAGGAAATACTCGAGCGTGCCTTTGAGGTCGGGCAGGGAAACGTCCTCGCCGATGTAGAGGCCTTCGAGCTGGTTGAAGACTGAGAGGTGAGTGGCGTCAATCTCGTCGCGGCGGTAGGCGGAGCCAGGGGCAATGATGCGGATCGGCGGGGGCTGCGTTTCCATGGTGCGGATTTGCACGCTGGAGGTGTGGGTGCGGAGGAGTTTACCGGAGTCGAAATAGAAGGTGTCCTTTTCGTTGCGGGCCGGGTGGTCGGCGGGGGTGTTGAGGGCGTCGAAGCAGTGGAACTCGTCTTCGATTTCCGGTCCATCGGCGAGGGCGAAACCCATGCGGCGGAGGGTGGCGATGGCTTGGTCGCGGATCAACGTGAGCGGATGCAGCGAGCCGACGTGGACTTGGCGGGCGGGCAGGGTGACGTCGATGCCCGCCAATGCGGCGCAGTCGGCGATTTCCCGCATCGCGAGTTGCTTTTTCTCGAACTCTACGGTGATGGCGGTGCGGGCGGCGTTGAGGAGCTGGCCGACCGCGGCTTTGTCCTCTTTTGGCAAGTCCTTGATGCCGGCGGCGACAAGGGTGAGAGTGCCTTTTTTGCCGAGCACGGCCACGCGGGCGTCGTCGAGCGCGCGTTCGTCCGCAGCGGCGGAAATTTGCGCAAGCGCTTCAGTTTGGATGGCTTCGATTTGCTCCTTCATGGAAAGAATGGGGAAATAGACTGAAACCCGGCATCGGTCAAAGCCAAGCTGCGGCGACCTGCGGTCTGCCCGCACCAGCTCATTTTTGGACCCGTGTTCGTGGTGGCGACGACGAATGAGTCTCCAACTCCCTCCGATTTGCCGCGCAAAGGACGCTTCGGGAGGACTTCGACAAGTATCCCAATCTCGTTTCCAGCGATTTGTTCGAGCGCATTCTCTGCCCGCGCATCCACACCAAGGCGATCATCATGGACGGACGGCAAGCCTTCATCGGGTCCGCCAACCTCACCGGCGCAGGGCTCGGAGCAAAAGGCGCTCACAAGAGAAACTTCGAGGCGGGATTCCTCACTTCGGATGCCGGTCACCTCCGGGAGATCATGGACTGGATCGACCAGCTTTACCTGGGCGAGTTTTGCATCAAGTGCCAGCGGCGTTCGGTTTGCCCGGATCCGATTGCGTGATGCTGTTCTCTTCCTTCAAAATCGGCACTGCATGCGTCAGGACGCACGCCCAGGGGCGTGGAGCATAGGAGATTCGAACTCCTGACCTCTTCATTGCGAACGAAGCGCTCTACCAACTGAGCTAATGCCCCTACGGCCTTGCAGCGCATTCCCTGCCATCTGACGGTGTCCGGCGCAAGGTTGAAGTTCCGGCCGACCGGTGCGCGGACGCCATTTCCGCAAAAAATAGTCGGGGCGATTAACTATGCTTTTGCCAAAGTCGTCCGATACCCCATCATTCCCCCATGAAAGCGGTTTTTTGGATGTTCACATCCTGCATTTTTGCCCTCGTGTTTTCCGGTTGTGGGAACTCGGGTCGTGGTAGCGGCGGTAATCAGCTGGCGGGCACCGGGCCATTCGATAAAAACGGTCGCTACGTCGAGGAATGGGCGGACAATCCCTCGAAATGGCGCAAGCCCGGAAGCACTCCCTCGCCGCACGAGTTGAAGTCCGACGAACTGCCGCAAATCGCTCAAAACGAACAACCACCGCAGAATTCGATTCCGCTGCCGCGCGTCGGCAATTCCAAGCCAGTGCCGGTGATTGCGAAAACAACGGTGACGACTCAGTCGAAATCCACCGCGTCGAAATCTCAGCCCACCGTTGCGAAGTCCAAGCCCGTCGAGATCAAATCCAAGCCGGTTGTGGTGAAGACCAAAGCCAAGCCCAAGACCAAGCCAAAATCCACCCGCTACGTCGTCAAGAACGGCGACTCGCTCTCCACCATCGCGAGCCGCACCGGCTCGTCGGTGTCCGCGATCAAGAGTGCCAACGGCATTTCAAGCACCATGATCCACCCGGGCCAGTCGCTGGCGATCCCGAAAAAATAATCACTCGCGGAAGAACGCCGCGAAGAACGTCTTCGCGATCAACTCGTTGCCGCGGGGAGCCGGGTGGCTGCCATCGTCCATGAAGAGCCCGCTGGCTCGGCCCGCGGCAATTTCGCGTTCCCAAGCATCGCCGACCGCGACGACGACCAGGTTGCCGGAGTCTTTCGCCGCCGCTTGATAGCCGGCGCGGAGCCGTGAGTTCATCGCGCGGAAGTCGTCATTTCGCAATTTCGGGTCGCCGTCACGGCGGCCCCATGTTTGATAGAGGACGGGTACTGCGCCCTGCTGGCGGGCTTCTCGGACGAGCTCGCGCAGCGGCGGAAACATCGCCGCCGCGCGTTTTTTGGTGGGCAGCGCGGGGATTTCGCTTTGTTCCTGGATGACAACAACGTCCCACCGGCCGCCGCGGATTTTCCGCAGCGTCGCCTCGTTGCTGGCGTGCTTTTGGAGCGTCCAGCCGCCGTAAGTCGCGTGACCAACGCGGACTTTTTTCCCTTGTGCGGCAGCGAGTTTTGAAAACGCCTTGGGCACCCCGAAGCTGTAGCTGTTGCCTACGAAGAGCACCGCCAGCTCCGGCTTGGCACGGACGCGGCCGGCCAGCTCGGCCCGCCCCGGACCGGCGGCCAGCGGAGCACGGGTCGAGCACCCGGAAATGCCGAAAAAGCTCAGGATGCAGGCGAGGTTCACGAGGAGGCGGAGAGTAAATTTCACGCTCTGGGATGGGCGGTGTCGTAGGCTTGTTTGAGACGCTCCTTGGTCACGTGGGTGTAAATCTGCGTCGTGGATAAAGAGGCGTGGCCGAGCAGGGCCTGCACGCTGCGGAGATCCGCGCCGGCGTCTAGCAGATGGGTCGCGAAACTGTGGCGGAGTTTGTGCGGGCTGACCGCGAAGGGAATGCTGCTGCGCTTGAGGTATTTCTTGAGCAACTGATCCACCGCCTGCTGTGTGATGCGGCGCTTGCGGGTGCTCAGAAACAGCGGCCCGGAGGTGACCGCGGCTTCCTGACGGTAGCGCTGGATCGCGGTGATGGCCGGTCCGCCGATCGGGACGATCCGCTCTTTCGCGCCTTTGCCGACGACCCTTACGGTCTCGCCGATGAAATCCAAGTGCTTCACATCGAGCGCGAGCAGCTCGGAAATCCGCAGCCCGCAGGAGTAAAAGAGCTCCAGGATCGCCGCATCGCGCAGCGGCAGCCAGCCCGGTGATTTTTTGTCCGGATCGACGTGCAGTGGCATTCCTAGCAGCTCATCGATCTGCGAGAGAGTCAGCACCACCGGCAGTCCGCGCTCGGGCTTGGGCAGCTGGACCTCGGCCACCGGACTGCGCGCCAGCCCGCGGCGGAGCACGAGGTATTTATAAAACGACCGCAGCGCGGCGAATCGCAGCCGGATGGTGGCGCGCTTGAATCCCTGCTTCATCAGCGCGAACAGATAGTCGCGGAAATCGTCCGGTGCCTCCTCGCGCCAGTCGGCGAATTGCGCGCCCCGCCACTTTTGATAGGCGGCGAGGGCGTCGCGATAGTTTGCCAAGGTCCGGGGAGAAGCGCTTTTCTCCGTGGCTTGGAAATCGAAAAAAGCGATCTCGTCGCAGTCGGTCATCGGCCCGGGAAATTAAGCCGCGCCTGATTGAAAACCAAGCGAAATGAAATTCCCTGCCGGATATCGCCTGGTCTGGCGAGGCGAGCCGATTCCTCGATTTGAGAAAATAAATGGTTTGATCTGCCACCAAGTGCGTCGAAGGTTATAACCCGAATTTATCCAACTTTGTGCCAACCATCATTTACCCCATCTCATGAAAATTCAGCCCAGCCTCCTCATCATTGTCACCTGCTGCCAACCCCTGCTCGCGCAAGTCGTGGTAGAAGAAGTCATTGTTGATCCCGCGCCACCGCAGGAAGTCATCATTGAGAAAGCGGTGCCGATCGCGCCACCGCAATTACTAGATCGGGCTGCCGTGCGCCGGCAATTGTCGATTCAACCTCGCGAAGTGGTCGTCCCGGAGCATCCCCCGGGG
Source organism: Akkermansiaceae bacterium (assembly GCA_043716765.1). GTDB lineage: Bacteria > Verrucomicrobiota > Verrucomicrobiia > Verrucomicrobiales > Akkermansiaceae > Luteolibacter. The sequence goes on from JAYSYA010000150.1 coordinate 4,636, forward strand.
ACCGTGGTTGAGACTGAGACAACGACAACGACCGTTGACGCTCCCGGGCAACCGCGCCGCGTCTACGTCGTGGAGCGCGATGTAGTGATCGTGGAGGGAAGGGAGCTGCCATACATCACCGTTCCGGTTCTGTTTGTGAAGGAAACCGCAGAGTTGCTAGATGCCGAATCGCGCATGGCGATCGAGGAAACAGCGGCCGCCATTCATGAGATTCTCAAGACTGACCCGGCCGCCATGTTCGATATCGAAGGCCATACCAGCACGGACGGCACCGATGAATTCAATCTGCAACTCTCGGCGGATCGAGCTCGCAGAATTCATCAAGAACTCACTCGGCGTTATACCGTCCCCATTTCCGCGCTGAGCGCCCATGGCTATGGCGAGATGTATCCTCGTTTTCCGAGCGGCACCGAGGAACAAATGGTGCTGGACCGGCGCGTGCTTGTGGTTCGCAAGCGGTGACTTCAGCCGAATTCTTCTGATTGAGAAAGCCCTGCCGGAAACGATTTCGGCAGGGATTTTGGTGTAAACGGGAGCCGTTAGCGGGCTTCCACCGCGTTGAAGCGGGCGCGGAGTTTGACGACGCCTTGGCTCACGCCACTGCGGACGGCGGCCCATGAGGTTTTTTCGGTGGCATTGCGTTTCGAGCCGAGGCGGTGGTCGATCAACGCGACCAGTCGCTCGCCGGTCACGGAGTCGAGGATTTCACCCTCGAACGCGACGTTGGAAACAAAGCTCGCCACGGCGGCGGAGCGCAGAGCACCTGACAGAGTGGCGCGCGGCGTTGGATGCACAGTGGTCAATCCCTTGCCGGCTTGGTCGGCGCTGATCACGTCGGTCAAGCCCGTGCGGACTCGGAGAGTCTTAGGACCCGGAGCACTGACCACTTTCAGTTCGCCCGCTAGCTGGCTGCGCAACGACTCGCTCAGGTAGGCGGCGAGTTGGTCCGTCACTGCGGGACTCACGCCCGGCGAGGCGACGACGGTCGTGACCGGATCAATGATCACGCTGTCATATTGCTTCAGGTTCGCGCCCGGCTTGACGTAAGAGGAAACCGCGTTCTCCGTGCCGTAGCCGGCGTCGAGCTGCGCGAAATTTGATAGAATTCCGGAAGGGGACTTGCCTCCAGTGGCGCATGAAGAAAGCGCGAGTGCGGCCCCTGCAATGGCAAACCTGCCAAGTCGTGTGATGATGTTCATCTGATTGTTAACTGGTTTCGAAATCGGCGGTCCGTTGGATGAGCCCCGCCTCGCGGAATTTTCTGTCACGCATCCTGCCAGAGGTCAAGGTCCCGTCGCCATCACGCCGGCCGCAGCACTTGCCACAGCCGCGTGAAATGCGCCTCGTCGAACCTCATTGCCTCTTTCAGCACGACATCCCGCTCGATCAGATTGGAAATCTTCGCCGCCCGCGCCCGCGACTCGCCATTGATCAAGCCGCGGAGCCGGGCATACCACGTCCCCACCGGCACGGGGAAATCACTACCATGGACGAAGCGCTCCAGCAGATTGCAATTTAGAATCCGTGGCAGCGCCGCGCTTCGAAACGGCGTGTTCAGCGCGCTGGTATCGGCGTAGAGATTGGGAAACTGCGCCATCATTTCCAACAGGTCGTCAAAATAATCGGGATCCCACAAACTACTGCTGCTCGCAGCGTGGGCGGCGATGACTTTGACCCCGATCTCCAGCGGCCGCCGCAGATACGCCGGATCCTGATAGCGCACGTCCGCCACCGGCACCGTCATTTCGCCGCCAGTGTGGGCCAGCATCGGCAGCCCGGCTTCCGCCATTTTCTCCCAGAAAGCGTCATACGCCGGCCGCGAGCAATTCACGTCGTGGCAATTCGGCAGCAGCTTCAAAGCCCGTGCGCCTCGGGCGAGGCAGCGGTCCAACTCCTCCAGCGCGTCGCACCTCGCCGGATGGATCGAGACGGCGGGGAGAAACTCGGGGTGGGTCTCACAAACGGAAAACAGATAGTCATTCGGCACATGAAACGAGCCGAAATCCCGCCGCCCGCCGTCCTCGTTGTAAACCTCGTCCTGCGCTAACAGCAGCGCGTGGTCCAGCGACGACTCCCTGACCGATCCCACCAGCCGCCGGACATAGATCTCGTCGAAATCGTCGTGTTCGAACCCGACCGGCATCCCAATCGTGCGGCACATCATTCCTCCCATGAAGCGATGCCAGCCGGCCATCTTGATCCAGCAACCGCTGCCTTTCCGGCCGTTCCCCACCAGATGGACATGGCCGTCCAGCCTCGCCCGCGTCGCTCCCGCTTCAGTTTCCCGTGTCGATTCGTTCACCCGCCGAGAATGGATGCGGCGAACTCCGGCACAAGCAGGAAGATCCGAGAGCTCTCGGACCCGACGCCATGATGCAGAACCTCTACCGCAGCAATCCCGCCAAACTCCACGCCTGGCTCGCCGCCTCCCGCGTCGAACGCAGCCCCAAACGCAAAAAGGACGACGGCGCCGCTGCTGGAGACACCGCCCCGCCCGCGCCTCAGTCGTAAAAACTGACCCCATCGAAGTGAATGTCTGTTATTTGGGACTGACCCCGAAGCGCGTGATTTTTTTTCGGATAATGACGAATAGGATCACCGCCATTGCAGATACTCCTAACATAAAAATCCATGGTGAAATTCTGGAACTCATTTTATGATTATCCAGTTTTGATAAAGTCGATTGATTTGAATTTGAATCCTTCTCATTGCGTGGAGAAGGAGAAGGAAACATCTTTTCCGAAAGCTTTGGAGCGGCAGAAGCTGACGGAATGGTTTTCGGCATGGGTCCGGCAGACGCCAATTTCCTGAGTTCTGGAAATGAAAACACTGTTGTATTTTCGTCACTTAATTCTTGAAATTTTGCAAATTCTTTAAATTTATCGGTTTTATATAAAACACATCGGAGGATTTCTTTATCCCAATAAAATACATATCTTCCATTTCCTGGAATTGGATTTCCATCGTTTCCAGAGGCATTCAGCTTCGACTCTCTTGTGAAACCAATTACTATCTTGCCGCCCAACTCTTTTGCAGATTTCACAACCAAAACCTCCGGCCCGCTCAAAACATCTTTGCACAATTCAACATAAATCCCAGGGTTTTCCAAAGAAATGGATTTATCAATTTCTTTGAATGAAGACCCCGGTTCCACTTTTCCAGATTCCACTCCGTAATTTGCATAGAGTGAAAATTTCCTCAAACTAAGCCCATACGCACCCATATTAGCTGCGCTCCCTTCAGGAGCTGCAATTAATACAAAGATTAAATAAATAACATTTTTAAGTCTCATTCGAGTTTTCAATTGGGCTGACTTTGTTTCCATATTAGTGTTCGTCTGAAACGAGCAATGGTAGCCGAGGTGAAGTCACTGTCTTCGCCGTAATTTCCACCATCTGACATAATTCCGTTTTCTCCGTGGTGAGTGTCTAAAAGATACTCTTGAAGAGTGCTGGGCTGGTGCCCAATTTCATGAATAGTGGTTAAATTAATTTCTCTGATAAAGCGAACGGCACCTGGACCTGACATAGCCGGATTTAAACTCGTTAAGTCAGGAGCAAAACTTTCTCTAATTTGTTCAAGCCAAATTACCGAGTATTGCGTCTTTGCGAGCGTTCCGAAAAAGGGTGTCACGCCTTCATCCGAGTTACTGTTTTCAATATTTGGATCACCATCTCTTTCCGCACTATCCTGAAATCCGAAAACCGCGTGCGCAACCCAGCAAGACTTTGAATCGGTTAAATCTGCGCCATCATTCCAAATAACTGGAATGACCGATAAGCCTACTCCAGGTTCGTTCAATTTGAACGGAATCGTTTTTGTCAAATTATAGGCATCGGCGGAAAGCAGTGAAATAAAAGCGGTTTTGAATTTACCGGCAACATAGGGGTAGTCAATCGAGTAGCGCGGCAATATCGGGGAGTAGGCTGCTGGCAGCGCTGTATTATCATCGTCCAACAGGGTGAATGGGCCGATGGAGCCAGGGTCCGCCAATGCCCTCACCACAATTTCACCAGACGGATGTTGAACGACGTCATGAATTGCGTATGCAACGTGGGTGGTTCCATTGATCAGCCAGCCATTCTCGAATTCATCGAGATTTCGGTTCATCGTGCCATTGAAAACGCAATCCCAGACAGGCGCTCCTGCGGGTAGCGGGGTTCCGGTTGTGATGGCGATCACATTGCCTTGTATCCAGTTTTCTTGTCCAGCCGGTGGAGTGGCCTGACTGGTCATCGTGTCGATCTCCAGCCATAGACGACGCCATGAGGTTAGCGTGGGGCTGATCGCTCCTTCAATAGTGGGACTAGCAGAGGAAATCGGTGAAACGAGTTTAGAGGGTTCTGGATTACTCGGCGCGGTGTGAAGGGTATCAAGTTCCTCTTTGCTCTTCATGGTGGCGGCAACCCGGTAATTATTCCCCGGCGAAGTTCCAATCCGTAATTGCGCGAGGACAGAGCCCTTTTGATCCAGCTTTCCGGTATATCTTCCGAATACACGGGATTCCGGCCCCTGGAACGCCCCGTGTTTGGAAACCCCGATGATACCCGAGCCGGTTGTCCGGTTATCAAAGCCATTCGCGCCGTTCGTATCATTTATTGGTGGTTGGGAAGAATGATCCGTATCGAAAACTTCGGACGTCGTGTCGTCAACGTCCAGAGATCGCAGCCAAACCGGGGTGTTCGGCAAGCCACCTTTAACTTTCACCCCGACAATGTCCCTATATCCAACAGCATTCGGGTTGGGTGCATCAGGAAACCATCTTTTACCGTTCGCTTGGTGCGTCCAAGGATCGACGTGATCGTCAAGTGCCGCATCCTGGTAAATGGATTCCCATTCAACTTTCAGGTTTACGAGGGCCACCCGTTTGCTTTCGTAGTTTTGTTTGAACTCCGATTCAGTGGTGGCAACGTCACTGGCGTCGGTTGCAAGGATTGGAGCGGCGGTGTTGACGGCACCGGTGCCTTTGTCCCATGAATCAAATAAAGGGCCGCCGTTGCTACCTTGCGGCTGGACTTTGAAGGTGTAGTCGTAGTCCGGGCCTTCGGTGGGGCTGCCGGGTGCGGCGGCTTTGACGCTCATGTTCGAGGACTGCCAGTCGATCTGGAAGGTGTAGGTTTCTCCCTTTTTGAAGAAGCTTTTGGTTTCCTCCTTGTATTGGCCAAAGCCGCCGGAACGCAAGGTATAGACGCGGTTCTCCTGACCGGATTGCGGGTCGATGTGATAGCAATTCAACACATAGTCTTCGCTCTCGCTGCCGCTTTGGTCGCCGATACCGAGCAGAATGCTGATCTTCTCGGCCGCTGGAATTGGATTGCCTCCGTCGCCGGGGTCGTTTGGATCGGAGCCTTGGCTGACTTCGCTGCCATCGTTTTTATCGTCACCATCGGAGTTGGCGACATTGGGCTTTGTGTTGTAGCGATACTCGTCGAGATTATTGAGTCCGTCGTTGTCGGGGTTGGCGGTGGCGTCACCCGGGGTGAGGGGCGACATTCCATAGCTGTATTCCCATCCGTCAGGCAGCAGGTCGCTATCGGTATCGGGGTTATTGATGGCTGTGCCCAAGGTTTGCTCCGTGAGATCGGGTAGTTCATCATCGTCAGTATCGGATGTGGCGACTTGCCAGCCAAACGGTGAGACGCTGAATTGTTGCTCGTTGGCGGTGGCTTGGCCATCGGAGTTGTTGTCCCGCCAGAGGCGGGTGGAGGTTTCCGTGATGTCCCAAAGGCCGTCCCTGTCAATGTCCTGATGGTGGAGTCCGGCGACTTCGGTTTGTGTCAGAAGCCTGGAATGAACACGCAAGCGGTCGATGTGCGCATCCGGGAGATTCGTGAACGAATGGCCCGGGTAGAGGGAGCCAAAAGTGAAAGTGGTGTTAGAATCGTAGGCCACGGGGTATTCTCTGAGCGCTTCCTCAATGACCAATTGTCCATCGAGGTAGAGTTTTTGGCCGTTGCTGGCGGTGGAGCGGGTGGCGGCAAAGTGGTGCCATTTGCCGTCGTCACTGGTTCCGGCGGGGCGAGTGAAGGCGTAGCCGTTCAATAACGTGGTGGCACTCCCATTTATGTAAGGATATTGGTTGTAGTAAAAGGTTTGTTGATAGCCGCCGATATACCATTGCTCGCCTAACGCGGTGATGCGCAGGGCGAGTATCGTGCCTTGGGCGAGTGGCACGTATTGGGGAGCCGGACCGGTGCCTGTCTGGTCATATAGCGCGTAGATGATCCGGTAAATTCCATTCGATGTCTTGATGGAATCTTTGGCCAGTTTGAACCAGCCGCTGACGGTATAGGCGGCCTGCCCTTCGACCGTGGTGTCGGGAATAGTGATGTAACCGGGACCGACGCGCCCAGCCTGTGATGGCATGCCCAAGGACTGAGGGCCGGGACCGGAGGATGTGGCGTGGCGATTCGCGCCGGAACGGTCAGGAAAAATGGCGGGGGATCCAGTGCCTTGCGTTGACTCGAAATCCCAGAAGCCACGCAGATTGGCAGTGCTACCCGGAGGCGGGTTGACTCCATCTGGATCGGCCGCGGTCGCGCTGGCCAAAGGTAGCGGGTCGAGATTGTCGACGATGCCGTCGAGGTCGGTATCAATCGAAGCCGGATCGGTGCCAAGCTGGAATTCCTCATAATTTGTGAAACTGTCACCGTCAGTGTCGACATCATCTACGGCGACGCGCCAGAAGAGTTTGTCAGGTAGGGTTCCGTCACTATGTGACGGGGAGATGGCAATCTCAGCGTTCAGTCCGTCGCCTGTCAAAGGCTCGCCGACTGAAAGCCAGCCTCCTGGCGCTAGGTCCGGTGAGCATAGCAGAGTGTATTGTTTACCGGTCAGGGTCGGCCATGATGTAACAAATGCCTCGGGAGAGAGAAGTTCGGGATCGCCTCCATCTGGCGAGGTGATGTAAACAGCCGCGACTTGAGTGATCTGGAGTTGAACGTAACCCATAGGCGGATTTGGTTCAAAGGGACTCATACCGGCAGCGGCTTCTTGCGTGTTGGTCCAGCTGTCGTTGTCCGGATCAGCCAGTGGATCAAAATTTGCTAAAAATAAATTACCGCTGTTGTGGGCCTTTTCCCAAAGATCGCTCATCCCGTTGTCATTGGAATCGATCATCGCGAATGCAGAAGAAGCTAGAGCCAAAAGGCCGAAAAGAAATTTTTTCATTGGGCGGCCCCTTTCTGCATGGTCGCTTGGCCTGGTACGATGCGCCAATAGTTAATCGTAATGTCCTTGGATTTTGGCGGGTGGGCTTTCAGTTCGGCTTCACGTTCACGGTGCGCTCGCTCGCGCCCATCATAGGCTGTTTTGAGACGATCGTATTCGTTGTTATAGAGATCGTGGAGGGATTGGATGGAGGCGAGGGTCTGCGGGGAGGGTACACCGGAAATGATAGAAAAGGTGGCTTTTCCCGGGGGAAGGAGGGGGATTTTTGGAGCGTCAGGGCCAAGTTCGGTTTGAAGGGAGTCGCAGGTGTCGATTTCCGTAATACCCCACATCAGCATAAGGCTGCGGGTGCCTCCATCCGCACCGACGAAGGAACTGACGCCGGAGAGCAGCCCGAAGTCAGCAGTGGACCAGAGAACGATGGACTCGCCTTTCCCTTGCGGCCAGATTTGGACGTGCGAGAGCGGGTCGGAGTTTTTCGGGTAGAAGACGGTGGCTCCGGCGCAGAGAAATTCATCGGCAGGAGATTCTTCGATGACTTGGGCGATGCGCTGCTGGATTGCGGAGTCGTTGATGTCAACCGGCGGCGCGGTTTTGGCCTGCGGCGGGAGCGCAATAGGGGCAATTTTGCGGACGGTGATGGTTCGTCCGCCCTGCTCGTAGGTTCTGATTTCGAGGACGTCTTTAGCCGGGACGATGAATATTGACTTCGGTGGTTCGGGAAGTGGTAGGGTGCCGTCCGGGATGTCGCCGAGAATCCGGGCAGTGGAACTCTCAGCAGGAGGTTGTTTCGACGGGGATTGCTGCTCTTCAGCGGCAAAACACAGCGAGAAACCCCCGATAAATGACGTTAAAACGGCGAATGGATATTTTTTCATAGGGAAGGGATGCTCATGTCCTTCCTGGTGGACGGGGAGTTAAGAAGCTGGCAAGAGTCAGCCGCAACGGCCTTTAGCTTTCTCCGGAGAGTCGGCCTGGACATGCGCCGCCGCCCCCCCGGCCTTTCGGTCGGTTTGGCGGCAATGTTGCGGTCATTGCCGACCGCTCTTACCAGGGTTCTTAAGCCCTCATCCGCAGAAGCGAACTTGTGCATATGATAGCTGGCTGGCTATCGTGCCAAGAATCAAATTCTGCATTCTTGCACATTCCCAGGGCGGTTGGCAGGCAGAGCTACGGTCCCCACCAGACTAAGAACCCGGCTTTTTCCCTAGACAGGTTGCCCTGATTTTGCATGGTAGAGGGGTTA
>JAYSYA010000016.1:0-2190 GCA_043716765.1 Akkermansiaceae bacterium
CGGTCTCGGATTCCGCATCGCCCTGGATCTTCACGTTGCGGCTGAGAAGTCCGACCTCCGCCCGCAGGTTGGCGGTCCAGGATTTCCCGTCGCTGCTGCGGGTGCGGCTGATAGAGCTGCCGTTATGGAGGAAGGCAAGTCCGGTGGTGAAAGATACCGCGAGTTCTCTAGCTGCTTCCTCTTGACGCTCCCATGGCAGCACGCCCATTGCTTCGGATCAGAAAGTATAATTCAACTCAACCGAGAAGCGGGCGGTGGTCGGAAGACTGTCGTTTTTGAAGTTAGCCGTGTAGTCGTCTCCCTTGGACTCGAAGAATGCCAGCTTGGCGATGGCGGTGAAGTTATCGTCAAACTTTTTGGTCAACACGGAATCATACTCCCAGCCATAACCGGTCGAAATTTCGTTATCTCCGAGGATGTGCACAACGTTCATCCACTTGATCCCGCAGAAGATCGGTAATGTGTAAGAGAGGTAGAGATCCGTCAGCCCGTTATGCGCGCCGAAGATCCGCGCGGCGTCGGTGACATCGGCGAAGCCATTGAAAGCGTGGACCGTGGCGAGCGGAGTTTTAAAGCCGGCGTCGAGGTGCTCAAGACCGAGAGTCAACGACTGCGGGCCGAAGGCCTTCGTCGCCGTGACGTGGGCGTAGAGCGCCTCATCCGCAGCAAGTCTGCCGGCCTTGTCCTGCCAAGCGAGTTCGCCGTGGATTGAGATGCTGCCGAGTTTGCCCTTGGCACTAAGTCCGAAGGTGTTGTTATCCCATGCGGCTACATCCTCGAAGTTCATCACATAGGCGTAAGCGCCGAGCGTGACGCCTTCGATTCCGGCGTAGGATGCGTTGAAGAGGTGGCTGCTGGTCGCGATGTCTTGGACGTTCGTGAATCCGGGAGCTAGCGGCGCGTCGGCTTCGGAACCGAAGATCCGGTTTACTTGATCCAAATAAGCATAGTTGAAGGTCAGTCCGGCGATGGATTTGTTAGCGAACGAAATCGCATCGTAAGTTTGTTCGTTTTGTCTCCATACGACGTTGCCGATGAACGCGGCGTTGTCGTAGACGATGCGCTGACGACCAATTTTTGCGGTGGTGTCAAAGCCCTCGTATTGGAGGATCGCCTGATTGAGTTCGTTGGTTTGGGGATCGGCGATGAGCGTGTTGGCAGGATCGAATGGGTGTGCTCCGAGAGCCCCGCCATTGTAGTCATCCACGGCGGCTTGGGAGAATTCTCCTTCGACCAAGGCGCTGAGACCGTTCCAAGCCATGGTTTTGAAGCCGAGCCGTTCGCGGAAGGTGAACGCGTGGGATGGATCAAAACCATCAACGTCGCCGTACTCATAACGTGCGCGGATGTCGATGGTGGGAGTGATCCATTGCTCGGCAGGTGCGGGCGCGGGAGTCACTTCAGGAGTTCCCGCGCAGAGCACAGGGGATAATGCCAACAGTAATATAACAACGTTTGTTTTCATGGATCGTATTTTGGTTGGGGTGACTTGATGTCCGGATGAATTCAGCTCGATTCCGGCCATCATGCCGGAATCGAGTCGTTTTTGGATGAAGCATGTTGCCGCGGCGGATGAGCAAGAATCATCGGCAGCGTGACTCATGTCGGGAAGTCGTGTTGGATGCGGACGATCTCGAAGAAGCTCCGCACCCCGGTTTGTGGTACCGTGCTTCACACTATACTTTCGGTCGCGCAAGAGATTCTTAGTGCACTCAGGGTCCGATTAATCATACGGATGTGATGGATTTATTGGACCCAAGCATTGGATGAGGGGATACCCATCTCTAAAAATAGGATTTTACGCGCCATCAGCGCCCGGCGGCTTGCAAGCGAAGCAGTGGCTCGCGGGACTTTTCGTCGGAGGTGGCCTCCAACGATTTTGCGACCAGTTTCGCCAAGTCGACGTGGTTGTTGCTCTTCTTGAGGACGGCGGTGGCGGCGGCCTCGGCAGCGGTCCGAAGCTCGGCATTGGGACTGAACTGGACGACGGTTAGCAACGACTCGAACTGGGCGTCACCCGCAGCAGTGCGGAGGATTTGCATCGCGGCGACGGCGGAGCGAATGTCCGGCGTGGTGCGCGCGAATTCCAGCAAGGCGGGAGCCATCGAGCTATTCACGCGTTTGGCGAGCACTTCGAGAATCATCGCCTCGCGGACTTCGGGGAGGATCTGCGTGCTCGTGGTGGCGAAC
>JAYSYA010000151.1:0-1435 GCA_043716765.1 Akkermansiaceae bacterium
TCGCCTTGCAAGGTCCATTGGCCGCGCTCTTCAATGTATCGACCTTGCGCGCCGCGGCACAGGCGGGGCTGGATAGAATTAACACGGTTCTCGAAACCCAAAGCACCACCCCCGATCCGATTCGGACGAATCGGGTCCTGCCGGGAAAAGGCGACATCGTTTTCGACCAGGTGGAGTTCGGCTATGACCCGGGGACGGCAGTGATCAGGGATTTCTCGCTGGTGATTCCTTATGGCCAGAAGGTCGCGGTGGTGGGCGCTTCAGGAGCGGGAAAATCGACGTTGGCGCAGCTCTTGTTGCGGTTTTACGACCCACGGCTCGGCTCCATCCGTATCGGCGGCGTGGACTTGCGGGACTGCCGCGGGGGCGACGTGCGCAAGGCATTCGCAGTCGTGCCACAGGATCCGTTCATTTTCAGAACGACAATCCGCCAGAATCTATCCGTGGCGAAACCGGATGCGACGGATGATGAGCTGCAGCGCGCCTGCGAACGTGCACAGGCCTGGGAATTTATCGAGCGCCTGCCACACGGATTGGCAACCCAGGTCGGAGAAAGCGGGGCCACTCTTTCGGGCGGACAGAGGCAGCGGCTGGCGATCGCCCGTGCCTTGCTCGGCGAGCACGACTTTTTCATTTTCGACGAAGCGACCAGCGCCCTCGACACGATATCGGAGCTAGCCATCCAAAGCGCTCTCGCCACCGTGATGCCGGGCCGGACCACCCTGGTCATCGCCCACCGCTTGGCGACGGTCCGTTCCTGCGACAGAATACTTGTGCTGGATCACGGCCGTATCGTTCAGGACGGAAGTTATGACGAGCTCTGCGACCGGGAAGGCCTGTTTCAACAACTCCTCCAAGCACGGAGCTTCGATGCGTCTGATGTCTAACACTACACTCAATGATTAAAATATTACGAACACTGGACCCGTTTCAAACGGAGACGGGAGCGAGATTGCAACTTAAACAGGAGCCGTCAAATGACTGAAATCCCACCGTTACGCTGGGGTATTCTCGGCACCGCCCGCATCGTCCGCCGGAACTGGCAGGGAATGCGCAACAGCGGTGCGGCGGAATTGGTGGCGATCGCCAGCCGTGATTTGGAGAAGGCCCAATCATTCATCAATGGTTTGCAAGCGGAGTTTCCATGGCCGCGCCCACCTACCGCGCTCGGTAGCTATGAGTCGTTGATCGCCAGTCCGGATGTGGATGCCATCTACATTCCGCTGCCCACCGGGGTGCGGAAGGAATGGGTGATCCGAGCCGCTGAGGCTGGAAAACACGTTCTATGCGAGAAGCCCTGTGCCGTCAGTGCGGCTGAATTGCGGGAGATGATCTCCGCCTGCGCACGCCACGGAGTGCTGTTCATGGACGGCGTGATGTTCATGCACGATCCCCGCTATCAGAAATTGCGGCATATCCTCGACGATGGGTCGAG
>JAYSYA010000152.1:0-1431 GCA_043716765.1 Akkermansiaceae bacterium
CAGTGCATTTTGCACTGGTACTTTTGAAACAGATGTTTTGATTGGGTGGATGCCTGATGCATCCCCAACCCACCACCCGTTTTTCAGCGACTTTTCCCGGGCTTTCTCCGGACTGTTGAGCGAAGCCTGTTGCCAGCTCCTGTTTGCCCGCCACGGCCCTCGCGGAGGCGGGGCGGCCAAACTCTCCCCTTGGCAATGGATCATGGCCAGGGTCTATCATGAGTTGGCCCGATCCGGCACCTTCTCCGCCAACGTGAAAACCATCACCCGAGTCATCATTTCTGACAGCGCCCTGAGCCAGCGCGCGCTTTCCATCGGCTGGAAGCTCACCCGATGAAATCCTGCCGGCGGTGCTGCGGCCGCTCGCGGAGCTTGCCCGCCATCCCGGCGCGTTCCACCGCGGCTACCGCCTGTTAGCCTTCGACGGGACCCGCTTCAACCTGCGCAACACCCTGGCCATCAACGCCAAAGCCGTAAAAAACCGTTGCAGCAAGGGCAGTGGCGTGCCCGCCTTCGCCCACCTGCTCGGCGTGGTGCTCGTCGAGCTCGGCCTCCATCAACCCCTCGCCGCCGCCTTCGGTTGGCAAGGCGAGGGCGAGCTGACGCTGGCCCGTAAAATGCTCGCCCGCCAGTCCCTGCCGGACCGCTGCCTGATCCTTGCCGACCGGCTCTTCGGGATCCCTTCGCTGATGTGGGAACTCATGCCGATGCTCGAAAAGTCCGCCGGCGCCGTGCTGTTCCGGGTCAAATCCAACCTCAAAGTCACCCGCGTCCGGCAACTCGCCGACGGCTCGTGGCTGGTGCGCATCCCCGTGATCAAGCCCGGCACCCGCCAGCAAATCGGGACCCTTCTGTTGCGCGAAATTCACGCCGAAATCCACTACGAAGGTGGAGCCAAGCCCTTGGCGATGCGGCTCTGGACCAGCCTGCTCGATGAGCAAGAACACCCCGCCACCGCCCTGGTGGAGCTCTATGCCTCACGTTGGGAGGAAGAGTTGTTTTTCCGCGAACTCAAAAGCCATCTGCATGGGCGCAACAATCTGCTGGACGCGCAGACCCCCGAAACGGCAGCCCAGGAAGTGCTCGCGATGCTGCTGGCAGCGTCCCTCGTCGCGCAGCAACGCGAGGTGGTGGCCGAGCGTGCAGGCGTGGAGATCCTGCGGATCAGCTTTGCGAAAGTGCTCCACAAGACCGCTGCGCTGTGCGAGTTGCTAGCGGTGGGGGGCGATCTGATCGGTTCCGAAGCGCTGGCGCGGTGGATCGAACGAATCCTCGACGATCTTCAAACCAGCGCCTTGATCCAGCAGCGCAAGCCGCGAAGTTGCCCTCGAACCCTGCGACAACCCACCAAGGATTGGCCCAAGACGAAAACCGCCAGCTCAAAACCCCTCCGAAAAACCATCGTGTTTACGAATCCTTAAAGGCATTGGC
>JAYSYA010000153.1:0-12898 GCA_043716765.1 Akkermansiaceae bacterium
ATGGGTGCGGCAACGAAGATGGAGGCGATGAGAAGACGGAGAGCATTCATGGTGTTTTGGTGGGTTTCGGGGTTATTCCAGCGGGTGCTCTTTGAGCAGTTCCTCGGGTTTCCAGAAAATCGTCTGATCCTTGGTCGCGGCGCGGACTTTTTTCACCGTTTCCGGTATGACAGAGGGACAGGCCTTTAGTCAAAGTCTTTTCTTGCCATTTCTCCCCCGCCCCGGTAGATCTTCACGATGAGAAAGGCGCGATGGCTGGCAGAGTGGCGGAAATCCGCCGGAAAACCGGTATTTTACCATGTGATTTCCCGCGTCGTGGACCGACGATTTGCGTTTGGGCCCGAGGAAAAGGAAAAGTTCCGGGCGTTGATGCGTTTGCAGGAGAAATTTACCGGTTGCCGGGTGGTTTCCTATTGCCTGATGTGCAACCATTTTCATCTCCTGCTCGAAGTCCCGCCGTTGGCAGATGGCGGGTTATCGGACGAGGCGCTTTTAAAGCGGTTGTCAGCGATTTACAGCGAGGCGTTCGTCGCCGGAGTGGCGAAGGAATTGGCGGATGCCAAGACGGCGGCTTACGTGCGGAAATCCGGGCTTGAGGAAGCGCTGGCGGCGATTCACAAGCGTTTCGCTTACCGGATGCAGGATCTGGGAGAGTTCATGAAAGGGTTGCTGCAACGTTTCACCCAGTGGTTCAACCGGGCCCATTCCCGGACTGGGCGGCTGTGGGAGGACCGGTTTAAGAGTGTAATCGTGGAGGACGGCGTGGCGGCGAAGACGATTTCCGCCTACATCGACCTGAATCCGGTGCGCGCCGGGATGGTGAGGGACCCGGCGGATTACCGCTGGAGTAGCTACGGCGAGGCCATCGGCGGTGGATCGAATGGCAATGGGAAAACCGCGCGGGCCGGTCTGGTGCGGGCTCTTCGGGCGCATCAGGGGATCGGGGCAGATGCGGATTTGTGGGCAAGCGGAGTTTCTAAGGAATACCGGAAATTGCTGATGGCTGGAGCCGTTGGAAAAACTGTGGAAAGTTTGGGTCGGGATGGGAAGATGGTCACGAGGACTTTGCGCAAGGGAATTTTGAATGAGGAGGCGGAGCGCGAACGCGAAAAGAATGGAGAAATCCCATTTGGAAAGTTGCTACGCTGCCGGATCCGTTATTTCTCGGCCGGTGCGGTGATCGGCAGCCGAAGTTTTGTGGACGAGGCGTTTATGAAGTCTAGGGAGCGTTTCGGACCGAAGCGCAAAACCGGGGCAAGACGGCTCAAAGGAGATTCCGAGTCCGCGAGCGGGATATTGTGGAGTTTGAGGGATCTGCGCAAGGGAATCGCCTGATGAGTGTAGATGGGTCCCCGTCCCGACTCGAGCATGGTGTAAGAGCCGAGGACACAGCGGGTCCATCTCATCACGCGATTACGTAATATCGCCGAGTCCGGAATTCTGAAAAGGTCTGATCGTCAGCAAGTAATTTGCTTTCCCCTCTTCACACCCGCAGAGGGCTTCCCCCTAACACCACCCCCCATGAAACTGATTCTATCAGGCACCCAAAGTGCTTCGGTCAAGGCTGATGCCGGCCGTCTCGCAGACTTCGTCTTGTTCACACAGCGCAGCTGCATCCTAAACCTCTCGAAAGAGTTGAACCGCGGCAACCTGTCGTATTCCCAATTCTTTCTGCTGACCTATCTCTCCAGCGAAGAGTCTCTAACGATGACGGACATCGCGAGAAAGATGAGTCACTCTACCGCAGCCGCAACCGGCTTGGTGGATCGCATCGAGAAGTTGGGCTACGTCGAACGCGTCCATGCCGTGGAAGACCGGCGGAAGATCATGGTGCGTATCACGTCGAAGGGCGTGGCAATCGTGTCCCACCTGCGAAAAGAAATCGCGACCGATCTGGCTGGCATTCTATCTTCGATGGACGAAGAGGCTGCGGAAACAGTTGAACACACGAAACGTGCGATTTCTTCACGCCAAATCGCTTAATTTGGCCGAAGGCTGTTAGGTAAGGCTGATAGCGAGTTTGGCACCGTGAGCGCTTTGCCGTTGTCACGGGGGTCAAATTTTCCGGCACGGCGGAATGACGATGACCAGAGTAAATCGGTAACAATGGCATCACCGATTTCCGCCGGTCTGATGGAGGGTGCCGTGAAGGTTTCTGGTGAACGGGGTGCGAACCACCGAGCGGACCCCAGGCGGTTTGCGGGATCCAGACGAGTTCCGCAGGGCTGCGGTCCATGGCGTTAGTCACCCAGACCATGGGCGGTTCCATAGCGGCGTCCGCGGTGTCGGTGACGTCGGTGTAGCCGAACATGTTTCCGTAGAAACCGCCTGGTTTCACGCGGCTCTTCGCAGCCACGAGTCGCTTCAGAACTACCGCCTGCGGCTTCAGTTCACGTGGGGAGGGTTGAAATGGCCACCCCGCAACCAGCCGGAAACGCCCCGCGACAGCGGCTTGCTCTGCATGCGCCGCGTCGGATCGACCGGCCGGAACGCCCGCCCATCACGGCGGGGGCCGTCATTCTGCAATCGGAGGGAGCGGAGGTCTTCTACCGGGACGTGAAATACCTGCCGATCACCGCTTTGCCGCCCGAGTTCGTTAGTGCTCGGCAGTGATGGCCTCGGAGTTTAAAAAATCTGATTCTCAAATAACGGACATTTGAAAAAGCGCGGCCGGACGGTAATTTCGCTCTGGCTTCCGGCAATGATCGTGTCAACTATGTTGGGTATGAATATACAAAGCATCGTTGGAATTGTCATGATTGTCGCCGGAGCCGCACTGTTGGCCTACGGCGGATTTACCACCACTAAGCGGGAGAATATCATCGATGTCGGGCCGCTTACGGTGCAGGCCGACGTGAAGGAGCGCCACCGTGTGTCACCGTTGCTGGCGTGGGCCTTGCTGGGTGGCGGAGTGGTCGTGCTGGTGCTGGGCCAAAAGAAGAAGAAATAGCAGACTTTCGGAGCTGCAGGGTCCGGCTGTAGGCATCCTTCTTGAGACTTGCGGCGTTCAGCTTGCAATCGGTGCAGACATTTGCAGAGCGGGCGCGGCACCGTAACTTCGGTCTGGCGTCCGGCAACGATCATTCCTTGCGCTTGCCGTGGGCGTGGGTTCTCTCCGCGCGGCTGATCCCGCAGCGCTTGAAACGCAATTCCGGGATCACCAATGGAGGCGCGCCGCTTCACCGGTCCGCTTTTCTGGATGCATGCCGACGAGAGGGGGGGGTGGACATTTTTGTCCACTTGTCGATGCGCGGCAAAAGCGGGAGCGCAAAGCTCATTTCTTTCTCTTCCCATCGTCCGGGCGGACAACAATGTCCGCCCCCCCCGCAAAGCTGACCCGCCTGCGCCCTCAAAGTGTCCGGGCTGACTCAGCCGGATCCAGGTTCATATCGAGCAACTCTTCCGGCTCATCGACAAGCTGGTCCGCCCTTGCTGCTAGAAGGCGTCCGCGATCGTGAAAGCCCCAAGTGACGCCGATGGCCCGCATGCCGGCGTTGCGGGCGGTCTCAATGTCCATCGTGGAGTCGCCGATGACCCAACACTCCGCCGGACTCAAACCGAACGCGGCGGAAATTTCGAGGGCTCCGGCGGGGTCCGGTTTGTGGGGAATACCGGGACGCTGGCCTAACACGACTGAAAAACGAACGCTCGGGAAAAGCTGTGACACCATGGCGACCGTGAACGGATGCGGCTTGTTGGAAAGCACTGCTAGCGGATAGCCGCGGCTTTGTAGGGACTCCAACAGATCCGTGATTGCCGGGTAAATGATCGTGCCGGTCTGCCAGCTAAGATCGTAGTGGGCTTTGAAATCCCGCTCGATTCTGTCGCGCAGCGCCTCGTCCGCGTCTGCCGGTGAGGCGCGCCGGATCAGGATCTTCACGCCGTTTCCAATGAATCCCCTAACTGCATCGTCACCATGGACGGGTAAGCCCGACGAGGCGAGCGCGTGATTCAATGACGCCGCGATGCCCTGCAACGAATCCACCAAGGTTCCGTCCAGATCAAAAATCAAACCGTATTTCACCCCGCGATACTGGCGGGATCGGCAGCGATGGGGAAGCGCTTAAAAGCCGATCAGACTCACCAGCTCGTGGTCACTGAAATCCTCCAGATGATCCACAGCGGCGATCAAGGTTTCCGCCTCCGCGATTTCTTGGATGACGACGGCTTGGGGAGAATCGTGCATCGCAGTTTCAATGCCCGGCACAGGCGCTGGCCCGATCCACGAGATTACCGCGAATGCGAGGGCGGCGGTCGCGGCGGCAAGGCCACCTAACGGAATAGGGGAAAACAGCCGGCTCCACCAAGGTTTGGCCGTCACGGGAATTCGCGCCGCGCGGACGGTGTCATCGGCAAATCGCGCGCCCGCCGCTTTCGGCGGAGCCTGGTCGAGCAGCTTCCAAACGGCATCGGATTCCCAGGAGTCGTCGGGAGGAAGTGAGTTGCGATTCATGATAGGTCGAGGTTCGACGTTTGGAAAAACCCGCTGCCGCACCGAAAGTTGCGCTTTTCTCCTTAAAAATGAAACTCGCCGACTCACACCCCGCGCTTATCGCCCCAGAGCCGGATATGGAGGCGGTCGCAGAAGCGGAAACCGCGGTCCCGGCAAACACCAGCCAGCCACGCGGCGTCGCGGTCGATTTCCTCGCAAGTCCGGCCTTCCGGCATCAGCAGCACGCGTTGCTGCGGCAGCGCATGGGTTAGGCACAGCGCCTCGATTTCCTCAAGATCTGCCGGTCCGGCCACCACGAACTTGAACCACGCCTTCGGCGATTTTGCGAAAAATGCCAGCGCCTCGGGATTGAGCCGCAGCGACTCGGGCATGCCTGCGTTGGAAAGTTTCGGCGAGATGTTGAACTGGTTCACCGCCTCATGAAATGCGAGCGAAGGCATGCGCGTCGCGTTCGTTTCCACCTCGAACTGGTGCTCCGGCTGCCGCTCCCGGATGTGGCCGATCATTTCGAGAAACGCCTTTTCCTGCACCATCGGCTCGCCGCCAGTGATCACCGTGCGCGCACAGCCGAACGCCAGAACCCGCCCCGCCGCGTCCACCGGAGCGATCTCGCAAGTCACGTCCGCCTTGCGGAATTTCGCGTATCCCGGCGCCGCGTCTTTCTCGTGCGGCCATGGAGTGCCTTCGAAATTCCACGTGTGATCCGTGTCACACCAGACGCAGTGGAGATTGCAGCGCGACGCCCGGATAAACACGGCCGGCGCGCCGACGCTCACGCCTTCACCTTGGATGGTGTGGAAAATTTCAGGGCCGTCGCCGAGTTTCGCAAGTTTCATGGACAGCCCATAGGAATCATGGATGAACTCGGATGGACATGAATTTTTCCGCTGCTAGTCTCCGCCCATGAGCATTATTTCAGGCCGCGGCGATTTAGGGGAAACGGATCTGATGTTTTCCAAGCGCATCACCAAAACCTCCCTCCGCGTCGAAGCGCTCGGCTCCGTCGATGAACTCAACGCCGCCCTCGGCCTTGCCCGCGCGGCTGAGGGACATGCGGACATCGTCACCATCATCGACGGCATCCAGGCGCGGCTCGTCGGACTGATGGGCCAGCTCGCCACTCTTCCCGAGGATGAGCCGAAGTATTTGGAAAAAAAATACGCCTACCTGGGCCAAGACGATCTCGCATGGGTCACCACCACCGCTCATGAATACGAAAAGCGCGGCGTCCGCTTCAGCAGCTGGGCCCGGCCCGGCGCGGAAGGCTCGATGGCCCGCGCGGGCTTGGATTTTTCGAGGTCGGTCGCCCGCCGCGCCGAGCGCGCCGTCTTGGTCTTACACGAATCCGGCGAGCCCGTTCCGGAAGTGGTCAGATTGTTTTTCAACCGCCTTTCCGACCTGCTGTGGATCCTCGCCCGCGTCGAAGATGCATGATCCCGACAACTGATCCTCAAAGATTTCAAAAAGGGGTTGCCAAGACCGGATCGAGTTCCTAGCGTCCCGCCCTCCAAGGGCAGGTGTCAGAGTGGTCGAATGAGCACGCTTGGAAAGCGTGTGTGGCAGCAATGTCACCGAGGGTTCGAATCCCTCCCTGTCCGCCATATTCTACAAAGGTTTGAGCGCCTGATACCCCGCCGCTACCCCTGCCCTAAAAATTACCCGCCCCATGTCGCATTGCTGCCACGGGTATCGATGTGGACAAAGCTCGATCGTGGAAATCGACAACGGTCCCGCGAGAATCAAGATCTACACGATGAACCGTCGGGATGGTTATCCCGAGTTCACGCTTTCATGGAAGGAGGCTGGCAGGGTCCAATGCGGTGCGGTTCTATCAAGCAAACCGGGGTGGCCGCCGAGTTCGTCGTGTCGCTGAAACGCAAGGGAGTGAGTGACATCTATGTCAGGAACGCCAGATCGTCGCCTTATGCGGGACGTGCAAGGTCGCGAGGAGGGAACTTTCGTCGCATGCTGAAATTCCGTTGAGACCATCGGCGACCCGTGGAAGGATGTGAGGTTGCGTGAAGATTGCCTCGTACAATGTCAACGGCATCAATGGCCGCCTCGATGTGCTACTGCGGTGGCTGGAAGAGGCGCAGCCCGATGTGGTCTGCTTGCAGGAGCTGAAGGCACCCCAAGCGGCATTTCCCGAAAACGCCATCAATCAGGCGGGCTATGGAGCCCTCTGGCAGGGGGAGAAAAGCTGGAACGGGGTCGCGATTTTCTCCAAAGGAACGGAGCCTGTGGAAATCCGCCGCAGATTGCCAGGTGGCGGGGAGGACACGCAGAGCCGCTATCTGGAAGCTGCGATTGAAGGGGTGATCATCGGCTGCCTCTATCTGCCCAATGGCAACCCGGCACCGGGTCCTAAATTCGATTACAAACTTCAGTGGTTCGAACGGCTCGTGAAACATGCGAAGAATCTGTTGGCGGAAGATGTTCCGGTGGCCCTCGTTGGAGATTTCAATGTCATGCCGACGGAACTCGATGTTTACGATCCCAAGGGATGGGAGGAGGACGCCTTGTTTCGACCGGAGGTTCGTGAAGCCTTCAAGCGGCTGGTGGATCAAGGTTGGGTCGATGCCCTGAGGACTCTTCACCCCGACGAACGCATCTATACCTTTTGGAAATACCTGCGCAACGCGTGGCTGCGGAATGCAGGCCTGCGGATCGACCATTTCCTGCTCAGTCCTCAACTTGCGCCCCGTCTGGTGGCTGCCGAAGTGGATCGGGATGTCCGCGGTTGGGAACATTCAAGCGACCACGCGCCGCTGTGGATCGAGATCGATTCGAAGCCGGGCCGCAGCGCGCCTCGGAAGAAAGTGGTGAAGAAGGCAGCACAAGCTACGACCTCCGACGCACTTTTCACGCCAGTTGCGCCGACTCCAAGAGTCAAATCTGCTCCGTTGGAGAGGTATCAGGAAAAGCGGAACTTCGGAACGACACCGGAGCCGGGACCCAAGGTGCCAGGTCATGCCGGAAACTCGTTTGTGATTCAGGAGCACCACGCCCGCGCGCACCATTTTGACCTTCGACTGGAAATCGATGGCGTGCTTGTGAGCTGGGCCGTTCCCAAAGGCATTCCCGAGGATTTAGTTTCCAAGCGGCTGGCGGTACATGTCGAAGACCATCCGCTGGAATACGGGAAATTTGAAGGCACGATCCCCAAAGGCAACTACGGCGCGGGCACGGTGGCCATCTGGGACAAGGGCCAATGGGAGCCGATAAACCCGGAGACCTGGCGCGAGGATTTCCAGAAGGGAACGCTCAAGTTTCACCTGAAGGGCGACCGGCTCGACGGCCCCTACCTGCTCGCGCGGATGAAGGAAGAGCCTAACTGGATGTTAAAGCTTCTTAATCCGGACACCCATCCGCTTCCGGCGTTGAAGCCTAACCGGGAAGTGCCGGGTTTTGTTTCGCCGCAGCTCGCACGCGTGGTGCCGTCGGTGCCGACTGGCGGCGATTGGATCCATGAAATCAAGTTTGACGGCTACCGGCTGATCGCGGTGCAGCGGGAGGGTGAGGTGAAGCTTTTCACTCGCAGCGGTCTCGACTGGACCGATAAATTCAAGGCTACTGCCAAATACCTATCTGCTGTCACCGCGCAGGACTTCGTGATGGACGGCGAGGCAGTCGTGTTTGACGAAAAGGGACGCTCTAACTTTGGTGCTCTCCAAGCCGCGCTCCTGGCCCGGCGCCATTCCGACATCACTTTCGTGGTGTTCGACCTGCTCCACTATGACGGGGTCAACCTCCGGGATCTCCCTCTATCCGATCGCAGCCAGCGGCTCTCCGAGCTGGTGGGTGACAATTTCGGCCCGGTGATGCGGTCGCGAGCCTGGCCGGCTGACATGGGCAAGGATCTTTTCAAACAGGCCGCCGCTGCGGGATTGGAAGGCATTATTAGCAAGAGATCAAAGGGACGCTACATCGAGGGCTCCCGCAAGGAATGGGCGAAATCCAAAGCGCGGCCCCGCCAGGAATTCGTGGTTTGCGGTTACACTCCGCCCAAGAGTTCGCTTCCCGCGTTCAGTTCGCTGGTGCTGGGAACCTATGAGAATGGCAAGCTGATCCCGCGCGGCAAGGTGGGCACGGGGTTCACCGAAACCCAACGCGAAAGACTGCTGGCGACATTTCAAAAACTGGTGATAGAAACCGCGCACTTTGCGGTCGACGAGACGAATGTGGTCTGGTTGAAACCCCAACTGGTCGCCGAGATCGAATTCGCGGAGATCACCCGCGAGGGCTCGATCCGGCAGGGCAGCTTCATTTCTCTGCGAGAGGACAAGACTGCCACCGAGGTCCACTTGGATGGTCTACAGGTCGCCACCGCCGACAGCAAGGGAACCCAGGTAGCAGGAATTCTCATCAGCCACCCCGAGCGGCTGGTTTACCCGGGCGACCAAATTTCAAAGATGGAGGTGGCAAGGTATTACGAGCGGGTTGGCGAGCTGATGCTGCCGTTCGTAGCTAACCGCCCGCTTGCCATGCTGCGCGGCCCCGAAGGAATCACCGGCCAGCTGTTCTTTCAAAAGAATTTCACGACCCATGTTCCGCCACACGTCCACCAGCAGCCGCTTCCAGATGGCTCGACCATTTTTTCGGTGAAGGACGTGAAAGGTCTGGTCTCCCTCGCGCAGTTCGGTGCCATCGAATTCCACCCGTGGGGTGCGCCACTCCCCGACGGCGAGAAGCCCGATTTCCTGACGTGGGATCTTGATCCGGACGACACGGTGCCATGGAACGAAGTGCTCGGTGCCGCGCTTCTGCTGCGCGACTATCTGGCCGAGCGGGGCCTCTCGACGATCGTCAAAACCTCCGGCGGCAAAGGGCTTCACATCCTGCTTCACTTGAAGCGGACCCACCAATGGGAGGTGCTGAAGCTTTTCACAAGGGCCGTAGCGGCAGAAGTCGCCGCTTACAACAGGAATCGTTTTACCATCACCTCGTCCAAGACCCAACGGAACGGCAAGATCTACATCGACTGGATGCGCAACGGGCGCGGAGCCACATGTATCGCTCCTTGGGGGCTTCGCGCGCGACCGGGAGCGACCGTCTCCATGCCGATCCAGTGGTCGCAACTTCCTCAAATTACCGCGGCGGGGTATACCATTCATGAACCGCCTGAAATGCCTACAGAGTGGCTGGAAATGAAACCTCAAATCATTTCGGTAAAGCTACTTCGTGAGTTGGGCGTGAAATGACGGGAAGTTCGACTTCAACGAGCTTCTGCTCGCGCTCGGGTGGTCTTGCCTCATGTTAAGTTCTTCCTTTTCGCAGGCGCGGAGACGGCGTCTCCGGAACAAGAAGCTAATGCCTGCGTCCACCGGGCACACTTTACTCTATCAGTTAAGCTGATACCAAGATGCACGTCCGGTCACGCGCGGAGGCGGTGGCGTATTACATGTCCAAGAGCCTTGGATGATCAGTGAGATCCTGAGCTGGAACACCCGCCACCGCTTGGGGTCCGTGGATCGTCCCATCCTTGATGATGAGCGTGCGGTCGCCGACTTTGGCGAGGTTCTGATCGTGGGTGACGACGACAAGGGTGACGCCGTGCTCGGTGGCGAGGGCGAGCAGGATGCCCATGATTTCCGCGCTGTTGCGCGAGTCGAGATTGCCTGTCGGTTCGTCGGCGAAGAGGACTTTGGGCTGGTTAACGATGGCGCGGGCGATGGCGACGCGCTGCTGCTCGCCGCCGGAAAGCTCGGCCGGCAGATGGTCGGTGCGGTCGCCAAGGCCCACGCGCTCCAGCGCTTTGAGCGCGAACTCGGTGCTGTCCTTGCCGGAAATCGCGCCAGGCACGGCGACGTTTTCCAGTGCGGTGAGTTCCGGCAGCAGGTGGTAATTTTGGAAGACGTAGCCAATCCGCTGGTTGCGGAAATTCGCCTGGGCGCGGCGGCCGAGGGCGTAGATGTCGGTGCCGTCGATGTGGACCGTGCCTTTTTCCGGGTGTTCCAGCCCGGCGAGCGTGTAGAGCAGCGTCGTCTTCCCCGCGCCGCTGGGGCCGCAGAGGAAAACCTTCTCGCCACGGTGGATTTGGAGATCGATCCCGTGCAGCACTTCGATGGATTTCCGCCCAATCCGGTAGCTGCGGTGAAGGTCGGTCGTTTGAATCATCACGTCGCTCATCCCGCAGGTTGTGCCATCCATTTGACCCGTGCAAGCGCCGGAACGTCATTCGCGGCTGGTGTTCGGGCCGGGGCTTCCTCACGGTGCAGCCCGCCGGCGAAAAAATTTCCGGTTTTTTTCATCTAAATCCGTGCGCGGCAGCAAACCTGCTTTAAAGATGAAAAGTTTCCACCCCTCCTCACCATGGCCTACGATTCTGACAGCAGCATGAAACTCTATTTGCGGGAAATTTCCAAAACCCCGCTCCTCACCGTCGAGGAAGAAAACGCCCTCGCCGAGCGGATCAAAGCCGGTGATGACGAGGCCCGGACCCACATGATCCAAGCGAATCTGCGGCTGGTGGTGAAGATCGCCCATGATTATTCCGGTTATGGTTTGTCCCTGAGCGACCTCGTTTCAGAAGGCAACATCGGCCTGATGAACGCCGTCGAGCGCTTCGACCCGGAGAAAGGCGGCAAGCTTTCGACTTACGGTGCTTGGTGGATCAAACAATCGATCAAGCGCGCGCTGGCCAACCAGTCCAAAACGATCCGCTTGCCGATCCACATGGTGGACAAAATCGCCCGGATGCGCCGGATTTCCTCCACTCTCGCCGAATCCCTCGGCCGCGAGCCGACCGACGCCGAGCTCGCCTCCGAGCTCGGCCTGCCGCGCCAGAAGATCGCGATGCTCAAGCAAGCCGCGCAACGCCCGGCCTCGCTGGATGCGCCGGTCAACGAAGGCGAGGCCACCGAATACGGTGAAATCATCAGCGACGAATCCGCCTCCGACCCGCTGGAACTCCTCACCGACAAGAATCTCCACGCCGAGATCGGCGGACTGCTTTCGATCCTCAACGAGCGCGAGCGGCGGATCATCGACGAGCGCTTCGGTCTCAATGGCCTCAAGCCGATGCTGTTGGAAGACGTCGGCCGCGAGTTCGGGGTCTCCCGCGAACGCATCCGGCAGTTGCAGAACTCGGCGCTGGCGAAGATGCGGAAAGCGCTCCTAAAAAAGGACAAGCCCGCGCCGCAGCCTTTCAACTCAGGGCTGGCCGAGGCTTGAGAGCCGGCTGGGTCCAACCATTTAAAATGCCGCCCGGAGTGATCCGCGCGGCCAACGCCCACTTCCCAGCCGAACTCGTCATCGAGCTCGGTATCCGTGACGCCATATCCAGGCCCCCGCTCAGAATAAACCCCCAGCCCACCGAACAGGTTGCGCTCCATCCCGGGGTTCAAGGTCACCGGGAGAATGTCGATGGCGGCATTGAGATCGCCGAGGAACTCGGGATGCAATCAAAACGACTGCGAGCATGATTTGATGAGGTTTCATGAGCGTGTGTCTGTGGTTGATGGTCTGCGAGTCCGCAGACGCCGTTGGTCCGGAGAGTAGAAATTAGCCCTCTTGAAATTCGGAGAAAGCGGCTTTGCTATCCAAAAAACGAAAAACGTGCCGAAGCAACCCGGTAGGGACGGCGCGGATTTTTCCCGTTGCACTTGGTGGATCCCTGCCCCAAATAATGTCTCCCGCCTGCAAAATTTCACCCCATGCCCGTCGTCTTTATGATCATTCTGGGAATTCCACTGCTGTCGTTGGCGTGGTGGATCTGGGCGGACCGGCGCCTGCAGCGGCTGGGCGCGGGACGCGGCACGCGGCTCGGCTTGTCGGTGGCGGTGCTGGTCGTTTTAACCGGATACGTGTGGGTGATTTGCGCGCGGCGCGAGTTGGTGATGGTGCCGATTCCGGCCGCGGTATACGCGCTGGTCCTGCTCTGGGGCTTGATTTTCATGCCGATGTTGGGCTTGCCGACCATGATGGGCTGGTCGCTATGGTCGATCGGGCGGCGCTTGACCCGGAAGCACCCCGCAGTGGCGGCGACCGGCCGGAACTGGACGCGCCGCCAGTGGCTTGGCGCGGCGGCGGTGACAATGCCAGTGATGGCGACCTTCGGCACGACGGCTTACGGGATTCCGCAAATGACGCGGTTCCGCATCCGGGAAATGACGGTTTCACTCGAGGGATTGCCGTTGGCTCTCGACGGCATGCGGATCGCCCACGTGACCGACACGCACGTCGGGAAATTTACGCGCGGCCGGGTGCTGGATGAAATCGTGGCCGCGACCAACCGATTGGACCCGGATTTGGTGGTGTTCACCGGTGACTTGATCGACAACACGATCCGCGATTTGCCGGTGGCGGTGAAGATGTTGCAGCGGCTGCGGCCGGGCGCGGGGTTGTTCGTGATCGAGGGCAACCACGATCTTTTCGATGATCCCGACGCCTTCGTCAAAGGGGTTCGCGACAGTGGCCTGTCCTTGCTGCGCAACGAGGCAGCTA
>JAYSYA010000154.1:0-12787 GCA_043716765.1 Akkermansiaceae bacterium
GGGTGCGCTTCTACGACGAGAAGCCGGAGACGCCGGTGTTCCTAGAACTCAAACGGCGGCACAAGGAAATCATTCAAAAGAAGCGCTGCGCGGTGCCTCGTCATGCGTTGCTGGGGACGCTGGCTGGCGACACGAGCTTTGTAAAGCCAGTTGACCTTGAAAAGCACGCCGCATTTTGCCATTTGATGTACCAGATTGAAGCGACACCGCGCGTTCATGTCGCCTATGAACGCGAGGCATGGGTGAGCCGTAAAGACAACTCCGTCCGCGTCACCATCGACCGTAACGTTCGTGCCGAGCCTTGCTTCGACCTCAACATGATCACGGCGATGAACAATCCTGTTTTCGTGTTCGGCAACCATGATGTGCTCGAACTGAAGTTCACCAATCGTGCGCCCGACTGGATTCGGGAATTGGTGCGCGTGTTCCATCTCAGTCAATCCGGCGGCCCCAAGTATGCGGGAGGCATCGAGCTGATGGGCGAACATCGTGTCGCCGGGCGTCGCCCAGCATCGACCCGCCATGCAGCGGAAGCCACTCAAATCCCATTCGCCTGACCCATGTTCGATGAGCTTCTCCAGGGCGACTTTTCAGCAACGTCCATCGACTATCGGATCGTAACGCTTTCGCTGCTTCTGGCATTTCTGTGCGGCCACTTGATGGCGTGGATCTACTCGCTGACGCACAGCGGGATGTCCTACTCGCGCTCGTTCGTGAAGGCGCTGGTGATTATGCCGGTGATCGTGGCGCTGGTGCTCATGGTGCTGTCCAACAGCCTCGTCACCGCCTTCGGGTTGATGGCGGTGCTGTCCATCGTGCGCTTCCGCAATGTGTTGCGCGACACCTTTGACACGAGCTACCTGCTCTCGGTGATCGTGCTGGGCATGTCGGCGGGCACCCAGCGCTATACCACAACGGTGATCGGCTGCCTGGTGTTCGGCGGCATCTTTATTTACCTGTGGTACACTTCCTTCGGCACACGCCAGAGCTACGACTATATCCTGAATCTGAATTGGAAGCGCCCGCTGGGCGAGCTGGGCGAGCTTTCCACCCTCCTTGATCGTCACACGATGAGAGCCCTGCGTGCCAGCCAAAATGGAGACAACACGGGCGGCACTAATTTATCATACCGCTTGCTGCTGCGTGATCCGGAGCGCGTCGAGGAAATGATCAATGAGCTGCGCGAGATCCCGGGCGTGGAGCGCATCCACACCATCAACGCAGAAGACGAATCCGAGCTATGAGCCAGCCCAGAAGACAGATCCCGATCCCGTTCAAGCGGCGCATGCAAAACCTCAGATCGAAGGTGGTGCCTCTGCTGGTTTTCGGCGTGGCCGTGATGATTGCGGCGATGCTTTGGCATGATGCGATCTCGCCCGCGATGCTGGTGGGCGAGGCGGCTGCGGTGAAAGCGAGTGTGAACAGCCCCGCCGCTGCCACGGTGCAGCGGATGCACGCTCAGAGGCTGCAGTTGGTGAAAGCCGGCGATCTCATCGCGGAGCTGCGCCCAAACGATCCACGTCAGGCCCTCGATGCCATCCAAGGCAAGCTGAGCTTGCTGCGTTTACAAACGGGCGCGAGAAATGAGGAACTGAGCGCAAACGCCAACCAACGCCGCGAGACGATGGACTTCGAACGTCTGCGCTTGGACTGGCTGGTGGAAAAAGTGAACCTGGCCACCGCAGTCGCCAAGGCAAGGAAGGCGGCGATGGACCTGGAGTTGGCGCAAGGCATGGAGTCCGCGCCCGCGAGTTCCAAGCGTTACCTGCAAGCGGCGGAGTTGGTCAAACAAGCGGCAGATGCCGAAGTAACCGAGCGCGGCGGCTTGGTCGACAGCCTCGGACTCCGCATCAAGGAACTTGGCGCGGCGATGATGTCTGCGCCGACAGCCAAAGATGATCGTTTGGCCGGAGAGATCAACACCCTCGAAGAACAAATCGCGGCCATCGAGAGCGGCCAGAGTGCCATCATGCTTTATGCGCCGATGACGGGCATGGTCCACGACGTGTTCCGGCGCGACGGTGAGAATGTCGTGATCGGCGAGGCACTGGTCAGCATCATCGCCACACAGCCCGAGCGCATCGTAGGCTATCTGCGCCAACCTTTCCCGCTGGAGCCTGCCGTCGGCCAGCAGGTGGAGGTGCGCACACATGATCATGCGCGGCGGCATGGTCTGGCCTCGATCACGCGCGTAGGCACTGCATTTGTGCCCATCCTCAATCCCGCTCTTCATCCTGCCGCCACGCCCGAAGTGGGGCTGCTGTTCGAAGTCTCGCTACCGCCCGATCTGCGGCTTCGTCCAGGTGAACTCGTCAGCCTCGTGATCCGTCCTCCCATGACGAAGAAGCCCGCATTTTGACAGCATCATGCTCCGTGTCCCTGCCATCCTATTGCTGTTCAGCCTCTCCGCATCCGGTGCGCCACCACCGACCGGTAGCCAGGTCGCGCCCATGCCATCGGCCAAATCCATCGCCCGGATGGTCCCGGCGAGCGGCAAGCTGGGCGAGCGCGAGCTGACGCTCATGGCGATCGCCCGTCGCCCCGAATTGGAAAAACTACGCGGAGCGATCGCCACGGCGACGGCGCAAAAGCGGGCGGCCGGTGATCTTGAAAACCCCGAACTGCGCTTGAGCTACGCGCAGGGTGACGATGACCGTATTGATGATCCCTACACCGAGCGTGAGACGGCGCTGACCAATACGAGCGAGAGCTTCGATAAGGTCACCAGCCCAAGCAGCACCGAACCCGCGACCGCGACGAACAGCGGCATTACCAACAACAGTCGCTTCCGCGAGATCGAGCGCACAGTCACTCCCGGCTCTACGAGAGACATCGTTGAGGAACGGATTTACGAAACCAACACCAGCAGCACTAGCAGCACCTCCAGCAAACCGAGCAGTCAGTATGAAACGGAAAACCGCAAGCTCATAGGCATCACCCGCAGAGCGATTGATCACGCCGATACCAGCGGGCAGGACAACGCCTGGGGCGTGCTGCTCCGTTTTAATCTGCCGAATCCTTGGGAGCGCAAGGCCCGAATCCAGCGCGCCGCGGCTGAGATCAGCCTCGCCGAAGCCGACTACTATGCGGGTGAGGACGTCGTGGTGCGCAAGGTGCGTGGCGCTTTCCAGGGTCTCTCCATCCTGAATGGCAGGCTCGCCGCCCAAACTCGCCGCAAGGCGGGGTTCGAGTCCTACCGCGACTGGCTTGAAAAACAGAATGTGCCGCAGCTCGGGCTCGATCTGGCATCAGCGCGGGCCAAGGTTTACAACACGCTCTCCGACATCCGCAGCCTTGAGAGCGACATCGCCGCCATGCGTGATGAGCTTGCCGCTTTCTGCGGTCTGGCCGACGCCAGCCGCATCGAAACCTCCATCAAGACGCGCCTCGTCAAAAATCCCGCCGCGCTCGATGTCGAGTATCTCACCAGCATCGCCATGCTCTATCGCAGTGATGTGCTGGGTGATCAGGCTCGCCTCGCCATCGCCCGCGCGGAACTCTCCGCGGTCAAGGCGAAACGCATACCCGTCACCACCTTCGTCGACTTAGGCTACGCCCAGACCGAAAGCCTCCACAGCTCGGGACAGAAAGACGAGTGGTTCGCGCGCGTCGGAGTGTCGTTCCCGCTTTGGGATTGGGTTGGCTTTAACAAACAACACACCGTTCATGAGGCGGCCAGCCAATCATTGGAACGTCAGCTCACCATGCAGCGCCAAGCCATCTCCACCGATGTGAGACAGGCGGTGAAGCGTCTGGCGGCGGCGGAAGCGCAACTCAGCATCCACGACAAGGATCTGGCCAACCTCCAGGCGGACATGAAAAAATCCATGGCTGACGCACAGATCGCCACGCTCAACGTGGACGATCTTGCCAAGGGCGCGCGCATCGAACAAGAGTTCAAGGATCTCACCCAGCAGTTAGAACTTAGCCGTTTCTCCTCCTTGTCCGCCTATCAGGAGGCTCTCATGGCGCTGGAGAAGACACTCGGCATCCGCCTTGAGCGCGCCTTGAGTCAGGCGGGGGGGGCATGAACACGCAGCGGAATCTCGCGCTGATAATCGCCAGTGCGCTGGCCCTTCACGCGCATGCCGATGAAGCATGGCGCATTGGCGGCAGAGCCGCCGCATGGAGTGTCCAAGGCAGTGTCGCCGGGTCTAACGACATCAGCGGAGCGGCCGGCATTCAAGCCGGGCGTGGCGTGCTTGTCAGCGATGAGACGCGTGTCGCGCAGCCGTTTCGCTACGATTTAACGACGTGCCTGATCACCGTGGAAAATCCCGTGCCCTTGCTCGCTGGCAGCGGCAAAGAGTTGGACCTCGAAGCCATCGCCGCCTCGCGCTACGGCGCTTGTTACTACGCGACCGGCTCGCACGGCGTCGCGCGGAAGTCGGGCAAGGTGCAGCCGGATCGCTTGCATGTTTTCCGCCTGCCAGTCGATCCGGCCACGGGCGCGATCAAGGCCGGGTCCATCGCGGTTACGACACTGCTGCCCCTGCTCAAGTCCGACGCACTGCTGCGCGATGCCATCGGCAAGAGCTCCGACCTGGATGGCATCGACATCGAAGGACTCGCGGAAAAAGACGGCACGTTGTTTTTCGGCCTGCGCTCACCCAGTCTCGCGGACCATGCCTTCATCATCGAAGTGCAGGCCGAGGCATTATTCTCCAATGCCGAGACGGCCACTCATCGCACCTATCAGCTGCCCTTGGGCGCAGGCGTCGGCATCCGCGACATCGCCGCTGTGCGCGATGGCTTCGTGCTCATCGCGGGACACTCCGGCAACGACGAATCCACGCAGGGCTTCACGCTGCACCACTGGTCTGGTCCTGGCGGCGTGCTCACGAAGATTGGCGACCTCCCCGCAGCCACTGGCAAGGCGGAAGGCCTCATGGTGCTGGCCGAGACGGACACCGCGGTGGATGTGCTCATCGTGTTTGACGGCGCGGTGAATGGCACGCCCACACGCTTTGAAATCATCAAACCTGCCACGCCATCAAACCCGCAACGCATCGCACCCAGCGACCACCCATGAACTCTGCCCTTCGCATCCTTGCTCTCCCGTTGCTGTGGTTCTTGAGTTGCGCCGCACCGCTCCACGCGGCCGCGTTCACGTCGGGAAATTTGGTGGTCTATCGCGTCGGCAGCGGCAGCGGATCGCTCTTGAACACAGGCAATCCGGTGTTCCTCGATGAATACACACCTGCGGGCGCGCTTGTGCAATCCATCGCGCTGCCCACGACCATTATTGGCGCAAACAAGCGCCTCGTTGCCAGTGGCACGGCGGCCTCGGAGGGAATGCTCACGCGCTCGGCGGATGGGCAGTATCTCATCGCCACCGGTTACAACGCCGCGCTGCCGACCACGGGAATTGCCAGCACGAGTTCGGCTTCGGTGAATCGTGTCATCGGGCGGGTGAAATACGATGGCACGGTGGACACCAGCACAGCGCTCACCGATGCCTCGGACGGCGGCAATGTGCGCAGTGCGGCGTCCATCGATGGCACTTCCTTTTGGACCACGGGCGATGCTGGTGGAATCCGTTTTGCGCTTCCGGGTGCCACGACCTCCACGCAGTTGGAGTCCATGATCGTAAAATTGCGCCAGCCCCTCATCTTTGGCGGGCAGTTGTACGTTTCCGGTGGCTCTTCCACGAATCCCCGCATCGCCACCGTCGGCAGCGGCACGCCCACCACGGCGGGGCAGAGCATCACGAGCCTGCCCGGCTTTCCCATCACCGGAAGTCCGAACTCTTTCTTCCTCGCCGATCTCGATGCTGGAGTCGCGGGCTTCGACACCCTGTATGTGGCCGATGATACGGCGGGTGTGTTGAAATACTCACTCGTCGCCGGCTCATGGACCGCCAACGGCATCGTCGGCGCGGCCCTCGATCTTTACCGGGGTCTCGCGGCCAAGGTCAGCGGCACCACGGTCACGCTTCACCTGACTCGCAAAGGCGGCACCACGGCGGCAGGCGGTGGCGAGCTGGCCAGCCTCGTCGATGGCTCCGGCTACAACGGAACGATCACCGGCACGCCAACCTTAATCGTAACAGCGGGCGCGAACAAATCCTTCCGAGGCATCGCACTGGCACCCGTGCAAAACGTCTTACTCACCGCACCGATCATCACCCGGCAGCCCGCCAATCAAGACATCGAGAGCGGCACGGCCGCCACGCTCACCGTCATCGCCACCGGCAATCCATTGCCCACGCTGCAATGGTATCAAGGCACCAGCCCCAGCACCGCTGCGGCCATCGCCGGGGCCACATCGGCGAGCTACACGACGCCCGTGCTCGCCACCAACACCAGCTACTGGGTGCGCGTGAGCAACAGCCAGGGGGTCGCAAACAGCAACACCGCCCTCATCAGCATGTTCACTGGCAATCCCAATCTCGCCGCGCTGGCGCTTAGTGTCGGCTCGCTCGTTCCCGCCTTTGCCCCAGCCACGACAACCTATACCGCCAATGTGGTGGGCTACGTCGCAAGCCTCGTCATCACGCCCACCGCCGCCGTCAGCAACAGCGGCATCACGATCAACGGCGTGCCCGTTACATCGGGCACGGCGAGCAGTCCATTCGCCCTCAGTGTGGGCAGCAACACCTTCACGATCTCCGTCGCAGCGGGTACTGGCACCGGCACGAAAACATACACACTCAACGTCACTCGCGGTCCGTTTTACACTCAAAGTGATCGCAACGTCACGACGACCAACGCAGGCGTGGAGTGGAATCCCGCAGGCGTCACGCTCAACGGCATGCAGTTCATCAACCTCGGGCTGCAAGGCATGGGCCGCATCGCCGCCAGCACCAAAGATCCCGCCACTGGAGAATCCATCGGCTCCATCTCCGACCTGCAAATCAGCGGCTGGACGCGCAACGCCAACGGCAGCTACAGCGGCACCTTCCACCTGCTGCCCGATCACGGCTACACCGGCACCACCGTCGTCGTGTCATCAAACTACGCAGCGCGCATCAATCAATTTGGTTTCACCTTCACGCCCTACACGTCCGCCGCACCCACCGCCGCGCAAAACCAGATCGTCATGAGCTTCAACGGCTCCACCCGCTTCACTTACGATCACGACGGCGCCCCGGCCACGCCGCCGGTTTTCACCACCGGCCTCACACCGACTGGCAGCGGCGTTTTCTTCTCCACCGCCGTGCCCGTCGTCACTACCAGCACCGTGCAGAACGGCGGCAGCGTGCTCGGTCGGCTCTCCATCCACACAGAAGGCCTCGTTCTCGACAAACGCGCGGGCAAGACTGGCAGCGGATGGCTGGGCGATGAAAACGGCGCCCACATCTACCATTTCAATAGCAGCAAACAGATCGACGGGCTGCTCACCATGCCAGCCGCGCTCGTGCCCCATTCTCCTGCGGGCACCATCGACTTCGTCGCCGATCCGCCCGTCAGCGGACGCCGCATCAACCAGGGCTTCGAAGGCCTCACGCAAAGTCCCGATGGCAGCAAGCTCTTCGCGCTGCTGCAGACTGCCACGCTGCAAGACAGCGCCTCTGGCAACGATGGCCGCAGCAACATCCGCATGCTCGTCTATGACGTCAGCGCCACCGACACGCCCGGCGACCCGGTGCAGCAGTATGTCCTCCAGCTCCCTCGCGTCGATACCAATGGCGACGGCATCGTTGATCGCACCGCTGCGCAGAGCAGCATCCTCGCGCTCAATGACCATCAACTACTGGTCCTCTCGCGCGACAACATGGGCCGCGGAGGGCTCGGCAGCCCCGTTTTCAAATCCCTGATCCTCGCCGATCTCAACCCGGCCACCAATATTGACGGCCTCTATGATGCCGAAGGCGGTGCCGTCGCCCCCGGCGGATCACTCACGGCTGGCGTCACTGACATCGCCTGGACCGAAGCCCTCAACATGATCGGCAAGCTCGACCCCAGCCTCCTCGAAATCGCCAAGTTCGGCCTCAACCTCAACCTCGCTCCGGGCGATGCCAACACCCTCAGTGAGAAGTGGGAAGCCCTCGCCATCATGCCCACCTACGATCCCGCCACCCCGAACGACTTCTTCCTCTTCGTCGGCAATGACAACGATTTCCAATCCAGCGCCGGCACCTACATGCTCGCCAACGGCACGCTGCAACCCTACGACAGCGGCCTCGCCAACGACAGTATCGTGCTCGCCTACCGCGTGCGTATCATCGCCCCCGGCATCGCCTTACAAGCCTGGCGCAGCGCCAACTTCGGCACCACCGCCACGAATGGCAACCTCGCCGACACCGCCGACTATGACAGCGATGGTTTGAAAAACATCCTCGAATTCGCCCTCGGCACCGACCCGAAGGCATCCGGTCCAACCCCATGGACCACCGACCTTGAAACAGTCGGCCCCGATCGATACCTCCGTCTCACCGTTCCGAAAAATTCCGCAGCCACCGACCTCACCTTCACCATCGAAGCCAGCCCGGATCTCACCCCTTTGAGCTGGGTTCCCGCGATCGTTGAGAGCAACACCGCCACCCAGCTCATCGCCCGCGACCCCGTGAAAACGAGCGGCTCCGCACGACGGTTCATCCGCCTGCGAGTGACGCAGCCATAAGGATTAAACCCAAAAACCGAAGTTGGCAGGAGCATCGTTTGGCGTGAGGCCATATGGTAGAGCTTGTCCCAAAATCCGTGATTATCCGCAAGATTTCCACAAACTGTTCGTTTGAATCGCTTGGGGCGACTCGATTTTTGCGGAGACTGCCTGAATCCCCGGAATCCTCCAACCTGCTGCCGCGCCATCTGCGGCCCGCTGAAACCCAATACCCGCTCGAAGCCCGGGTGCGATCCTATCTGGCGGTCAATTGCGGCTATTGCCACGCCGGCGTTTCAGGTACCGCGCCCACCGCATGGGACGGCCGCCACGAAATCACCCTCGATCAAACCGGGCTCGTCAATGGCACCACCAGCCTCGCCGGCGATGACATGGGCTTCGACGATGGTTCGCCTGGCCGGCGGCGGCTTCACCCGGATGCCACCGCCGCGCGGTTTGAAGCCGGACGCAATGAAGGATCGGCCGGATTCCGGATATTTGTGTTATTTCCAAGGGACTGACGGGAAAACGGGGTTATACTCATTATCCCGCCCATCCACAGAGCCGGGAATCAACGCACAACCAACATCAAAATGAAACTCCACCTCGCACTTACCATCGGCCTGCTTGGCTTCACTTTGGCGGCCCCGGCCCTCAAAGCGGCCGAACCAAAGCCCGCTGCGGCCGCCAAGGAAACCCACGCCGACCACATGCTCGGAGGCTATTCCGAGCTGTCCACCGCCCTTTACAAGGACGATCTCGCGGCAGCCAAAAAGGCCGCCGCCGGGATGGTCAAACACGACAAGGACAGCGCGATGGCCAAACATTGCCAAGCGATTGCCGACAGCAAGTCCCTGGAAGAAGCCCGCAAGCATTTCAAGGAACTCAGCGACATCTGCATTCCCATCGCGAAGGACCAAAAGACCATGCACGAAATGCGCTGTCCCATGGCCTTCGAAGGCAAAGGGGCCAACTGGTTGCAAAAGTCGGCCGACGAGGTTCAGAATCCCTACATGGGATCCAAGATGCCCCATTGCGGCAAAGCGGTGAAGTAATCCTCCGCCCGGCACGCGCTTGGCAGGATTGATCGGCGGCCGGGGAAACCCGGCCGCTTTTTGAGAAGCCGCAGCCCATTGATCCCATGTCCTTCCCCCTCCGCTTCCTAATCATACTCATTCTCTGCGCGATCCCCGGCCACGCCCGGGAAGCCGGGATTCCGCCGGCCCAATCGGAATGGAACGCCGGGGAAGCGCGGACGCAGGACGAGGCGGAGGAGGAAACGCCCGCAACGACCGCCAATTCCACGATCTACCGGAGCATCAAATACGCGGGCAAATATCACCTGCTGGTCCTCCATTTCCCGATCGCCTTCCTTCTCGCCGCGGCGCTGGCGCAGTGGCATGGGGTCGCGACCGGCCGCGGCGGCAAGATTGTCACAACTCTTCTTGGGTTTGGGACCATCGGGGCCATCGCCGCAGCAACGCTTGGGTGGATGTATGCCTACGATTCGGTCTATTTCGGCGACGATGAAAAACTCCTGCTTTGGCACCGCTGGCTGGGAACCGGCACCGCCAGCGCCGCAACCATCGTTGCGCTCGCAAGGAATCGCCTGGGTCCGAGGGCGCTTGGCTTGGCACTGACCGTATGCGCCGGGCTGGTCGCCGCCGCCGCGCACTTCGGTGCGAGTCTCGCGCATGGAGCCGATTTCCTGAAAAAATTCTGACCAGTCGCCCCTGCTTCCGCCCTTGGCTCCTTTTCATTTTCCTGCGATTAAATCCCGCGGGTTGGATTCTCCGCAATTGAAGAAAGATCTCATGAAACCATTTCTCATGGCGGGACTTGTCCCTATCGCCTTCCTGCTCGGAATCGGCTGCACAACTTCGCCGCAGGTCGAACTCCCGGAACTTCCCGCCGGGCATCCGGCGAGGGCGGAGAATTCCCCGGTCGGCCGGTTGGCCACGCCGCCTCGTCTCGTCGAGGACGAAATCACCCGCGGGACCGCCAGCCGTCTCAACCGCGAGGCCGCTCCGGCGATGGATATGCCGATGCCAATGGCGGACAGAAAGGACACCTCTCCCGCGGAAAATACCCCGGCAAAAGTATCCTACACCTGCCCGATGCACCCCGAGATTCACACAAGCGCGCCCGGCGATTGCCCGATTTGCGGCATGAAACTCGTCGTGGAAAAGGCCTCACCCCACGCCCACTGATGAAACGATTCCCCCTGATCGCCCTCGCGGCTGCGGTTTTTCTCGCCGGATGCGCGGGTAATTCCAACCGGTCCATGGAAGGCGGCACCAATCCCCACAGCTCCGCCGATGGCCAAAAAGCACTCCACCGGCTTCTCGGGAAACGCCTCACCGCCGACACCGCCGCGCGGGTGGCGATTTTGAACAACCGCAAACTCCAGGCCACGTTCGAAAACGCCGGCATCGCGCGGGCCGATCTGCTCGAAGCGGGACTTCTCGAAAACCCGACGCTTTTCGGCAGCGCCCGCTTTCCCAGCCGCGGCGGCGGAAACAATCTCGAAGCCTCTCTCAGCCAGAATTTCCTCGATCTCCTCATGCTCCCGCTGAGGAAAAAGATGGCGGCGGCCGAACTCGAGCGGACCCAGCTTGAGATCGCCCGGGCGACGGTCGAGCTGGCCGCCGAGACCAAAAAATCCTTCTACACGCTCCAGGCCGACCAGCAGTTGCTAGGACGGTTGAAACTGATCGCCGACGCCAACGAGGCGGGTGTCGATTTTTCTCAACGCCTTCATGATGCCGGAAACATCACCGATCTCAGCCTGCTCAACGAGCAGGCCGCCTACAGCGAGGCACGCGTGGAAGTCGCCCGCGCCGAGGCGGATATCCAGGCCGACCGCGAAAAGCTCAACCGCCTGATGGGCCTGTGGGGCGGCGACACGGCCTGGACTCTCGCCGGCGAGCTTCCGGAGATCCCGGGTCAGGAAGTCCCCACGGATCGCCTGGAAATGCTGGCGCTCAACCAGCGTCACGATCTCGTAGCCTCCCGCTACGAGCTCGCCGGCCTTGCCACCGCGCTGAAAACGAGCCGCACCTACCGCTACCTCGGCGTGCTGGAAGTCGGAGTGGATATCGAAAAAGAGACCGACGGCACCAAGTTGACCGGACCCGAAGTCTCCCTATCGCTCCCGATTTTCAACCAGGGCCAGGGAAAAACGGCGAAGCTGGACGCTCGGATGCGCCAGGCCGAGAAACGCTTCGAAGGCCAGGCCATCGATATCCGTTCCGAGGTCCGCGAGGCGCGTGGCCGGCTGCTGGCAAACCGCTCCACCGCCCTTTATTACCGCAAGACCCTGCTGCCCGAGCGCCTGAAAATTCTCAACCAGACCCAGCTCCAATACAATGCCATGCAGCTCGGCGCGGTGGAGCTGCTGATGGCCCGCAAGAACCAGGTCAATATCGAGCGCGAATCCATCAAAGCATGGCGGGACTACTGGATTGCCCGCGGCGAACTGGAGCTGGCCGTCGGCGGCAACCTCTCGCCCGGCGGCAAATAACCCATTTCATCATCCCCATCATGAACCCAAACGGAATCACGCGGCGCGGCTTCATCGGAGCCACCGGAGCACTCGCCGGAGGCGCGGGCCTCTTGCAGTCGCTCTATGCGCAAACCGCCACACCCGAAACGGATGCGGCCCCGGCGGACAAGGGCGGGGATTACACCCCGGTCGTCACTCCCAACGGGTCGAGCCTTCCTTGGAAGATCGTCGATGGCGTCAAAGTTTACCACCTCACCGCCGGAGAAGTCCGGCACGAGTTCGCCCCCGGATTGGTGGCGAATTGCTGGGGCTACAATGGCAGCGTCCACGGTCCGACCATCGAGGCGGTCGAGGGCGACCACGTCCGTTTTTACGTGACGAATCATTTGCAGGCTCCCACCACGATCCACTGGCACGGCCTGTTCGTGCCCAGCGGCATGGACGGGGTCGGCGGGCTCAGCCAGCGCTCCATCCCGCCGGGCGAGACCTACAAATACGAGTTCACGCTCAAACAGCACGGCACCTTCATGTATCATTCCCATCACGATGAAATGACCCAGATGGGCATGGGAATGATGGGCATGTTCATTGTCCATCCGCGTCATCCGGAAGGTCCGCGTCCCGACTACGATTTCGCCATCATGCTCAGCGAATGGTCCATCGCGCCCGGCACCTATCGTCCCAATCCGAACGTAATGATGGATTTCAACGTCCTCACCATGAACGCCAGGGTATTTC
>JAYSYA010000155.1:0-12754 GCA_043716765.1 Akkermansiaceae bacterium
CACCCTTACTAACGGCCTCGCCACCGTCGAATTCACCGACCGCATCCCGCGCGGCGGCGGCTTTGAATACCAAGCGGAAATCCGCCCGGAAAACGACGCGCATCCCGGCAACAACCGCGCCAACCGCTGGATCGAAATCACCGGCGGCCCGCGCATCGTGCTGGCCACCCGCTATCAGGACGACCCGGCGGCGAAAGCGCTCGAGGCGCTGGATTTCACCGTCGAGACCGTTACCGATCCATCGATGTTGAAACCCGGACTCATCGCCGGCGCCCGCGCGGTGATCTTGAACAACGTCGCCGCCCACGAAGTTCCAACCGACTTCATGAAATCGCTCGATTTCTTCGTCCGCGAGCAAGGCGGCGGACTGCTGATGGCCGGCGGCGAGCACTCGTTCGGCTCCGGCGGTTATTTCCAATCGCCCATCGACGCGCTGCTGCCAGTGTCGATGGAATTGAAATCCGAGCACCGCAAGCTCGCCGTCGCGCTCGCCATCGTGATGGACCGCTCCGGCTCGATGAGCGTCGGGGTCGCCGGCGGTAAAACCAAGATGGACCTGGCGAATTCCGGCGCGGCCAACGCCATCGACCTGCTAGGACCGATGGACCAGATCACCGTCTTCGCGGTTGATAGCGAGCCGACGAAAACCATCCCGCTGACCCGAATCGAAAGCAAAAAGGCCGAGCTCGCCGCCCGCGCCCGCAAGATCAAATCCTCCGGAGGCGGCATCTTCGTTTACGCCGGCCTCAAGGCGGCGTGGGACGAGCTCAAGAAATCCCCCGCCGGCACGCGCCACGTTATTTTGTTTTCCGACGCCCAAGATTCGGAGGAACCGGGCGACTACAAAAACCTCATCAAGGAAATGACTGACAACTCCGCGACCATTTCGGTCATCGGCCTCGGCACCGACAAGGACGTGGACTCTGCGCTGCTAGAAGACATCGCCAACCGCGGCAATGGCCGCATGTTCTTCTCGAACCAGCCGATGGACATTCCCAAAATTTTCGCGCAGGAAACCGTCACCATCGCCCGCTCGGCGTTCATCAAGGACCCCGTCGGCGCGCAAGCCACCGGCCGCTGGGCGGAAATTTCGCCGAAGCCCATCGATTGGTTCAAACAGGCCGATGGCTACAATCTATCCTACGCCCGCGAGGACGCCACCGTCTCGCTGGTTTCCACGGATGAATACCTCGCGCCGCTAGTCGCCCATGCCCGCCGCGGACTCGGACGCAGCGCGGCGGTTTCGTTTCCGCTAGGCGGCGAGTTCTCCGAAACCGCGCGGAACTGGCCGGGCTACGGCGATTTCCTCCAGACCATGGGCCGCTTTCTGATGGGTGAGGACACGCCGCCGGGCATCGCCTTGCGCCACCGCCTCGACGGCACGCGGCTGACGCTGAATCTGTTATACGACACCGCCGCCTGGTCGCAGAAACTCTCCGCCATGCCGCCCAAAGTCCGGCTCCGCGACGACACCGGGGGGGCGACGCTGGATCTCCCGTGGCGGCGGATCGCGCCGGGACATTTCTCGCTCACCCGCGATCTCGAGGAAGGCAGCGTCGTCCGCGGCGCGGTGCAAGTCGCGGGAAACGCGCTGCCCTTCGGCCCGCTCAGCGTCGGCTCGTCGGTGGAATGGGCCTTCGAACCCGAGCGTCTGACAGAACTGCGCGCCGTCTCCAACCAAACTCGCGGCCGCGAGCTGCTGGACATTTCCAAAGCCTGGCTGCGGCCGCCGTTTCTGGCAGAAACCTCGCTGCGCCTGCCGCTCGGCATCGCCCTGGTCCTCATCGTGCTGGCCGACGCGCTGCTCACCCGCACCGGCTGGAAACTGCCGCAACTCGCGCTGCCAAACCGCGTCCCGCGAGCCCCGCGCGTGAAGGTCGCCAAACCCAAACGCGCGGCGAAACCCGCTCCGCTTCCGCCCGTCGTCGCCGTCCCGGATGCACCGAAAGCGCCTCCGCACGAGGAGTCGGCACGCAGCGCTAGGTTCCAGCGAGCGAAGGATAAGAAATAAGATTTTGCAATTTGCTTCA
This sequence comes from Akkermansiaceae bacterium, assembly GCA_043716765.1. Classification (GTDB taxonomy): domain Bacteria; phylum Verrucomicrobiota; class Verrucomicrobiia; order Verrucomicrobiales; family Akkermansiaceae; genus Luteolibacter. The sequence continues at coordinate 2,031 of JAYSYA010000155.1, forward strand.
GGGATCCTAAATACCCGGAAGCACTACATCTTGTGCCTCTTTGACCAATCCCACACCATATCAGGTATTGGTCCGGCTTCGTGGATTGCAGACCCGCTCGCCTCGGTTATTCTGCGCGCGGCCCACTTCCCTCTCGGGCTTCACCCTTAACCCACTCCTGTCTGCATGTACCTCAAAACTCTCGAAATCCACGGCTTCAAGTCGTTTGCGGATAAAACCGTCTTCGAATTCGCCCAAGGCGTGACCGGCATCGTCGGCCCGAACGGCTGCGGCAAGTCCAACGTCGTCGATGCGATCCGCTGGGTGCTCGGCGAAACCTCCGCCAAGGCCCTCCGCGGCGGCGAAATGGCGGACGTCATTTTCAACGGCACCGAAAAGCGCAAACCGCTCGGCATGGCCGAAGTCACTCTAACCATGGCCGACTGCGAAGGCCCGCTGAAGGTCGATTTCAACGAAGTCGCCCTCACCCGCCGGGTCTTCCGCGACGGACGTTCGGAATACCGGATCAATGGCACACTCTGCCGCCTCAAGGACATTCACGACCTGCTCATGGACACCGGCATCGGCCGCACCGCTTACTCGATCATGGCGCAGGGCCAGATCGACCAGATCCTTTCCTCCAAGCCCGAAGAGCGCCGCGCGGTGTTCGAGGAAGCTGCCGGCATCACCAAATTCAAGCGCGAGAAAAAGGAAGCGCTGCGGAAACTCGAATTCACCGAGGCAAACTTGCTGCGCGTTTCCGACGTTTTGGCAGAACAAGAGCGCCGGATGAACTCGCTGCGCCGCCAAGTCGCGAAAGCCCGCCGCTATCAGGCACTCGCCGCCGACACCCGCGTGCTCGACAGCCACCTCGGCCACCGCAAATTCGTCGAACTCACCGCCGAGCGCGACGAACTGGTCGTCTCCATCCGCGGCCTCGAAGTTAGAGACACCGAGCTGGAAATGCAGCTTCCCGCCAAGGAAGAAGCCGTCTCCGAAGCGCGCACCGCCGCCCGGATTTTCGAAGGCGAACTCGCCGAACTCCGCCAGCGTCTCAACGAGCACCGCAACGCGCTGAACTCCGCCGCAGGCCGCATCTCCTTCAACGACGAGCGCAAGGCCGAGCTCGAATCCCGCATCCGCCAGAACCACGAAGACATCGCCGAGACCCGCGAAAAACTAGCGCAGCAGGAATTCGAATTCACTGCCGCTAACGAATCGCTAGACCAACTCAGCCGCATCATCGCCGAGAAGGAAATCCAGCTCGCCGACCAGGAGACCCGCACCAAGGGCACCCGCGAGGAGCGCGAGCGAATCGAAGCCGCCCTCCGCGAAACCCGCGGCGAGGCGAACCGCGCGCAAACCATCATTGCCTCGATGCAGGCGAAGATCGAAAGCTCGCTCGCCCAGCTCGAAGGCAACCGCGAACGCTCGCGCCAGCTCGGCGACGAGCAACAACGCCTCACCCTCGAACTCGAGGAATACCGCGCCGAGCAAGCGCACATCGCCGGCGAAGTCGAAGCCACCGGCTCGATGCTTGGCGAGCTTGAGGAAACCTTTCAAATCGCCGAGCGCACCTACCAGCACACCCGCGGCGACCTCGACGCCGCCCGCACTGCGGCCGTCGAGTCGAACAAGATTCTCGCCCAGCGCTCCGCCCGTTTCGACGCCGTCCGCCAGCTCGTCGAGAGCGGCGAGGGATTTGAAAAAGGCACCCGGAACGTGCTCAACGGACTCGGCAATCCCGACCAGTTCAAGCCCGGCATCCACGGCGTGCTCGCCTCATTCATCGAGGCGGACAACACCTGCGCCCGCGCCATCGAGGCGGCGCTTGGAAGCCATCTCCAAGCCGTGCTCGTTCAGGACCAGGCGATGGCGGAGGCCATCATCGGCCGCCTGACAGAAAAGCAGCTCGGCATCGCCGCCGTCATTCCCGAGACCTTCATCGGCCATTCCGCCGGCACCCAGATGGAAGCGCTGCCGGAAGGAGCCACCGCCTGGGCGCTCGACCGGGTGAAGTCCGACAAGCGCATTTCCAACGTCATCGAAAGGCTGTTGGAAAAAGTCCTCATCGTCCCTAACCAAGCCACCGCGCTCCGCCTCCGCGCGGCGCATCCCGGCGTCACCTTCGTCACCCTGGCCGGCGTGATCCTGTCCGGCGAAGGCATGCTCCGCGGCGGTGCCGGCACCGAAGGCAGCACCTCGGTGCTGGAACTTCAGAACGAAGTCCGCACGCTCGCCGCCGAAGTCGAAAACCTGGTGACCGCCGACGAGGCCGCCCGCACCCGCGTCACCCATTTGGAGTCCCAGCTCGAACAACTCCGCGAGGAAGTCGAGGTTTCGCGCGAGCGTCTCCAGCGCCAGAAGGTCGATCTATCAACCCTTCAAGGCCAGCTCAGCCTCGCCACCCGCGAGGTCGAGAATTTCGAAACCAAACTCGAAAACGTCAAATGGGAGCGCGGCGAACTTGAAAACCGCGAACGCGCCGCCGCCGAAAGCCGCGAGCACATGGAAGAGGAACTCGCCGGTGCCCGCGAGCGCCTCGAAGCCCTTGAAAACGAGTCGCGCCGCCTGCAATCCGAGTCCGACTCCGTCGTCCGCCGCGAGCAGGACATCGTCGAATCCCTCAACGAACTGCGCACCGAGCTCGCCGTCGAGCGCCGCGCCAAACAGTCCGCCGAGGAGCAGCAGAAGCCGATGGAAGCGCGCCTCTCCGAGCTGCGCGACCTCGCGATCCGCCGCGAGACGGAGATCGACGCGTTCGACCAACGGATCGAGGCCGCCCAAGGCGAGAACGCTCGTCTTTCCGAGGAATGCGAATCGCACCGCGCCGAAGTGGAAGACCTCCAAGTGGAAATCAACACCCGCTCCGAAGGCCGCGCCGCTTTGCTAGAAACCATCGAAACCGCCGAGACATTCCTCGCCGCGCTCCGCCGCGACCACTCGAAGGTGAACGAACAAAAAGGCCGCGAGGAAATCAACTGCACCAAACTCGACCTCCGGCTGGAAAGTCTCGTCACCACGATCCAGGAACGCCACCAGATCGATCTAGCAACCTTTGAGCCGGACGCCCACGCGCTCCTAACCAGCATCGCCTCGCAGAAAGCCCTCCAAGGCCGCGGCGGCCGCCAGTTGATCGTCACCGGCGACGAGTCAGACGAAAACGCCGAGGACGAAATGCCAACCGTCGTCGTGGACGGCACCAGCGACGACGTCGAAATCCCAGGAGAAATGACCGGCGAGCCGGATTGGGAATTCGTCGAGTCGATCGTCGCCGACATCAAGCGCCGCCTCGACGCGATGGGCCCGGTCAACCTCGACGCCATCGAGGAGTTCGAGGAACTCGAGGAACGCTACAATTTCCTCAAGGGCCAGCACGACGACCTCGTCAACTCCAAAACCGAGCTGATGGAAGTCATCGACCGCATCAACACCGAGACCCAGCGCCTGTTTGCCGAGACCTTCGCCCAGGTCAAAATCAACTTCCGCGAGATGTTCAAGGAACTCTTCGGCGAGAAGGGCGAGGCCGACCTCAATCTAATCGACGCCAACGACCCGCTGGAATCCGGCATCGACATCACCGCCAAGCCGCCGGGCAAGAAGCTCCAGTCAATCACCCTTCTATCTGGTGGCGAGCGCTCAATGACCGCCGTCGCGCTGTTGTTCTCGATCTACATGATCAAGCCCAGCCCGTTCTGCGTGCTCGACGAGCTCGACGCGCCGCTGGACGAGTCGAACATTAACCGCTTCGTCAAAGTGCTCGACCGCTTCATCGACCGCTCGCAGTTCATCATCGTCACCCACTCCAAGCGCACGATGGCTCGTGCCGACGTGATGTATGGCGTGACCATGGAAGAGTTCGGCGTTTCCAAACCCGTCGGCATGCGCCTCACCGCAGACGACGGCCAAGGCAACAAGACCGAGGCGAAAAGCGCCGCGCAGAAAGCAGCCCTCAGGCTCGACGCGTGACATAACAGATTCTCCAGACAGGAGAGGGAAACCGGGGGTGGTGCGTGTGGTCCGAGTGGATCCCGCACCACCCCCAATTTGATAGACGATAGAACTCAGTCCTCGGACACCAGAACCGCCTTGCTCAAGTAGTTGCAGATCACTGGAATTCGGTCTCCCACCGACGCCATTTCCAACAGTTGCTGCCGCAAGTTGGCTTCATGGATGAATTGTTGGCAAATAATGTCCGTCATCAGCGCGGGCTCGTCCGCCCGGTCGAGCAGGGCGAAAACCCCACTCTGCACTTCTTCCGGCAGCGGGCGCACCGCATCCTCCACGGCTCCGCGCAGGGTCCTCATCGCCGCGTCCGCCTGTTTCTCCGGCGTGAAAACCGAGACCACCGGTTCGATGCTCGCATACGGATAGTCATGCCCATCATGCCACTCGGTGAAACGCACGCGCATCACCCCGTGGATCAGCAGTTGCGAGGTGCCGTCGTCCTGCTCGCGGGATGCCCGGACCAAGCCGATGGTGCCCACCGGTACTACGAAATCCGCAGGGTCGCCGACTTCCTCTCCCAACAGCCGCGCAACCGCAAAAAAGCAATCCCCCTCCAGCGCATGACCTAACATTTTTCGATAGCGCGGCTCGAAAATATACAGCGGCAACCCCCCGTGCGGGAACAGCGTGCAGTCGGGCAAAAGCATCACGCCGCAGCGATCGGGAAGATGGATACTGGCCATGTCGCGCCCATCGAACCACCCGCATCCGCCCGATGCAAGACCGATTGATTCGCGAAAAAAACCGTTATTGGCTTGAAAATCCCCCCGAAACCATTTTTTCAAACAAGCAGCGCAAGCGACGCCGCTTTCCGCGAGTATCGCCGAACAACCTCATTTCATCCCATGATCGAAGTCGAAAACCTGACCAAACAATTCGGAACCAAACGCGCCGTGGACCATCTCACGTTCACCGTCAAAAAAGGCGAGGTGCTCGGATTCCTCGGCCCCAACGGCGCCGGCAAATCCACCACCATGCGCATGATCACCGGCTTCATCCCGCCCACTTCCGGCGACGCCAAAGTCTGCGGCATCTCAATTATGGATAAACCCCGCGAGGCGAAAACCAGGATCGGCTATCTGCCAGAATCCGCGCCGCTTTATAATGACATGACGGTCATCGGCTTTCTTAAATTCTGCGCCGCCATCCGCGGCCTCAAGGGCGTCGCCAAAGACGACGCCGTCGAGCGCGCCATCGACACCTGTTTCCTCGGCACCGTCGCCAAGCAGTCCATCGACACGCTTTCAAAAGGCTACCGCCACCGCACCTGCCTCGCCCAAGCGCTGCTTCACGACCCGGAAGTCCTCATCCTCGATGAGCCGACCGACGGCCTCGACCCTAACCAGAAATTCGAAGTCCGCCAGCTCATCAAGCGGCTCGGCAAAACCAAGGCCATCCTCTTCTCCACCCATATTCTCGAAGAAGTCGAAGCCGCCTGCACCCGCGCCGTCATCGTGGACCGCGGGAAAATCGTCGCAGACGGCACCCCCGCCGAACTGCTAGCCCAGTCCGAAACCGGCTCGCTCACCGACCTGTTCCGCAAAGTCACCTCCCGCGACACCGAAGCCGCCGCCTGATCCCGGAAAACCTAACTTCATCCCCGCCATGTCCTCCTGCACCATCTATAAACGCGAGCTCTCCAGTTACTTCTCGCAGCCCACCGCCTACGCGATCATCGTCATCTTCCTGCTGTTCTCGCTCGGCCTCACCTTCACCTTCGGCGAGTTCATGCGCGTCGGCGACTCCTCGCTGGAGTGGACCTTCATCTTCTGGCACCCGTGGGTTTACATGCTGCTCGCACCGGCAGTCGGCATGAAACTCTGGGCCGACGAACAGCGCACCGGCACCATCGAGCTGCTAGGGACTTTCCCTGTCTCCACCTGGAGTGCCATCATTGGAAAATTCCTCGCCGCCGCCACCGTCTGGCTGATCGCGCTGGCCTTCACCTTCCCCATCGTTCTCACGGCCAACTACCTCGGAAACCCCGACAACGGCGCGATTTTCTCCGGCTATCTGGGAAGTTTCCTCGTCTGCTGCACCTTCCTCGCCGTCACCATGCTGGTATCCGCCTGCACCCGCGACCAAGTGGTTTGCCTGATCGTCTCGGTTTCTATCTGCGTATTAATCCTGCTTTGCGGCTATGATCCGGTCACCCGCGAGCTTGCGAAGATCGTCTCGCCGGGCGTGCTCGAAGGCATCGTCGCCTTCGGCGTTTGGGATCATTTCAGCTCGCTCAACAGCGGCCTTTTTCGGCTGAAGGACTTCATCTGGTTCGGCTCGATCATTTTCGTCTGCCTGCTAGGCACCAGCGCCATCCTTTCCTCCAAGCGCGCCTAATCGGTTTCAAACCCCAAATTTAAAATCTCAGATTTCCCTATGAAAACCACCCACCCGGTCACCCGCGCAGCCCTCGGCGTCGCCGCGCTCGTCGTCATCGCTTTGCTAGCCAACTGGCTCGTCGCGCTCACCCCGCTCGGCAACCGCGGCGCGGACTTTACCGAGAACAAAGTCCACACCTTGTCCTCCGGCACCCGCGCCATCCTCACCGAGCTCGATACGCCCGTTGTCATCCGTTATTACGCCTCCCGCAGCACCGACTACATGCCCGAAGAGCTCAAGCTCCACATGCGCCGGGTCGATGACCTGCTCAAGGAATACGCCTCCATCTCGAAGGGCAAGCTCCGCATCGACAACCTCGATCCCCAGCCCGACACCGACGCCGAAGACTCCGCCAACCTCGATGGCATCAACGGCCAGCGCATGAATGACCAGAACCTCTTCTTCGGCCTGGCCATTTCCTGCCTCGATAAAACCAGCGTCATCCCGTTCATCGATCCGCGCGACGAAACGATGCTGGAATACCACATCTCCAAAGCCATCGGCGAAGTCACCACTCCCACCAAACCAAAGATCGGCCTGATGACCGCTCTCGACCTGCAAGGCGCGCCCGCCATGATGCCCGGCCAGCCGCCGACGCCGGGGTGGGTCATCTATCAACAGCTCAAGCAATCCTTCGACGTCGTGGACGTCCCGCTGGAATCCCCCACCATCGACCCGAAGGAAATCAAAGTCCTGCTCCTGTTCCACCCCGCCGGCATCACTCCGGAAGCCGAGTTCGCGGTGGATCAATACATTCTCAACGGCGGCACCGTCGTCGCCTGCCTGGATCCGTTCTCAGTCGCCGCGCAAATGACCGCCCCGCAGTCGAACCCGATGATGGGCCAGCAGCCGCCGCCACCCACCACCTCCACCCTGCCTACACTTCTATCCGCATGGGGGGTCTCATTCGAATCCAACCAGGTTCTGGCAGATCCCGCGCTCGCCACCAAGCTCGGCGGCGACCGGCTCGGCCTCGCCGTGCTGACCCTTGGAAAAGACTCGATGCCGCAAAAAGACAACGTCATCACCAAGGATCTCGGCTCGGTCACGCTTTTCCTTCCGGGTGCCATCACCATCACTGGCAAGGACGGAATCACTGCGAACACGCTCATCAAATCCTCCACCAAGGCCGGCTTCGTCGATGCCACGAAAGCCTCGCAGCTCGACCCGTCGCTCGCCCGCACCCTCAAGTCCAACGGCACCGCCTACGACCTCGTCGCCCATCTATCCGGCAACTTCAAGACCGCCTTCCCCGACGGCACACCCAAGCCGCCCGCCGACCCGGCCAAAGCTCCGGAAGACAAGGACGCCGCCAAGCCGGCCTATCTGAAAGAAGCCACCGCTCCCGGCAACGTCTTCCTCATCGGCGACGTAGACGCCTTCTACGACCGCTTCGCCTACAATGTTCAGAACTTCAGCGGCCAGCAAATGGCGTCGCCCTCCAACGGCAATGCCACCCTACTCCTCAACTTGCTAGACCAAGCCACCGGCTCCAAGCATTTGATCGGCTCCCGTTCCCGTTCCGCAATCCGCCGCCCCTTCACCGTGATCCAGGAAATGGAGGCGGACTTCAACAAAACCGTCGGAGTTAAAATCGAGGAATTCCAAGCGAAACAAAAGGCCGCCCAACAGAAACTCAGCGAGCTCCAAGCCCAGAAATCCCGCGACTCCGAGCTCTATCTGTCACCCGCGCAGGAGGAGGAGATCAAAAAGCTGCGAGCCGAACAGGTCGAGTATTCCAAGCTCATCCGCGGGCAGGAGAAAGAACTCCGCCGCCAGAAGGACAAGCTCTCCGCGAAAATCACCCTGCTCAACGTCGCCGCCATGCCGGTGCTCGTCATCCTCATCGGCCTGATTCTTTTCATCAACCGCCGCCGCGCCACCCGCGCGCGCTGATTTCAATTCCCAAATTTCAATTCCCAAATTTCCGCCACCATGAACAAACGCCAGGTTATCATCCTCTGGGTCATCGCCATCGCCCTCGGCGCGGCCGTGACTGCCGTTAAAATCAGTCAGAACCAGTCCACCCGCAGCGCCACCAAGCGCAGCCCCGGTCAGACGCTTTTCGAATCCTTCCCGGCCAACGACGCCGCCAGTATTGAAATCCAAGGTGCCGCCAGCAGCGTGACGCTCGCCAAAAAAGACGGCAAATGGGTCGTCGCCCAGCGTGACGGCTATCCGGCTAACAGCACCTTCGTCAACGACTTCATCCGCACCCTCGGCGAGCTCAAGATCACCCTCGGCATGGAGGCCGGCCCATCCTTCGCTCCGCGCTTCGGCATGGACGAAGCCGCCACCAAAGCCGACTCCCGCGGCCTAACCGCCACCTTCAAGGATGCCGCCGGCAAGGAAATCGCCAAAATCTCCCTCGGCAAGAACATCGAAAGCGGCTCGGCCCCCTCGCCCATGGGTGGCGGCAGCGCCGTCGGCCGCTATGTCCGCAACCACACCGACGACTCGGGCTTCTATGCCGTGAGCGAGATGTTCCCGTCCGTTAGCGACGATGCCAAGCGCTGGCTCGACTCCGGATTCATCAACCTCGAAAAAACCAAAGCCATCACTCTCAGCCAACCCGGCAAGTTAGAGACCGCTTGGAAACTCACCCGCGACGACGAGAACGCCGAATTCAAACTTGAAGGTGCTACCGCCACCCAGGTGCTCGACACCACCGTCACCAGCCCGCTCAAGAACCTCTTCTCATACGCCCGCTTCGAGGATGTCGTCCCCGCTAACAAAGTCGCCGAACGCACCGCCGACGGCAAGCGCACCGCCGTCATCGAGACGGTCGAGGGTTTCACCTACACCCTTCACATCTCACCCGCCAAGCCAAGCGCCGCAGCACCGGATGCAGAGCCCGCCGCCACCGACAATTTCCTCCTCACCGTGGAAGTCGCAGCCGAGATCCCCAACGAGCGCAAGAAGCCCGAGGGAGAGAAACCCGAGGACGCCAAAGCAGCAGACACCGCATTCGCCGAGCTCCAAAAAATCCTCACTGAAAAACTTGCCAAGGAAAAAGCCCTCGCAGGCGTCACCTTCGAGGTCGCCAAAACCACCGTTGATCCGCTGCTAAAAGACCGCGCTGCCCTCATCACCAAGGCCACCCCCCCGCCTGCCGAAGGCGCTCCAACCGGTGGCGTTCAGCAGCTTCCCGGCGGCATGATCGCCCGCCCGCCCGTCAGCGCCACCACTCCGCCGATCGAGGCCGTCACCCCGCCCATTTCCGTACCGGCGGCAGACGACACCCAGGAAAAAGCAAAGAAAAAGTAACCCATGTGTTCAGGCTGTCAGCCGGATGCAGCTATTAGGGACTTGGCTGGCACAGCCTGGACACTTTTTCCATCACTCCGCCCACGCCTGCACTCCGATTCTCTCCATGACTCTAACTCTCCAACTCGCTTCCTGCCTGCTGATTGCATCCGCTTCCAATCTCCTCGCCGCGCCGCGGGCCTGGAAAAGCGCCGACGGTCAGCGCTCCACCGAGGGCGAGTTGGTAAGCCGGGACGCCACCAGCATCACCATCCTGCGTACCAAGGATTTAAAGCAGCTCACCATCCAGCTCGAACAACTCGACCCTAACGACCGCACCTGGATCAACGCCAACCATCCTCTCGCAGCAGCGAAAGCACCCACCGAGTCCGCCGCTTTCGACACGCTGGCATTCGGCGACTCCCGCGAAGCCGCCCTGACCAAACTCAAGGCCAGCAAGTTCGTGGAAATGACCACCGATGCAACCTTCGTCGGTCGCTCCGGGATGAACGGCATCTTCCGCACCCGTCGGAAAATCGGCACCCTCAACGCCACGCTTTATTTCGATTGGACGGAAACCGGCATGCTCAAGGAAATCACCCTGCAAACCGACCTCCTCCCCGCAGATGCCTATAAATCGGAACTTGAACCGAGCTGGAAAGAACTTGTCGAACTGCTAGGCACGCTGCACGGCAAACCCGTCCAGAAAGGCCCGTTTCCGCAACTGGAAAGTCTGGCCGACGGCTCGTTTTCTCCCTCCCATCTCTGGAGGCTCGATCGCAGAGGCAGCGCCCTGCTAGGCACCGCCCGCGACGGTGCCAAATACCAAATCGTCGTGCGCTTCACCCAGAAAGAGATTCAACCGGTGGAAATCCCGTAGCGTTTTTGGGAGACTCCGGTCTTGAAAACTCCTCCTCAGACCTGAGACTCCATCGTATGGCCGAGCCTGACCTTTTCTCCCAAATCCCCACGCCGCAGGACCGCATTCGCGAACTGCGCGCCCAACTCGACCACCACAACCGCCTCTATTACAGCCAGGCCGAGCCGGAAATCTCCGATGCGGAATACGACCGGCTATTCCGCGAACTCGAATCCCTCGAAGCCAAACACCC
>JAYSYA010000156.1:0-1408 GCA_043716765.1 Akkermansiaceae bacterium
CCAGCGTTTTTAGCTCCATTTCGCCGTTCGAGGTTGCTGAAATTTGGGCCACGATGGGTTTTTCAATGGCAGGTTTAATAGGTTTGCTTTCCATGGGAGATATTTAACTGAAGAAAATAGACTGCTGAACGCGAGGTGAAATACGGCTTACGAGAAATAACACACAGTGACACATGCCGGGAAACGATCGTGGTGAATGAGGACGGCACGCCCGGGAATTTCCGAAGCACTGTCTATTTAGAGCCTGTCCCAGACAGCTTGAGTCCTTGTGGCACAATGCTTTAGCAGCGGAAAAAAGTGGGCATGGAAGTCCGAAAAGACTCCCATGCCCGAAATTCGAGGCTTATGATTTGGTTACGACACTGAATCCAAGTTCGAACTGTGACCACCTTCACCTACCAACCCGCCCTTCGTCCAGCACTTCCTTGCGTTTATGGCCCGCTTGACTACCGCGAATCGCGCTCCCTTTTCCAGCGCATCGACAGCATCCTCTCCGCTTCAGGCCTCGAAGAGGAATTCATCACACTGACTCTCACCGAGCGAGGAATCGACACCCACAGCGCCACCGCCGCGCGCTTGGAGCGCTTCGCGAAATACAGTGTGCTTGCCTTGCGGACCAACATCGCCCGCACCCTCACCGGCCTCGATCATCGCGACTTCGCCACCCGCCTTGCCGACAGTCCGCTGCTGCAATGGTTCCTCCGTGTTGGCGAAATGGGTTCCATCAAAGCCTTCTCGAAAAGCACCAGCGACCGGCTCTCCCGCTGGGCCGGCGAGCAAACCGTGCGCCTCGTCAACGAGAAACTCACCTCCCTCCTTGCCGCAATCGATCCGAAAAATGAACAGGCCGAGCCACCCGCCATCACCTTCGGACTCGCAGAACCCATCCGGTTAGATGACGTCTATTTCGACAGCACCTGCGTCAAAGCCGACATTCATTTCCCCATCGACTGGGTATTGCTGCGAGATGCCGCCCGCACCCTGATGAAAGCCACCACCCTCATCCGCAAGCACGGATTGAAGCACCGCATGCCCCAGGAGCCGTTAGATTTCCTCAGCGACATGAACACCCTTTGCATGAAGATGACCGCCAAAAGCCACGCAGCGGACGGCAGGAAACACCGCAAAAAAGTGCTGCGCGAAATGAAGACTCTTGAGAAACGCATCGCCGCCCACGCTCGGGTGCATGTCACCATCCTCAAGACCCGCCGCGAGGAAACCGATCTATCAGAGCCGCAAGCGCATCTCATCATCAAGCGCATCGCAAATGTGTTAGAGAAACTCCCCGCCGCAGTCAAACAAGCCCATGAACGCATCATCGGCGGACGCCGGGTCGCCAACGAAGACAAGATCCTCAGCCTCTACGACGACCAAATCAACGTCATCAAGCGCGGTAAAGCCGGAGCCC
>JAYSYA010000157.1:0-4151 GCA_043716765.1 Akkermansiaceae bacterium
GGCTTGATGGTTCCAAGTCCATCGCCACCCCCACCCAGCGCCGCACACCCACCAAACAACTCCTCTCGATCCGCGGAGCCACCCGCCACAACCTCAAAAAACTCGATGTCGATCTCCCGCTCGGCCTCTTCACCGTCCTAACCGGCGTCTCCGGCTCGGGGAAATCCACTTTCGCCCACGACGTCCTCTACCTCAACCTCGCCCGCAAGTTAGGCCAGGCGGCCGAAGGTGACGCCGCGCCGATCAAGGAACTCAAAGGCTCGCAACACCTGAATGGAGTCGAGCTCGTCGATCAAACCGCCGTCGCCCGCACCCCGCGCTCCACGCCCGCCGTTTTCCTCGGTGCCTTCGATCCCATCCGCCAGCTCTTCGCCCTCACGCCGGAAGCCCGCGCCCGCGATCTAACCACCGGCTTCTTCTCATTCAACTCCGGTGCCGGCCGCTGCGACCGCTGCGCCGGAAACGGCTTCGAAAAAGTCGAAATGCAGTTCCTCTCCGACCTTTACGTCACCTGCCCCGACTGCAACGGCAAGCGCTACAAATCCTCCACCCTCGATTTCCACTACCTCGGGAAATCCATCTACGACATCCTCGATCTCACCGTCGTCGATGCCATTGCCTTCTACGCGGAGGCAGCCGGCCTGCCACCCGCACACGCCAAGCGCCACCAGCAAATCATCAAGCTCCTCGCCCCGCTCGTCGAAGTCGGCCTCGGCTACCTCAAACTCGGCCAACCCCTCAACACCCTCTCCGGCGGCGAAGCACAGCGCCTCAAACTCTGCCAACTTCTCGCCACCTCCGGAGCGCCCACTTCAGTCGGTAAACTCCTCATCCTCGACGAACCCACCACCGGACTCCACTTCTCCGACATCGAAAATCTTCTAACCGTCTTCCAGAAGCTGGTCGATTCCGGCCACTCCCTGCTCGTAATCGAGCACAACCTCGACGTCATCAAATCCGCCGACTGGATCCTCGACCTCGGCCCCGAAGCCGGCAAACACGGCGGCCAGCTCGTCGCCCAAGGCCCCCCTGAAACCGTCGCAAAGTTAGACACTCCCACCGCCCACTTCCTGGAACACGCGCTGGGCCTCTCTCCATCTTTATCTAACTATCAACCCTCAACTCTCAACTCTCAACCCTCTCCCAACTCCATCACCCTCCGCGGCGCAAGACACCACAACCTCAAAAACATCTCCCTCGACATCCCCCGCGACCAGCTCGTCGTCATCTCCGGTCTATCCGGTTCCGGCAAGTCCACTCTCGCCTTCGACATCCTCTTCGCCGAGGGCCAGCGCCGGTTCCTTGACTCCATGTCCGCCTACGCCCGGCAGTTCGCCGAGCAATTGGAAAAACCCGAGATCGACCAACTCCAAGGCCTCCCACCCACCGTCGCTATCGAACAACGCGTCTCTCAGGGCGGCGGCAAATCCACCGTCGCCACCGTCACCGAGCTTTGGAATTTCATCCGCCTGCTCTACGCAAAACTCGGCACCCTCTATTGCCCGGATTGCCAGATCCCCGTGGAAAAACAATCCCTATCCGCCATCGAAAACACCATCCTCGGCCATCTCAAAAAAGGTCCCGTCACCTTGTTAGCCCCGATCATCCGTGGCAAAAAAGGCTATCACAACGAAATCGCCGAGTGGGCCCTCAAACAAGGATTCACCCGCCTGCTCGTTGACAGACAATTTAAAGACGCCGAGGGCTTCACCCGCCTCGAACGCTTCAAGGAGCACGACATCGACGTCGTCGTGGCGGAGGTTTCCAGCCTCAAAGCCCAACTCTCCGAACTCAGCAGCGCGATTGCTCGCGCCCTAACCATCGGCAAGGGCCTCATCAAACTCTTCACCGCCGACAAGAAATTCATCCTGCTCTCCACCCACTCCAGTTGCCCCAGCTGCAACCAGTCCTTCGAAGAGCTCGACCCGCGACTGTTCTCCTTCAACTCCCCGCACGGCTGGTGCCCTGAATGCCGCGGTCACGGCCGCGTGCCGAAACGCAGCCAACACCTCGACACCGCCCGCTTCGATTCCGTGTTAGAGGCCGAACTCGACGCCGATCGCGCCATCGACCGCATGGACGACGTTGAACTCGTCGCCTGCCACGCCTGCCACGGGTCCCGCCTCAACCCCACCGCCTCCGCCGTTAGACTGGGTGGCTGGGGCGTCCCGCCCCAGACCGTGAAAGGAGCGTCTCGCTCCTTTTCTTCCACCCCCATCGCCGACCTCGGCCACCTCTCCATCAACTCCGCATCGACCCATTTCTCCCAACTCAAATTCACCGCCTCCCGCGACACCCTCGTCGCCCGCGACATCCTCCCCGAGATCCGCCAGCGCCTTTCATTCCTCCAGGAAGTCGGCCTCGGCTACCTCCAACTCGACCGCTCCGGCAACACTCTATCAGGCGGCGAATCCCAGCGCATCCGCCTCGCCGCCCAACTCGGTTCCAACCTCCGTGGCGTCCTCTACATCCTCGACGAGCCCACCATCGGCCTCCACCCCCGCGACAACGCCGCCCTCCTCAAAACCCTCATCGCCCTCCGCGACCAAGGAAACTCCCTCATCATTGTCGAGCACGACGAGGACACCATCGCCGCCGCAGATCACCTCATCGACCTCGGCCCCGGTGCCGGTCGCCTCGGCGGCGAAATCGTCTATCAGGGACTCCCTCCCTCAAGGAGCGCGGGCGTCTCGCCCACGAGTAAAAAGTCTTCCTCTTCAAATACTTCGCCGTTCGATGTTGGGCGTTCAATGTTCGATGTTCAATCCTCCCCCACCTACCGCGCCCTCTCCGCCGTCATCCACCACCCGATCCGCGGCTCCCGTCGCGAGGTGAAAAAAGATCATCCATTCCTAACTCTGGCAGACTGTAGCGCCAACAATCTCAAGAACGTCGATGCTGTTATTCCGTTAGGCCGGCTCACCGTGCTCACCGGCATTTCCGGCTCAGGCAAATCCTCGCTGATGCACTCCTGCATCGCCGCGCTTTTCAAAAACGAAGCCAAAACCACGCGGGTCAAAAAATCCAACCTCCCGTTCGGCAAGACCAGCGGCGAGAAACAAATCAAAGCCTGTTACGAAGTCGATCAATCCCCCATCGGCAAAACTTCCCGCTCATGCCCCGCCACCTACGTCAAAGTCTTCGACCACATTCGCGCCCTCTTCGCCCAGCTCCCCGAAGCCCGCATGCGCGGCTTTGACGTCTCGCGCTTTTCATTCAACACCGAGGGCGGACGCTGCCCCGAATGCAAAGGCAACGGCCGCGTGAAGCTGGAAATGGATTTCCTCCCCAGCACCTGGGTCCACTGCGAATCCTGCAACGGCGAGCGCTACAACCCCGCCACGTTAGAGGTCACCTTCCGCCAGAAAAACATCGGCCAGGTGCTCGCCATGACCATCGACGAGGCCTGCGCCTTCTTCGAATCTCAGCCACGCATCGCCCACCCGCTCAAACTCATGGCGGACACCGGTCTCGGCTACCTGCAGCTCGGCCAGCCCAGCCCGACTCTATCCGGCGGCGAGGCCCAGCGCATCAAACTCGTCTCCGAACTCACCAAAGGCCGCGGCACCAAGGCCACCCTCAACAACGCCTTCTTCGCCCAGCGGAATCTCTATCTGATCGAAGAACCCACCGTCGGTCTCCACCTCGAAGACGTCCAGCGCCTCATCGACGTGCTTCACCGCCTAGTCGATGAAGGCCACACCGTCGTCGTCATCGAGCATCACATGGCCGTCGCCGCCGAAGCCGACTGGATCCTCGACCTCGGCCCCGAAGCCGGCGAGGGCGGCGGAAAAATCATCGCCCAAGGCCCGCCCGAAAAAGTCGCTAGGTCCAAAACCTCCCGCACCGCGCCGTTTTTGAAGATCGCCCTGCGACTTTGAATCGAATGTCCTGATTGGTTGTGTGGTCGATTGTATGAGGTTGTATTCATTTTGAGATACAAGTTGCTACATTTGAAATTCCTCCTGCCTTTGCACCTTAACCTAAAAAGGAAAATGGGCGCGTTGATTTGACGCCTCGGGCGTGCCATGGCGTGGAGCGGTTAGGATGGATCAGTGGACCGCCTTTTTTATCCGCTGAGCAGTAGCGCGGCCTCGGGTGGCAGCCCTGGAAGCCATTTTCCTCCCAGATAGCGGCGCAGCAGCCGGGTC
>JAYSYA010000158.1:0-1395 GCA_043716765.1 Akkermansiaceae bacterium
AGCCCGAAGGCCAGCACGTTGACCGAGCGCTCGACGAAATTCCCTTCTATCAGAGCCGAGAGCTGCCGCCGCACCTTGAGCGGTAGCAGTGCCTCATCAAGCGAGCTTAGGGTCTTGCCCTCGGGCAGCCCGGACTCGGCCAACAAGCGCGCCGTGCGCTTCTGGCCGCGTTCCACCGCCTCGCTCTCGCACAGGTGGCGCAGCATTTGCCGGTGGCTCCAGCCGTCCTTTTCAGCGCGTTGCATCACCTCCTCATACTGCCCGGCCATCGTCGTAAGGCAAAACGAACGCAGCAACATCACCGTCGGATCGGTCGGTGCGTTCATGCCACCACCTCCGCCAAAACCGATGTTTCCACCTCCTCTAACATCCACTCAGCGTTTTCCTCCCCGCCATCCAGCAGACTGTCGTAAACTGACAGGCTCACCTGCAAGGGTGGGCGCCCTCGCCACTCCCGTTCCTGATCCCGCCAAGTGTCCAAAATTTCCCTAACATCCTTGGCCGAGACCACCCCGTGCGGAGTCGCCAGCAATTGCTCCAGTGCGTTCTCCACCGCCGTCTGGCCCTCGCCGGCCGCCAGTTTTAGCACTTCGAGGTAACGCTTGTCCGCATCGCCACCGGCGAGTGTTAGCCGGTCGTAAGCCGAGCGGTAAACCAGCGATGGAAACAATTCCTCACGCCATCGGTATCCCGCGAATGCCCCCGGCTTGCGCAGCAAATCCCCGATCAAATGCCGAAAGTCGATCACTGCCCCGCGGTCCCCACGCGACAACGGCAGCCGCGCCACTTCATTCGCCCCGGCTAACAAAACAATTTCGTTTTCACCGATCCGCGCCAGCAATTTCACCCCGATCAAGCGGCACGGCACCGAGTAAACCATCTTGTTCACCCGGATGGTGCTGTCATTCCTAACGCTAACCATCAGCTCCCGGTAATCCGCCAGATCTGGGATCAGCTTCTCCGGCATTGCCGCCAGCTCCTCACCCAGACGCTTCGTGCGTTTCAAATTGCCCGCCTCCAACACCCTGACCAGGAAAGCATCATACTCTTCTTCGCTGGCGAAATCCGCACCCCCACGGATGAGCAAATGCTGTTTGATCCTCCGTTTCAAATGACCGTGGCTGCTCTCACAACAACCGTTTTCCTGCGGCCTGCCCACATTGATCGTGCGCGGCGTGATCCCGTAATGTGCGCAAATGGATAGATACTCCCCGTTGAATCCGCGCTCTGCGGCACCGCGCTTCAACTGATGGGTCGCCGTCGAAGAATGATCCGAGAGCAACTCCTGGGGCACCCGGCCTAACCGCCCCAGCACCGCCTTCAGGCCCGCACGCAGCGACAACGTCGACTCGCTCTGCGCCCTAACGGCCCACTCCCAGTTCGAATACGGCAGCA
>JAYSYA010000159.1:0-12483 GCA_043716765.1 Akkermansiaceae bacterium
CGTGCGCGCCATCTCCTCCTGGGTGCGACCGCTCTGGATTTCCTTCATGCCTTGCTCGACGAATTTTTTGCGTTGCTCGGGCTTCATTGCGTCGAGCGATTCCATGAAGCGGCTCATGGATTCCACGATGGTGAGCTCGATGAAAAGGCTCTTTTCAGCCGGCGCGAGCTTGCGGAAAAATTTCTCACCGGCACGGTTCTCGCGGTTTTTCTCCCTCTCTTGGAAATCGAGGCGGTTGACCAATCCGGCGATGTTGCGGAGCTCTTTTTCCCGGCGCGCGGCCTCGGCACGATCCAGCGGGGACGCTTGATCCGACCAGTCGCCAAAGCGCGCGGCGGCGACCTCGCGCTCAAGCCTTTCCGCCGTAATTTTCTTGGAGCCTGCATACGCCCGGATGCCCCAGACGCCCGCCCAGACGACCAGAAGAATTAGAACCGCTTTTAAAACAACATCCCGACGTGCCATATCTGCCGGATCCTAGGCCAAGACGGCTTGCGCGCAAGGGGGCAAAGTCGGTGGGGATCTTGTCCGCCGAGCCAATGAGGTGAGAAAGGATCGAACCTTCGGCGCTCCCTCCTTCTCATAGGTGTTGAGCTGTTGGGGCGGGAGCTCTGAATGCTAGAGCTAAGGTCCACCGACTACAAACTGTCGTCATCGGTCTCGTCCCCGAACTGCATCCGTTTTCTCGGCTCACGTCCGCACCGCACGTCTTCCGCGTCATCCACCGCGTTTCGAAGCCACGCGAGTTTCCGCTGGGCCGTTGGCGGAACCGGCCCGATCAGAGCGTCGATGATCGTCGGATTTCCTTCGCGGTCCCGCATGATGTTGCGGTGATGCAGATCACTGATGAGCCACCCATTTGAATTCAGCCAGATCACGGCGACCTGCCGCTCCAAATTGGTGAACAGCGGAACGATTCCGCCCACCGCCTTCGTGGCGATCTCGCGATCCTTCTGATAGTCCTTGTAGGGGAATGCCAGCGGCTGCTTCGCGATCAGGAAATCAGCATTTGAAGACAGGCCGACAATTTCCGTGGGATGCCCTCCTGCCTCATTAAGAACCGAGAGTTTTTCCAAAGTGTCGACCAAACGAGCTGGAAGAAGCTGGATTTCAAAGCGATCACTCTCCGGTTCCTCCAAGGCGATTTTCCTTCCGAGCGAGCCGCCTTCCCCTAGAAAAAAGAATTTGTAAACGACGTTCCAGTCATCATCCCGGTAAGGATTCGCCTCTGCCCCGCTCGGCAGCGCCACCAGAAAATCCGAGCTCAGCATTCCATCCTCGTCGTGATGAATGCCGAGCCGTTCCAGAGGAATTAGCGGGACGCCCTTCTGTTTGGACTTTCGGGCAAAAATGGCATTCCAAACATCAACCGGAAACGATTCCCGGGATGGAGCGAGCTGAGCTGCTTCCAGGATTCCGCGCGTTCGCTCTCTGTTAAGGGCAGTGCAAGCTGCTCGCTGGTCGGCGGTGGGTCTGAAGAAATCGATGGCCGTTGGACGCCGCGTCCGGAAGTCGATGTGGAGTTGTGTCGGGGTATTTCCATCCAAAATGGTTTTTGCGAAATGATCGGGAGAAATCGGAGCCTCGTTCCGGAGGCAAAACGACTCTCGACCGTATAAACGAGGCCTGCTCGGAGGGCAAGAGCGCACTTCGCGATCAGCCGACGAAGGCATGTCCGCAGGGGCTCGTGACCGGATGAATCGACCAGTTTTGGAAAGGAAGATTTGCTCAAGAATGTGGCTGTTAATAATCATCTTGGTTGAATTCTCGAACACGGAAAGAGACCGTGAAATCGGCACGCCCTTGATCAGCAAAGCCGATGCACCGCTGACAGGAGCAATCCGGTTCCGGTTCACGATTGTCGGGGACGAACCCGAAGGATTTCCGACCAAGATCAAACTGGAACCGATCATGGGGCATCTCGGATGTTTCGGTCAGCCATCCTTGTGCGTATCCCGCGCCCATCGCTGCAACCGTGGTAGTCATGTAGCCGACCGTGAGTTCCTGTGGCCGCTCGCCAATCCAGTACTGAGCGCCGTCGTCGCCACGTTCGAGTGCCGCTGCCGCAGCAAGGTTGGCTTGAGCCCGTTCCTCATCGGTTGCCAGTTCCGCTCGGATGGCTTCGGCGCTGACACGATTCCGACACCATGGGCACGGCAGACCTGGCAGATAGCGGGCAATTTCTCCGACTTGATCCGTGAGCCTTCCGGCTTTGGAACCCATCTGCACAGCCATATCGATGACGGGAATCAGATAGTGTGTGGACAAATCACCCAGCGCGGCTCGGGCGTAAACCGAATCCGTGCAACCAAGGATCAAGTCACACCTCACCAACGCGTCAACGGTAGCGGGGTCCAGGATATCCGCCTTGATGCAGGTGACTTTCGCGGCGGGATTGACCTCGTGAATCAGTCGTTCCAGCAGGTCCACTTTGGATAAACCGGTCACTTCAAGGTCACTGGCACGGCTGGCGTGATTTCGTTCGTGGTTGGAGTCCTTGAAGAGACCAGGATCCACCAGAATGAATTCGGCAATCCCGGCCCGCGACAAGATGTGCCCCGCAGGAGTTCCCAAGCCGCTGCAACCAATGATTGCCACCGTCGAGTTTTTCAGGCGAACCGAGGCATCATCGCCAAACAGCTGACTTGCACGCTCCGTCGATGACCCATTACTAACACGCGGTATTAGCTTTCGGTAATCGTATTCACGGCGGATCAGGTCTTTGCCCACGGTCACCCATTTTGTGACCGGCAACCATTGACCTTGATGAAAGTACCGACCCGAAAAGCGTCGCCGACCGTCCTCATCTCGCGATGAAATGAGGCTGATATAAGGTCGCCCACCACTGAATTTCTCGAACTCCTCGGCGAAGTAGCGATCCATGTCATCGTCAGAGCGGCTTGGACCTGGAGCACATCCTTCCGGGTGGGAGTGGATGAACCCAAGTCCAAACGTCGACGTATCGAAGGAACGCAACCCGCGGCCAATGTATCCCGGAGTGAATTCCATGACGTGGCTCTTCTCGTCAAAATCCCCCCGGTTCGGCGGCAGCAGGTCAACCAAGGTCACAAGAACACCCCATGGGGTCACCCGGTAACCGAAACGGAAGAAGGTGCCCCACTCCGCATCCGGATACCGCTTGTAAAGCATCCGGTCGAGCAGGGCACGCTGCTCCGCTGTGCATCGGAAAATGCACTCGTCGCGGTTCGGATCCATTTGGATTTCCCGTTTCATACTGCGGCTGCTTGGATCCATGAGAGCACCTCCGAGTAGTAGCTATGAATGCCGTTACGGCTTGGATTCCACGGAGCCGCGCCGCCACCGTTGTGAGGATGGTAACTGACGAGTTCCCAGGTCCGGCCATCCGCTTGGATGGAGCCTTGCTTGGGTTGGCCGGCTACCTTCCCCAAGAGCGGGGATTCTTGGGGAAGGTAGGCTCCATCCAGCATGACTCCGGGATAACCCGAGGGAATCACCACCAGCACGTCGGACTCTGTGATATTGGGATAGCCTATGCGGGTGGGAACACGGCGGTAAACGACGACCGGAGTTGGCACAGCAATGAAATCCACCTCGGCGCCATTCTCGCGTAGGACCGCGATTTCACGGTCTGTCCGCTCGATCTCAAAACCACCGACCACATTGCAGCGCAGCACGGTGAATTCTTCGCAGCCGTGGATTTTGACCGTCTCATCGGGACCGATCACGATCTCCTGATCGCCCTTGATGCGTTTGACTTCGCTCGGCTGATCGGTGACAAGGCTGGCGATTTCGCGTCCAGTCATCTCGGGTTTGACGCCGTCAGCAGCACCGAAGGTTTGCTTGTTGACGGTGATCGACAGCCCGGTTTCAGCACGCCGGGAGTAAAAGACCGGCCCATCCGCAAACAGCAGATGTGCGTCGGGTCCCACGATCTCATCCTGAGGCGATTCGAAATCCCGGAAGAGACGTGCCGCTACCGACAAGCCGAACAAATCCCGCAGGCTCCGGCCGGTTTGCTTTTCCCGGAGTGTGGTTTCAGGGCGGTCATCAATGAACCAGACCAGCTTTGCCGGTGTGGCACATCCACCACGCGGGGTGTATTCGCAGCGGGGGACAGTGAAGAAGCTGTTGCCGTCCGCCAGATCGATCACTTCGTCGTCAACGAATGCGACGTCATGATCAGAACCATGGTCGCGAACGAGAACGTCGGTTTCCTTGGCCCCTGATTGTTCCTTGAGAACAAGTACTTTCACCTTTTTGCCGGGTGAAAAGACTACCTTGTCGTCAACGAGAGCCGCCCACTTTGGCGCGGGGCTGCAATTTGGCGCATGTTTCGCCACGGCGGTGCCGTAGCCTTGCTTGGAGTCGGATTGAATATCCATGGGCTACGTAATAGCTATTCCATGGCCACTTCGTCAATAAAAATATGGAAAAATTATGGACTCAGTCCATATTTCGTACATGTTTCTTGTGCACCAATCCACCCCATGGCCGAAAAACGAACAATGACACTAAACCTCACCGACGCAGAAATGAGCGCTCTCGAGGAACTGGCGGTAAAAAAGGACCTAAATAAGACAGTGGTCATACGTCAGGCCTTGCGCCTTTACCAGATGGTCGATCAACGTCTCCGCGAAGGAAAAAAAGTCTTCATTGAAGATGAGATGACGAAATCCAAGTCGGAACTCATGCTTCTTTAAGCGGATGGAAGCCACCCTCACTTCAATCCAACGGCGTGGCACCGGGGAACCAGTGCAAGCGGAGTTACACGATGATATCGCTGATGAACACTTGGAGCAGTGGCGCGACACATGGGCGCCTTTCGCCAATTCGGCTGCCGCCGCTCAAAAGAAACCGAGGCGCTCCATGCCGGAGGATCTTCACTGGGATTGGGGCAAGAAAACAGAATGGAGCCGGAATCTCTGGGCACTTCAGCGCTTCGCCCTTACCTCGGAAGGAGAGCTTCAGGGACTGATGCTGCTGAATCTCGCTAAATACTCGAAACTACCAAATAGAGTCGGCAGACACGTCGCTTATATTGAATTCCTCGCAACAGCTCCTTGGAATCGCCCGGATTTTGTCGACGAGCCTCGTTATCGCGGGATCGGACTCGCAATGGTTCGAGCAGCTATTGAAGTTAGCAGGAGCGAGGACTTCAAAGGTCGCGTCGGATTGCACTCACTCCCACAAGCAGCTGCCTTCTATCGACACGTCTGTCAAATGACGGAGGTAGGTCCAGATCCAAACTATGACGGCCTCGTCTATTTCGAGATGACCGAGGCACAAGCAGATACTTTTTGCGCACCCTAAAACTAATAACCATGGACTCACTACGCTATGAAAATCAATATTCCTGCCGATTGGCTTATCAGTAAGGCCCATCTCGAAGAGGGCCACGAAATAGGCGCGGGTTCACCGCGCCTCACAAACCGTCGAGGCAAGCACGCCTGTATTACTTCACCCACCATCACAGATATCAGTCAGCACTTAAGCTTCGGACGTTTTGTCACGCTTATGCGCCGCCAAAACAACCTAACTGTCGAAAGGCTCGCGGAAGCTGCGGAGGTTTCTGTCGAGGAACTACTGGTCATTGAGCACGATCCTCATCATGAGCCAGAATTGAGCACGGTTTTTGGTTTGGCTAAATCGTTCAGGTTGCCGCCAAAGAATCTAATGAAAATGGCCGGACTTGCCGAAGGAAGCTCGTCTCGATTGAGGGAAGAGAGCATCCGATTTGCCGCTTGCTCTGAATCACGCGAACCATTGAGCGATGACGAACAAGATGCACTTCAAGCTATTCTTAAAGTCATTATAGAAGATTCCGAAACAAAATGAAAAATCTGATCCTCCAACCACAGATTCGGCAAAAGATTGATATCCGTATTGATAAGATTCTGCACGATCTTGGCGATCCTGAGCCCCCTTTGGGATTGGAGGACGTCAGGGAACTCCTGCGTTTGGACTTGGGATATTACCAGACGGATAGCGACGGGATACTCCTGAGGGCCGCGCACACGCTCGTAATGGCGGGAAAACAAGTGTGGGCAAATCCAATGCGCCTGCGCGAAGCAGTCAAGAAGTGGAGCATCAGAGCGCTTTGGGTTCCAGAAAGCCGCAGAATCTTGATTGATGAAACGCTTCACAAGGCAAAACATCGGTGGGCTGAAGGTCATGAAATCACACACAGCATTCTTGATTGGCATGAACCAGCGCTCCACGGCGACAACGAAATAACGATGAAGCAAGCGTGCCTCGACAAAGTCGAGGCCGAGGCAAACTATGGTGCGGGCCAGTTGCTATTTCTAAGGGAGCGCTTCGCAGCAGAGGCTCTGGATTCGGCACCGACTGTCGAACTCGTTAAAGTTTTGGCGAAGTCGTTTAAGAACACCCACGCAAGCACCCTTTGGCGTCTGGTAGAAACCGCAGGTAGACAGCACCCAATTCTCGGTGTGATGCATTACCATCCGTCACCGAGATTCACCTCTGCAAAAAATGACCCTTCCAATCCATGTCGCCACTTCATTCGTTCCGACGCCTTCGCCACGATGTTTTCTGAAATTAGTGAGCTTGAAGTCTTTCGGCGTATCTCAGGGTATATCCTCCCGAAAAGAGGAGGCCCAGTTGGGAAGGATGTAATTATTTTTGCCGACGACAATGGTGATAACCACGAATTTAGTTTCGAGACATTTAACTTCGGTCACGAATGCATCACTCTAGCTGTGCATCTTCGAAAAGCACCGTTTGTTATGGGGATCCTTTGACCTGGAAAACAGGCTGGAGCCTTATGTGTCTCGGCTGATGATGAGCACTTAAATCGGGGCGATGGACTCAAGGTGGAGGACGGGAGTTCTCGCCTCGTTGGATTTTTCGGGATCGAGGGTGAGGTGGAGGGACCAGTCGTTGAGGTCGTCGGGGTCGATGAGGGTTTGGTGGAGGGTGAGGCCGTCTTCGGAAAGGTGGGTATGGCGGGCGTTGCGGGCTTCGGGATCGAGGCGGATCTGGTGGCGGGCGGCGTGGTAGCTGTTGAGCTGTTGGAGGAGGCGCTCGTTGGACCAGAGCTTGCCGTCACTGTCGTGGTGGGCGATGAGGCTGAGGGCGGCTTCGGTGTCGTAGCGGGAGAGCGCGGTGACGAGGGTGAGGACGTGGTTGCGGAGGTGGCGGGTGAAGGCGGCTTTGTCCTTGGTGTAGGGGATTTTGGATTTGAAGGCGGCGATTTGGGATTCTGGGGTTGAAGATGAAGAAACAGGCGAGACGCCTGTGCTCCCTTCTTTCATGGCTTGCCATTCGTCCAGCAGGCTGGAGTCGGTGTGGCGGACGATGAGTTCCAAGAAAGACTCGGCTTCGTGGAGGTGCTCGGTTTTGGCGCTGGCGGGGACGGTTTGGGCGAGGACTTTGTAAACCTCGCCGAGGTGGCGGAGGAGGACGGCTTCGGCGCGCTCGAGTTTGTAGGTTTTGACGTAGTCTTCGAAGGACTGATAATTCTCTATCATCTCCCTCGCGACGGTCTTGGGCTTGACGTTTTCGCTGCCGAGGTAGGGGTGGCGGAGTTTGAAGACGTTAAAAGTGGTGTAGATGAATTCGGCGCCGGGCTTGGGGTGTTCGACCTGGTCTAGCAGGGCGATGCGGTCGTCGAATTCCATGCCTTCGTCCTTGAGGCGGGCCATGAGTTCGGATTTTAACAGATCGACTTGTTTGCGGAGGACGATGTCAGGGTTTTCCAGAATCGACTCGATGAGGGAAATGACGTTGAAGGCATAGTCTTCGGCTTCGGGGTCGAGCTGCGGGATGGCGTCCAGCAGGTAGAGGCTGAGGGCGTGGTTGATGGAAAAATCCTCGGGGAGGGAGACATCGACGGCGACTTTCTGCGGGCCGCTGCGTTTGGCGGGCGGGATGATGTGGAGGATTTTCGCGCCAATGAGGCCACGGAAGAGTTTGAAGGCGTGCTTCTTGAGGAGCTTCTTTTTAGAGGGAGGCTCGTGGCTGTCGTCGATGATCTTCTTCAACGCGGCGCAGCCGTCCTCGGTGGTCCGAGAGAGGACGTTGAGGAGCGTGTGATGGTGGACGGAGAAACTGGAAACGAGCGGCTCGGGTGGCGCGGTCTGGAGTTTGACGTAGGTCGCCTCGTCCCAGTGGACGAAGCCTTTTTCCGGAGGTTTGCGTTTTTCGAAGGACTTCTTTTTGTTGGCGGTGGCCTTGGCGGCGAGGCGGAGGTTCTCGATGATGTGTTCGGGAGCCTGGGCGACGACATAACCGACAGTGTCGAAGCCGCGGCGTCCGGCGCGGCCGGTGATCTGGCGGAAGTCGCGGACAGCGAGAATTTTGGTGCCGCGGCCGTCGTACTTGCAAAGTCCTGTTAGCATGACGGTGCGGATGGGGACGTTGACGCCGACGCCGAGAGTGTCGGTGCCACAGACGACTTTGAGCAGGCCGCGGGCGGTGAGTTTTTCCACTAACAACCGGTATTTCGGCAGCAGGCCGGCGTGATGGATGCCGACGCCGTGGCGGAGGATTTTCGAGAGTTCGCGGCCGTAGGGGGAGCGGAAATCGGCGTCGTCGAGGGCGCGGGCGATGGCGTGTTTTTCCTCCTTGGTGCAGAAGTTGGTGGAGAGCAGGTCGCGGGCAGTGTCGGCGCAGGCGTTCTGGGTGAAGTGGACGAGATAAACGGGCGAGCGGCCTTGTTCGTTGAGTTCGGCGACCTTTTCCTGGAGCTGGGTGGTAGAGTATTCGAATTCCAGCGGGACGGGGCGTTGGTCGGACTGGACGAGGGTGGTGGGCGCGCCGGTGAGGGCGGTGAGTTGCTTGGAAAAAAACGACGAGTCGCCGAGGGTGGCGGACATGAGCAGGAAGCGGGCGCGGGGCAATGTAAGCAGCGGGATTTGCCAGGCGGTGCCCCGTGAGTGGTCGGAGTAGTAGTGGAACTCGTCCATGATGACGTCGTCCACGGGGGCGTTCGCGCCGTCGCGGAGGGCGATGTTGGCGAGAATTTCCGCAGTGCAGCAGATGACCGGGGCGTCGTGGTTGACGGTGGCGTCGCCGGTGATCATGCCGACGTTTTCCGGGCCGAGGACGTGGCAGAGGGAGAGGAACTTCTCGTTGGCCAGCGCCTTGATCGGGACGGTGTAGTAGGAACGGCGGCCCTGACAGAGGGACTTGAACTGGAGGGCGAGGGCGACCAACGATTTCCCGGAGCCGGTGGGGGTGTTGAGGATGACGTTGTTGCCGGCGAAAAGTTCGAGAATGGCTTCTTCCTGGTGGTCGTAGGGTTCGGTGTCGGTGGCGGTGAGGTAGTCGAGGAAGGCGTTGAGAATGTCGTCCGGGGTCGGGTTTTCGGGAAGATTCTTGCGGCTGAGCGGGGCGGACATCTGGCGAACATTGAACATCGAACGCCCAACATTGAACATTGAAATAAGAGGAAGAGTGGACCGCGAGGGCGCAAAGGGCGCGGAGGGGCGTAAAGTTTTTGGATGGTGTTTGGAGGCTTGATTGCGACCAAACCAGAAGGTAGCTTCACGGCATGTTGGCGATGGAACAAATTTCCCGAATGTCATCCAGTGAGCGGTTCGAAGCCATGGAACTCCTATGGGATTCCTTTTCAAAGGAAGGAATTGACTACCCATCGCCCGATTGGCACAGCGAGGTCTTGGCAGATCGCTCTGAAATTATTGAATCGGGCATTTCGACTTGGCTCTCGGTGGATGACCTCCAAGCACGTCTGATGAGCCGATGAAAAAGAAGGTGCTCGTTCTCGCGGAAGCAGCTTCCGATATTGAGCGAGGAATCGACTTCTACAACGCGATCGAAGACGGCGTCGGTCTTTATTTCAGGGATTCGATTATCGCCGACCTCCGGCGGCTCAGCGTTTATTTTGGCGAACACCGGATTCATTTGGGTTACTTCCGCGCTCTTTCGTCCAGATTTCCCTATGCGATTTACTACCGAGACGTGGAAGGAGCGCGGCAGGTCGTCGCGGTGCTGGATCTGCGACGCTCACCGGAATGGATTCGGGATCAGCTTTCGGCACGCCAATGAAAACAAAAGCATCTCAAAACGCCCACCGTGCTAGTGACTTCCGCGATTTCCTCGCTGGCGAAGGCATCCTTCCCGAGGTGGAAGTGCTGGCCCTCAAGCGCGTGGTTTCCCTCCAGCTCCAGCAGATCCTTGAGCAGGAACACGTCACCAAGACCGAACTGGCATCGCGCATGAAAACCAGCCGGGCTTCGCTGGACCGGATGCTCGATCCCTCAAACCCCTCGCTCACCGTGGCCAGCCTCGGAAAAGCCGCCGCCGCTCTCGGTCGGAAGGTGGAACTGCGCTTCGTGCCTGCTTGATGTTAATCCGTGAGCTACGACCCCATTCATTAAGTTCATTGCTCGAAGTGCGACTGGAAGACGCGAGCGTCTAAATGACAGCGGAATCTGAAGCGGACACAGCGTAATTTCTGGCACTCTGGAGGTCGAATCTTCATTGTCACGCTGCGCCCTCTGCACTTCGGACGGGTTACAGGCACAAATGTCCCGCTGCCGGGCAGGGCGAGATGATACGATGAAACATACACTGCAATGCAGATTGCTACGCCAACGTATAATGCTCCCTTGATATTCCAAATAGACGGGAATGGCAACTCCTGACCAACCATCTGCTGTAGGTTTTCTAAGAAAGACACCGCAAGCAATTTTTGCATACCGGCACCCATCCTGAGATCGATCTTGTCACTCTCATCGAGTCTGTGAAACGCCCACGTTAGAGCGCATGCCAGAACGATGCCAATCACCACGCGCTGAGCCATATTAAAGAGCTTCCAGCCATCTATCAAAATTGTGCCACTCCTAATGTGCAATCTTCCTCGCTTTACGAAGCCAGTCCTCGATTCATCAGTCATTAGACCCCCAAAGTGGACGTCCCACGAAGATGCGGAGCGTTTCAATCCTTCCGGCAACGGCGGGCCAACACCAGAAATCACACCTGCCGTGACTAAATATAGGCGTACACGAGCCATAAGGTCGGCGCGTGCTTTCTGGCGGGCGACCGCTCTTTCAGCAGCCTCTTTCTGCCTCCGTTCAAATACCTTTTCTCGGGCTATTTCATCTATTTCACGCGCTTTGCGAGCCCGCTCCATCTCTTCTTGCTCACACAATTGATCTTCGCGCGCCTTCCGCTCCATCTCTTCTTTTTGGCGTTTTTCGTATGCCGCCTGTGCTTCTTCCGCTTCACGTTGTTGACGAAGCTGGTCCGATTTTTGCTGCCTGATCTTTTCCTCTGCGAGTGTCTTCGCCAAGGCGGTCGCTTGGCGGCGTTCCGCAACTGCAAGCTCTTCGGCCTCAAGCTGCCGTCTGCGTGTCTCTTGCTTGAATTCACGAGCAAGTTGCTCCACCCGGAACTTTACGTAGAGGCTTTTGGCGAGGTCGGGGTTGCCTGCGGACTTCTCGACCGCTCGCGCCATGGGGGCGGGCTGGTAGTTGCTTGCCGCAATCTCCCGCGCGATTTGCTCGTAGAATTGGTCTTCTAGTTCTTTGTCCATGATCGTATTTGGATTTGACGGGAGGGGGGCGGTGACAGCTTGCGGGCAAGTTGGATTGGAAATATCCGGTCGGCGCTGGACTTCTGGAAATAGTTCACCGCTCGATAGAATACCCACATGCTTTCAGTTCCTTGTTAACTTCAATCTTCCATGATCCATCTTCGTCTAGTCCAACGTAAACGACTCCACTAATATCGTTTGGCGTTTCGATTTCTCCCTTAACGAGGGCACATACATTTTTTCGGCCAAGCTTTGCCATCAGGTAGCCATGCTCAAAAACAACATTCTGGCGGGCTCGATTTCTAGGATGCACTTTTGTTTCGGTGATTCCTCTCCCGAGGTCGCAGGCCGTGTAAAGAACGAGCGCAAAATCAGCCTCATTGGCGTAGTGCTCAATCTTCTCAATAATGGTCATTCCGCTACTTGCCTGCTCGTGCAAAATGATGGCACCGATACCCAAGCTCTCGACATGGCGAGCCACCTCCTGCTTGGCCTCGTTGTCTCTACCGTGAACCACGAATACTTTCCCCTTCTTTGGCTGGTTGCTCAAAATTGTTAATGCTGGCGCAGTCTTTTTCTCGGCCTCGACGGTGTGCCCGAATTCGAGAACGTTCAGGACATTCTCGAATTCCTCGTTCAAGAACTTCTTCCGGTCGGCATAAGTTCCGAACTTCTCCTTAATAAAAGGCCAAAATGATCCAAGATTTCGATGGGTCTTTAACCATGGCGGTAGCAGCTCTTTTAGTTGGGGGTTGCGGAGCAGCTGATTTCGAAGCTTTACATAGTCGGCATCGGAAGCCTGCTGACCTGTTGCAATAGCAGTGAGGAGATTGACAAGGTATGTGACCTTCTCGAAATCGGTATCGACGAACTCTAGGCTCATGGCCATTCGCGTCAACCTAAGCTGCAAGTCATTGAAAGTTAATTGGATAAATCAAAAATAATGTCACAAAAGTCTTGACTTTTCCTATCGGCCCCGCCCG
>JAYSYA010000160.1:0-12479 GCA_043716765.1 Akkermansiaceae bacterium
GGAAAATCCAGCCCCACATGGTGCTGAAGATGATGATGCTGGCCATGTGCAAGGTCCACGAGGCGAATCCGAACTTGCCCATCTGGGTCTCGCCCATGGTGTAGAAGAAGAATTGGAAATACCAAGTGGTGCCGGCCAGCGCGGAGAACAGATAGTTCCCGAGCATCGGAATTTTCAATTCACTCTGCGAGTGGGTCGGGGCTCCAGAGGATGATCCACCGCCGTGCTCGCCGCCCGAAGCGGTCAGGCCGGCGTGCTCGGCACGGGCGTGCGAGGCGAGGTACTGATAGCCCGTCCGGTTCTTGATGTTCAGCCCGACGCACCAGACGAAGTTAGTGGCGAAGCCGCCGAGCATGACAATAATCAGCTTGGGAAGTCCGCTCCAGATCACCGAGGTCCCGGCAGCCACCGAGGCGTCGCCGATCGGATTTCCGGCGGTCAAACCGAAGCTAAAGCAGGCGCTCATGATCCCGGAGAAGGTCGCGACGAGGATGCCTTTCTTGAAGCTGAACTCGGCGATGGCTTTCTTTTTATCCTCGCTCGACATTTCCTTCTCCTTGGTGGCCCCGGCAAGAGCGGCGATGAAAATGCCCAATAAACAAACCGCCACGCCTAGCAGGGTCACCTGGCCGGCCGTGCTGGAGGCGATCTCGGTAATCGATTCCGCCACCGGGATGCTAGGGAAGAAGAGTTTGAAAATCGGCGGCAGCAAGGTGCCGAAGGCCGCGCAGTAACCGAGCGCGACGCCCATGCCGAGCGACATCCCGAGGTAGCGCATCGCCAAGCCGAAGGTCAAACCACCGGTGCCCCACAGCGCTCCGAACAAGAAGGTCCAGGCGAGAGTGGATGCCGACTGACTGCCGAGAACACCGAAGACATCCTTGGTTAAAAAAGACGCGAGCAACAGCGGGCAGATGATCCAAGAGAAGAACCCGCCGACAAGCCAGTAGGTTTCCCACGACCATTTTTTGACGCCCTTGTATGGCACATAGAAACTTCCAGAGGCCAAGCCGCCGAGCCAGTGAAATACAACGCCGAGTAATGCAGATCCCATAATATGATAGTGTCAGTTGGATTTTTGGATGATGGAGAGTCTTTCTAACTTAGGCCCGCTTGCTGAGCACCGCGGTTTCGTATTGTTTGACCTCGGCGAGCCAATCGGTAGCGGCCGGGACGTTTTGCGACTCGCAATAAGCATCCCAAACCGCGCCCCATGGCAAGCTCTTGGATTCCTCCATCAGCGCGAGACGGGTGGTGTAGTCGCCGGACTTCTCTGCGTCGCGGAGCGCCGCGGGCTCCAGCAAGGCCATGAGCAGCGCTTTGAGCGTGTTGCGCGTGCCGATGGTCCAGGCCGCGATCCGATTGATGCTGGCGTCGAAGAAATCGAGGCCGATGTGGGTGCGGGCGAGCAGTTTGTTGCGCACGAGCTCGGCGGCGATGGACTGAAGCGCGTCATCCAAGGTGACGACGTGGTCGCTGTCCCAACGCACGCCGCGACTGACGTGGAGGAGGATTTCCGGCACATACATCAGCGCGGAGGAAAGCTTGTCGGCGATGCCTTCCGTCGGGTGGAAATGCCCGGCGTCGAGACAAAGCAGCTTCTGATTCTTGATCGCGTAGCCCATGTAGAACTCGTGCGAACCGACCACATAGCTTTCGCTGCCGATGCCGAAGAGTTTGCACTCGACCGCGTCGAGGTGGTGTTTCGGGTTGAGCTTCTTGGCGAACACGCGGTCCAGCGAATCAGATAGACGCTGGCGCGGCGCAAGTCGGTCCACCGGCGTGTCCTTGTAGCCGTCCGGAATCCAGACGTTGGTGACGGTCGGCGAACCGAGCGCCTTGCCCATCGCCGCGCCGATTTCGCGGGAAGCGATGCAGTGCTCGACCCAGAAATCGCGGATGGATTTCTGCGGGTGCGAAAGGGTGAAGCCGTCTGCGGCTTTCGGGTGCGCGAAGCAGGTCGGGTTGAAATCCATGCCCATGCCGTTGGATTTCGCCCAGTCGATCCAGCCTTTGAAATGCTCCGGCTTGATCTCGTTGCGATCGACCTTTTTCCCGCCGAACTCGCCGTAGAAAGCGTGGAGATTGAGACGATGCTTGCCCGGGATGAGGGAGAGCGCCTTGTCGAGGTCCGCGCGGAGTTCATCCGGAGTGCGGGCCTTGCCGGGGTAGTTGCCGGTCACTGCGATGCCGCCGCTGAGGGCTTCGCCGGAGTTTTCGAATCCGCCGACGTCATCGCCCTGCCAGCAGTGGAGGGAAATCGGGATCCCCGCGAGCGCGGCCATGGCGGCATCGGTATCGACGCCGAGCTCGGCGTATCGGGCTTGGGCGAGCTTGTAAGACAGGGCGATGGATTTTTTTGAAGATTTGGACATTGGTGGACTGGTTTGGCAAAGCCTGCGTGGAATTCCGCAGAAAAACCTCTACTGTTTGGCCAAATACAAGCACGATCCCGCCAGTGAAACGCGTCCTTAAAATCGATGAATGGTTCCATCCCGACGGCTTCCCGATCAGCGTCGAGCGGAGGGAGCCGCAGGAACTTTTCGAACCCCACGCCCACGAATTCGCAGAGCTGGTGATTGTGACCGGCGGCATATGCCTGCACGTGACCGGCCAGGATTCGTGGGAACTCACGGCCGGAGACGTGTTTGTCATCGCGGGCCCTCGGGAACACGAATACCGGGACCTCGTGGATCTCCGGCTCGTCAACATCCTCTATCAACCCAGCCAGTTGAAAATGGGCCTGCTCGATCTGCCATCCGTGGCGGGCTATCACGCGCTTTTCACGCTGGAACCGGCGTGGAGAAAACGCCAGCCGACCAAGGGCAGGTTGCACCTCGGCGGCAAGGAAATGGTCCAGCTGATCGAGCTGGTGGACCGGCTCGAAGTGGAGTTGAAGACCCGCGAGCCGGGATTTGGCTTCATGGCCACGGCGGCGTTCATGCAGATCATCGGCCTGTTATCCCGCTGTTATGGCCGCAGTCCGTCGCCGGACGGACGCGCCCTGTTGCGGATCGGCGAGGCGCTGTCCCACTTGGAGCGCAACATCCACCGCGAGGTCAATCTGGAGGAATTGGCCAGCATCGCCCACATGTCCCAGCGGAGTTTTTTGCGGGTCTTCCAATCCGCCACCGGAACCTCGCCGCTCGCCTGGGTCATCGAGCAAAGAATCAACCGCGCGTGCAATTTGCTGCGCCACTCCGACCGCCGTGTCACGGAGGTCGCCTTCGATGTCGGCTTCAACGACAGCAATTATTTCACCCGGCAGTTCCGCAAAGTCACCGGGCTTTCGCCGCGGGATTACCGCGTGCGAAATGGCGTGGCGTGAGACCATGGTTAGAGCGAGTAACAGTTACTCCGGTCGCACCGGAAACGTGAAGGCCAGAGTCTCATCGGCTCCATTGATCCGGGCTTCCGCAAACAAATGGCAGGTGCCTACGGCGACGGGCCGAAAGCGGAAGTCGATCTCCACACTCCCGGGCAGCTCGGGCCGGGCGGCGGGGCCGGTGGGTCGGATCGGGATGGCTTCCTTCGCAGCGTTCGAAAAGGCGATGAGGTGAGCGAACGTGCCAAAAACCAGCTCCAATGGCTTCATCGGCTGGCCGTCGGGCCGCGTGAAAATCAAGCGCGCGCCGGCGATTTCTTGGGCGCGCGGTGCCCCGGCCACGAAGCGTAGCTCGGCCTTAAAGGTGGCGCGAGTGATGACCAGCGTCTCTTTCACGGTGCCCGGCGGCGGAGCTGCGGCGGTCGGTGCCAAATCCAAGCTCAGAAGTTCTTCACGGCCCGTTTGCTCCAGAGTCGCCGCGATCCAGAGTCGATGCGGACCTCCTTGCCGAGGTATGAACGCTGCGGTGAATTCTCCCGGCCGGCCGGCCGCTTGCGCGGTGACATGGTGAAAATCGCCCGCGTCCGCTGCTACCAGAAAGGCGTGGCATGCTGAAATTTGCGCCTTCCCGCCGCCGTCCTTTGCGAGCTTGAAGGTCACGCTCAGCGGCTCGCCTGCGACCGCCGCCGGGGCCTTGACCAGCGTGGCGCGGAGCTGCGGCGGGATGGGAGCGAGCAGATGGGTCAGCGGGGTCAGTGGCTTGAGCTGCTCGGCGGGAAATTGTTGTCCGACCAGTGCCGTACCCGCCTCGATTTGCGTCAGCTCGGCCCGCAGCCCCACGGCGTCGCCGCTGAGCGCGGATTGGTTGGACGGCAAGGTCCTTCCGGCGACCAGTTGCACGCCGATCGCAACGCGATCGCGTTGCGTCTGGGGCAATTGCGCTCGCCTTTCCATAAACCGCAGATGAGACACCAGCGCGGCCATGCGTTGCGGCCAGAGGACCAGTGACTTGCTGGAAAGAATGCGCTCGAACTCGTAGCGCTCGACCTGCACATTTTCCCACGCGTCCCCTATCGTGAGAATGTCGCGCCCGCAAAGCTGCTCGGGCGCGGATTGCGCATGGGCGGAGGGCGCAAACGCGAGGGCAAGGACACTGGCGAGCCAGGGCGGGGAAAGTCGCATGAGGCAACAAACCAGAGCTTGCGGCACCAATCAACTGTGGTGTAGTGCATTCCTCATGAAAAATCTCGTCTTTGTCGCTTTGCTTGTTTCTAACGGCACCGCCTGGGCGGAACCAACGCGTGACTTCACCGTCCGCGGGGTGGTGCGGGAGACGAGGCCGACCAAATCCCAGCTCGTCGTGAAGCATGAGGAAATCCCAGGTTACATGGACGCGATGACGATGCCGTTTCAAGTCCGTGATCCCAAAATTCTCGAGAGCGTCAAGGCCGGGGACGCCATCA
Source organism: Akkermansiaceae bacterium (assembly GCA_043716765.1). Classification (GTDB taxonomy): domain Bacteria; phylum Verrucomicrobiota; class Verrucomicrobiia; order Verrucomicrobiales; family Akkermansiaceae; genus Luteolibacter. The sequence goes on from JAYSYA010000160.1 coordinate 4,789, forward strand.
CCTTTCAGCTCCACGTGACCGACAAAGATCACTGGATCGAGGGATTGAAAATTGTCGGCGTCGCCGATAAGGAAGCGCCCGGTCCGAAGGCCACGGACATTGCACCTTTCAAGCCGGGCGATCCGCTCCCCGCCCTCACCTTTACCGACGAACGCGGCCAGCCCCTCCGGCTTGAGGATTACCGCGGCAAGGCGCTCGCGCTTACCTTTCTCTATACCCGCTGCCCATTGCCTAACTTCTGCCCGCTCCTATCCGAGAAATTCCGCACCGTGCAGGAATCCCTGCTTGCCGATCCGGCGGCTCCGAAAAACTGGCAGCTCTTGTCGGTGACCATCGACCCGGAGCACGACACTGCCGAAGTGCTCCAGCGCTACGCGAAGGCACAGCGGGCCGACGCGGCACACTGGCGGTTCGCCACCGGGGAGTTGCGCAACATTACCCTGCTAGGCCTGCGCTCGGGCCTCGAGTTCTGGGAGGGGGGAAGCGAGATCACCCACAACCTGCGCACGGTGGTTTTCGACGCCCAAGGCCGGATGAGGAAAGTGTTTTCCGAGAATACCTGGACTGCCAAAGAACTCGCTGACGAACTCCGCGCAGGAGCTTTGCTGAAAAATTGATTATCTTGAAGCGGTGGTCGATTCGGGAGGGCGGTGATCAGCTGAGTTTTGCCGACGTCTTGTCAGGCCGGATGGAGGTGGCGGACAAAATGAACGGGTCTAAAAATCCGCGAAGAGGTCCATTTGGGGGGCGTTCGGTTGGGGGAGGGAGGGTTGGTCGGTGTTTTTTGCCTTGGGGCCTTGCTTCTTGGCCTCGGGTTTCACGGAGTGGAGCTCGAGGTGGCTCAAGATGGATTTGGCACGCTCGACGACGACCTTTGGCAATCCAGCGAGGCGGGCAACCTGGATGCCGTAGGATTTGTCGGCGGCTCCGGGGAGGATCTTGTGGAGGAAGATGATTTCCTCGTTCCATTCTCTAACCGCGACGTTGTAGTTGGCGACGGCTTGCTTGGTGTTGGCGAGATCGGTTAGCTCGTGGTAGTGGGTGGCGAAGAGGGTGCGACAGCTGATCGTATCGTGCAAGTGCTCGGCGACGGCCCAGGCGATGGAGAGGCCGTCGAAGGTGGCGGTGCCGCGGCCGATCTCGTCGAGGATGACGAGCGATCTATCCGTCGCGTGGTTGAGGATGAGGGCGGTCTCGCTCATCTCGACCATGAAGGTGGATTGGCCGCGTGATAGATCGTCGGACGCGCCGACGCGGCAGAAGATGCGATCAACGAGGCCGAGGGTGGCGGACTCGGCGGGGACGTAGGCTCCGATCTGGGCCATCACGGCGATGAGTGCGATCTGGCGGATGTAGGTGGATTTACCAGCCATGTTGGGGCCGGTTAGGATTTGCAGGCGGGCGGTGTCCGGATCAAGTTCGGTGTCGTTGGGGACGAATTTGACGTCGGTGAGGGTTTGTTCGAGGACGGGGTGGCGGCCGTTGGTGACGAAGAAGCCGTTGCCGGTGTTGAGGACCGGGCGACAGTGGCGGTGGTATTGGGCGACCTCCGATAGAGCGCAGAGCACGTCGATTTCCGCGACGGCGGCGGCGGTTTCCTGGAGGGCGGGTAGGTGGGTGATGACGCGGGCGCGGAGTTCGAGAAAAAGTTCGTTTTCGAGCTGTTTGGAGCGTTCTTCGGCACCGAGCACTTTGTTTTCCATCTCCTTGAGCGCGGGGGTGATGTAGCGCTCGGCGTTAGACATGGTTTGCTTGCGCGTGTAGTCGTCGGGGACTTTGGCGAGATGGCTGGTGGTGATTTCGATGAAGTAACCGAAGACGTTGTTGAATTTAATTTTTAACGAATCGATTCCGGTGCGTTTGCGTTCGTCTTCCTGGAGGCGGGCGATCCAGTCCTTGCCGCCGCGGGAGGCGTCGCGGAGTTCGTCGAGTGCGGGCGACCAGCCGTCGCGGATGACGCCGCCGTCGCGGAGGTGGGCGGGCGGCTCGTCGGTTAGGGCCTGGGAGAGCATTTCCGTGAGTTCGTGGAACTCGTGAAGGCGGGAGCAGAGATGGGGTTGGAGCGAGGGCGCGTCGGGGAGGGAGGCGAGGTCCTGTTTGAGGGCGGGGATGTGGGAAAGGGAGATGGAGAGCGATTGGAGGTCGCGGGCGTTGCCGGAGTTCTGCGAGAGGCGGGAGGTCGTGCGCTCGATGTCGCGGATGCCTTTGAGAGCGTCGCGGCATTTCGAGAGGAGGTAGGGTTCTGCTAGGAATGAGGCGATGAGGTCCTGCCGGGCCGTTAGGGCAGTGAGCTCGCGGAGCGGATGGAGGATCCAATCGCGGAGCAGGCGCGCACCCATCGGGGTGGCGGTGCGGTCGAGCACGCCTAGCAGGGTGTGGGCCTTGCCGGAGCGGGAATCTACCAGATCAAGATTCCGCTGGGATGCGGCGTCGATGAGGACGTGGTCGGCGCTTTCCCTAACGTGCGGGGGGTGGAGGTGGGTGCAGTTTCTCCTCAGCTGGTGGATGAGGTAGTGGAGCACCGCACCGCCGGCACCGCTGGCGGCGTGGAGGTTCGCGCAGCCGAAGCCGTCGAGCGAGTGGACGTTGAAATGGTCCTTGAGCAGCTGGCTCGCGTGCTCGGGGAGGAAGGTGTAGCCTTCGTAAATCAGGCAGTTCGTGAGTTTTCCGAACTCGGCGGTCTGGTGGTCCGGGATGAGCAGCTCGGACGGGGAAATGCGGGCGAGTTCGTCCTCCAACAGCCCAAGGTCTGCGAACTCGGCGATGGTGAACTCGCCGGTGGTGTGATCAATGCAGGCGAGGCCGGCGGATTTCCCGTGGCGGCAGACGGCGGCAAGGTAGTTGGGGCGCTGGTTGTCGAGCAGCGTATCGTCGTCGATAGAGCCGGGGGTGAGGATGCGGGCGATCTCGCGGGAGACAAGTTTGCCGGCGACGGCTTCGGACGTTTGCTCGGCGATGGCGACTCGTTTTCCGGCCTTGAGCAGGCGGGCGATGTAGCCTTGCGCGGCGTGATAGGGCACGCCGCACATCGGGGTTCCGCCGCGCTTGGTGAGGGCGACGTTCATGATCGACGAGGCGGCTTTCGCGTCCTCAAAGAACATTTCATAAAAGTCGCCGAGGCGGTAAAACAGGATGATGTCGGCGGGCAAAGACCGGCGCATGGCTTGGTATTGGGCCATCATGGGGGTCAGCGCGGGCTCGGACATGGGCGGACAGTGGCGGGGCGGTTTGGAAGAATCAAGAAGGGAGGGATTTAGAAAAAATAGTGGACAATTTAAGCAAGATGCCATACCGAGTATGGCATGAAAATGACGATGCACATTGATAAGGATTTGCTGAAGCGAGTCATGGATGATTACGGCTACGAAAGTAAGACGGAAGCTGTCGAAATGGCATTGCGCGAGTTGGATCGCAGGACCCGGTTTCGCCGCTTTGGAACCGAGGGTTTGGGCCTGACTGCTGAAGAGTGGAAAGATGCGGTTTCCCCCGGGTATAATCCTAAAAACCTATCGACTTACGATTCTCTGAGCAGCAAAGTCGCAGAAGACTCCGCGAAATATGGAAAGTGAAGTCTTGGTCGATAGCAATGTCTTCATCGACCTGATGAAACATCGCGGTGACCCTGCTCCGTGGCTTTACCGCTGGGCTGGAATTCGCAATCTCGCGATCTGCGGGATGGTGAGGGTGGAGGTGCTTCGCGGAGTGAAGTCGCCGAAGGCTTACCGCAGCCTCAATCACTTCATGGACGTGATGGTCAACATCCCGGCATCCAACCGGCTATGGGATGAGGCTGCCACACTCGCGTGGAGTCTGGATCGCAAGGGCGTGGTCATCCCGGGGACGGATGTGGTCATCGCCGCGAGCGCGATCATGGTTGGTGCCGCAGTGCTGACCTCCGATGCCCATTTCAGCCGAATCGAAGGTCTCCCAGTGATCACACCGCCGAAGGAGTGGTTTTCTTGAAGAAGAGGACTTCGGAGTTGGAGTTCAGCTTTCGCTGAGTGAGTTTGAATTCATCCTTCATTCCCCCGGAGTGCCTTCACCAGTTTTGCCACCTCCGGTCTGGCGGTCACTCTAATACAAACACCGCTTCGGCCCCAATCTTGAGATTCACTCCGTGCTAACGCCAGCAGTCCGCGAGGAACTGCCGGAACTTTCCATCGCCATTTAGCACCACCACCAGGGCAGATCCGTCAGACGTTCCCAACCGCTTTTGTCCGGTGTTTCGTGCTCGGGCAACAGCGGCTTGAACCTGTAGCTTCAGAGGTCCACCACCGCCACATTCCCGCTCGCTTCCAGCCCAGAGGCGATTCACCCACGAAACCGGCTGCTTGCCCTTGCTCTGCCTGCCAGGGGGAGCGGAAAACGGCGAATCACACGCTTGGACATTCCCGTCCGGCTGCGCTAGCACAGGCCGCGTGAACTCATGGTATCCGGCGGTCGATGTGGTGAAAAATTGTCTCAAGGCAGGTGTCGGCGAGTTTGTCGTCTGTGCCGGGGCGCGGAATGCGGCACTTTTGGAAGCGCTGGCCCGCGCGGAGGCGGCGGGGCTGGTGCGGGTGTGGCGGCATTTTGAAGAACGCAGCGCGGGTTTTTTCGCTCTCGGGCGGACGATGGAAACCGCGCAACCCTGCGCCGTCATCACCACCAGCGGCACTGCGGCGGCAGAGCTGTTGCCGGCGGTGATTGAGGCGCATTACCAAGGACGCCCGCTCGTCGCGATCACCGCAGACCGCCCGGCGGCGTTTCGGGGGACGGGTGCGCCGCAAACCATCGAGCAGCCGGGGATTTTCGGAAATCACGCCTGGCAGGGGACATTCGCCGATTGGGATGGAAACCAACCGCTCCATCTCAACGCCGAGTTCGAAGAGGCCTTCGAGGCCGGTGAGGAAAATTTCTCGCAGGAATCGCTTCGCGAATTTGTTCCCGTAAAGGAAAAACTCAACGTCGCCGCGCTCGCTCGCTGGCTGCGCGAGGAACCTTACCAAGGCATCGTCGTCCTCGTCGGCGGGTTGGAACCGGACGAGCGCGAGGACGTGTTTCATTTCTGCCAGGACCTCGGCGCGCCGGTCGTCGCCGAGGCTACCAGCGGCCTGCGGGAAGCGCTCCAATCGCTCGCGATCCACGATGCGGACCGCGTTTTAAAATCCCGCCCGCCCGGCAAAATTCTCCGCCTGGGCGAGGTTCCTAGCGGCCGCTTCTGGCGTGATCTCGAAGAACTGCCGCAAGTTTCCGTCTGGTCCGTCTGCCGCAACGGGCTGCCCGGACTCGCCCGCGAATCCGGCGTCGTCCGCGGCTCGATCGGCCGCGTCATTTCCGCGCTCGGCCCGATCGAACTCGCCGACGACGCGCTCGACTACCTCGCCGGTGCCGGCAGCCGCGCGGTGAAAATCGACGAGCTGCTGGAAATCTATCCGGACAGCGAGCCCGCCTTGCTCCGCACGCTTTCGCACTACGCGTCGATCGGCGGCGGGCTTTTCCTCGGCAACAGCATGCCGATCCGCGAGTGGAACCATTTCGCCCAATGGGCGCGCCCGGTCCCGTCCGTCCGCGCGAACCGCGGCGCCAACGGCATCGACGGCCAAGTCAGCACTTGGCTCGGCTGGTCCGCCGATGTGAGTGAAACGTGGGCCGTCGTCGGCGATCTCACCGCGCTTTACGATCTCGCAGCGCCGTTCGTGCTCGAACAAATCCACTGCCAGGGCCGCGTGCTCGCCGTCATCAACAATGGCGGCGGCAAAATTTTCGAACGTCTGCCGCGCCTCCAAAGCATGAGTCCGCGCGCCGTCGAGTGGATGACCAACCCGCAATCCGCCGATCTATCAGGTCTCGCCACCCTCTGGGGCATGAACCATCTCCGCGTCCGCACGGTCGATGATTTCGACAAATTCGAGACCGGCGACAAAACCCTGCTCCTCGAAATTATCCCCGACGCCGCCCAGACCACCGCCTTCTGGGCCGTGTGGGACCGGATGAAGGTGTGAGAAATTGAAATCCTTTCCCGCAAGCTTTATGAGATCCACCACGCCGCTCCGCCTCGCACTCCTCGCCATCGCCGGCGCGACAACCCTCCACCCCGCAGAGCCTCGCAGCGTGTCGGAATCTACCCGAATCTAGCGACTTTCAATGACGAGGGCGAGTGCGGCACCGGTGCGGTGGTGCCGTGGGTCGACCGGCTCTGGGTCATCAGCTACGGCCCGCACGGTTGGAATACCGAATGGCCGCGCATCCGCCGGCATCGCGCCGCGCTCGACCTATCTGGAAGCCATCGGCGACTTCGCGCGCTGGCAGGACCGCGTGGTGCTCGGCTGCGACGACACGGGCAAATCCGAGTTCATCAACGCCGACAGCATCAAGGGCAAAATCGCCGCGCTCGGCGTCTCGCAGTCAAATCTTTGGTTCGTGGAACCCGCTCGCCTCGACGCTTGCGGACCCCGCGCTTGGACGCGGCGCGGTGTGGCTGAAAGACGACGTAAAAGCGGGCGCGCCGAGTGAGCCGTTTCTGTTCTCGGGCTTCGCCAAGCGCTCGTTGCATCTCGCCCATCAGAATGCGGAGCAGGTCACCGTCCGCATCGAAGTGGATCCCAAAGGCAACGGCGTGTGGACCAAGCTGCGAGACATCACGGTGCCTGCTAACGACAACGCATGGACGGAATTCCCGCTAACCGAAGTCGGTGTCTGGGTGCGTCTCATCGCCAACCGCGACGCCACCAAGGCGACTGCGTTTCTCCATTATCGCGGCGAAGACCCGCGGAGTGTGGAACCTGCGGAGGTCTTCACTAGCATCGCCAAGCCGGCTGACACCCACACCAGCGGAGCCTTGCTGCAGACGCGTGGTGCGAAGTTCAAAACCCTGTGCAGTCTCGCCTCGGACGGCACGATTTACGACCTCGACGCCGAACTGAACTTGGTCAAAGCCGACGCCGCAGCTGATGCGGATTATTCCCAAGTCGCCGTTCAGCACCGACGCCGCGTCCGTGCTCTACAGTAAATGGCAGAAATCGCTGGCGACTGCCGAGAAAGCCCGCGGCACTGGCGGCCCTTGGCGCGGCACGGCGGTGAAAGCGGGAGTTGCCAGCGATCCCTATCTGGCCACCGGCTACGATCAAAAGCGGCCCACCTTATTAGATCCCAGATACCCAAAGAAGGGCGAAACGCGGCGAAGACGGGCGTTCGCCGACGTCCATGGGAAGCCAATGAGATGAGCGAAGCGCTTTCCATTGCCACCTCATGGTCAGGGCGATCATGCATCGCCCCTCCTTGGGGTCATCGCGTATTGGTTTCCAAGCCGATGTCCACAAGCCAGCGCCGGAATCCCGTCGAGTGCTGTTTTCAGGCGGTCGGGCGTGTTGTGCCGGGCGCACCAACGTTCGATGTCGTTTTCGCTGGAAAGTGCGAAGAAAAAATCGACACCGCCGCCGTCGAAAATCAAACTGAACCCGAAGCAAGAACCACCAGTTCCCGCCATCCGGGAAATCACCATCAGCCACTCATGAGCCGCTACTACGATCCCTATCCGCCCTACGTTCCCGTCGCCCAGCGCAGGATCAACGCGAAGAAGGAGCTGCAGAAACTTCAGAAAAAGGGCCGGACCATTGATCCGCTAGGTGAACTCAGCCACCGCAGCAAGATCGCCACCAGCTTCTGGGGCCACGCCTGGTGCAAGCATCTCGAATCCTTCAGCGACTACG
>JAYSYA010000017.1:0-6428 GCA_043716765.1 Akkermansiaceae bacterium
GGCACGCTCGCCTGCTGGCTGAGCGTGGCGGCGTTTGGCACCGTGGCGCTGGTCGTTCCGGGATTCCGGGACGCACCCGTTGCCGTGAAAGCGGAAGAAGAGATCAATCCGCTTCCCGAAGATTTCACCCTTGGCGCAGCGGAAACCGCCAAGCAAATCCCCACCACCACCCCGCCCGCAGTCACCGAAGGGCCAGCGGAAATCCTGCCCGCGCCACCCGAGCTGCCGCAAATCGCCGAGTTCCCACCCTTGCCCGAGATTCCGGAAATTTCCCGGCCCGCAGCGAAACCGTCGCCCTCCCCCGCTCCACTCCAAGCGCCAACTAGACCCCGGCCGACCCAGCCCGGAACATCCGCTGCCTCCGCAAATCCCGCCGGAGCCACAAGGAGTACCGTAAGCTCCGGCCTATCAGAGTCCTCGCGCCTCGCCCGAGGCCGCATGCCCAAACCCTCCTACCCCGCGCAGGCCAAGCGCGGCGGCCAGACCGGCACCGTCATCATCGAGTTCACCGTCGATGCGTCGGGTCGCGTCATCTCCGCCTATCCGAAATCCTCTTCCGGCTGGCCGCTGCTCGATACCGAGGCCGTCCGCACCGTCCGCCGCTGGACATTCCCCGCTGGCGGGATCATGAAGCTCCAGCGCCCCATCGTTTTCCAACTCCGCTAACACCACCATGCTCGCTAACATCGTCGTCGAAACATTCATTGAAGGCGGCTGGGTCATGTGGCCCATCCTCGCCACCTTTTTCCTCGGCCTCTGCGTCATCCTCGACCGCGCCGTCTGGTGGCTCCGCTTGCAAGCCGGGCTCCAGCCGGACAAACAGGAACAAGCCCGCGTCGCCATCGGCACCGGCGATTTCGCCACCGCTTGGGAGCTCGGGAAAGACACCCGCGAGCCGTTTCTAGCAAATCTCCGCGAGGGCATGACCCACGCGCACACTTCCATGCTGGCCGCCATGCAGCTTCACGCCACCCATCTCATCGAGAAATCCGAAGCCCGCATGTGGGTCATCAGCACGCTCATCACGCTTGCGCCGTTGCTCGGATTGTTCGGCACCGTCGTGGGGATCATGGGCTCGTTCTCCTTCGTCGGAGACGAGCAGCTCGCCGCCAGCAAAGTCTCCGGCGGCATCGGCGAGGCGCTCATCGCCACCGCCTGCGGCATCGCCATCGCCATCCTCTGTTTGCTTCCTTATAACTTTTTCCGCAAGCGCGTCGCCGTGCTGCGCGGCTCGCTCGAGCGCTGGATCAACCACACCGAGCTGCTCGTCAAGTCCGCCAAAGAACACGGCTACGACCTCGAAGCCTTCGCTTCGAAGACGCAAGACCGCTTCGCTCCAAGACTCAAGACACAAGACTAAATGCTGTCAGCTCTTTCTCTTAGGTCTTACTTTTCCAAATCTTACGTCTTCCCACCATGCCCGTCCAACTCCACAGCCGCTCCGCCGACGACGAGGGCGATGAAGCGCGGATCGAAATCATCCCACTCATCGACATCATGTTCTTCCTGCTCGCCGCCTTCATGTTAGTGAGCCTGAGCATGACCCAGCTCCACCGCGTGCCGCTCAATCTGCCGGATGCCTCCACCGGCATCCCCGACACCAAGACGCCGCCGTTCCAGATCGCCATCGACGCCAGTGGCGTGACCACTTGGGACAGCAAGATTGTCACTCTATCCGAGATCACCGCGCGCTTGAAAGCCGGAGCGAAGCCGGACGAAACCCGCGTCCTCATCGCCGCCGATGCCGAAGCACGCCACAAGCAGGTCCTCGGAGTGCTCAACGCCGTCCGCGACGCCGGCGTCGAAAAAGTCAGCTTCGAATCGAAAACTCCCAATCCCTGAAGCGTGAAATCCCGCGTTCTGCCCATTCTCAACGCCATCGGCTGCCTGATTCTCAGCGCGCTGATCGTCATCCAGTGGCAGCGGGAACGCGCCGCCGGAGAAGCGCTGGCGAAACTCAAAACCGAGCTCGCCGCCGCCCACGACCTAGCAGCAAACGAAACCAAACGCGCCGCCAACCTCGCGCGCGACATCGCCGTGCTCAAGGAATCCATCGAAGCCACCCAAAATGCCGCCGAGACATCCGCCCGCTTGATGGAGGAAAAGGCGACGCACAGCGCCGGCTTGGAAACCGAAATCACCGCCGCCCGCGAGCAGCTGAAAACCTGGGAGGCCGCCATCGCCGCGCGCGACGAAAAACTCCGCGCCCTCGACGCGGAACTCACCGCCACCCGCCGCCGGCTGGACGAAGCCATCGCCAAGCTCAAGGAAACCGAAGCAAGCTAACCGACCATGGCGCGGACGGTCGAGCGGCGCGAACTTCACGAAGCGACAGCCGCCGCGCCTGCCGAACCCGGACAAGGTCTAGCAGTCTCGATCAAAGACGGTTGCCTACGGCGAGGACCGTGTCTCAAGGATGCGGGTGATAACGAGTCTAGCATGCGGCTGGCGCGGGAGCTGCACAGGCCGGAGGGCACTTGCGACTGCGTCGGGTAATGCTACCGAGGTATTTCCGAGGGAACATCCGGGGAGGGAGGGGCCCAGCTTTCTGGGAGGGTCTTGGACCGAGATGCAGCATTACCCCGCGCACGTCACATGTTCCCGCAGGACTTAGCAGCTCATGTGATCAGTCGCCAGCGGGATGCCTGGCGGTGCGGAGCGACGATCTGCAGGAGGATTTGCTGGAGTAGGAAAGAAGGATTCATCGCCGATGCTACACTCCCCGATCAAGTGCTTCCTGAGCAAGTGCTTTCATTTTGGGATTCGCGTGATTATCAGCGATATCTTGCCATTTAGCCACAACTGCAGCTCCGAGTTTTCTAGTGCCCGAGTGAAGTGCGATCGCTTTCAGATTGTCGTTGGTCCCGTTGAAAACACCGAGGTGCAATTCTGTGACTTTTGCGAATTCTTCTTTTCTAAGAGCCAAATCAGTCATGCAAACCAGAAGTAAGGCCTTTCCCAAGTTGTCAGATTGATTGAAAGCGGATTCCCATTTGTTCCAATCAATGGTTCGTGTCGCACCTGTTTTTCTTGAAATGTCTTCCCCGAAACTCGAAGTTGTGAGGAAAACGAGCCGCTTTAAATTGGCATTTGAGCTTTTAGCGAGAGAGAGCAACCAATCTTCATACCAAAGTTCTGCCTCCGTTCCCATGGTGACTGTTCCCTCGATTAATGCACAAATCTTGGCAAGTTCTTCGTCGGATTGCGCAACAGTATGAGTTGTTTCCAGAATTTGTCTTTGGTCATGAACCAAATTTGATAATGATAAAACTTTTGACCAATCAATTAGGGGCCACTCGCCTCCCCCCGGATAGGTCCATTGCCTTCCAAGAATCATACCAGCAATCTCTTGGAGCATCAAAGTAAACTTCTCTCCCTTAATTGCGGGGTCTTGGGCGGCTTCCCAATTAATCGCAATTTGATTTGTTTTGAGTGATGCTGTTATATTTTCTTGCGTTGCTCTAACATTTTTTAAATTAAATTCGTTCTGAGCATTCAAAAAAACAGGTGATAGCATGGTTAATAATAATGTAAATTTCATGGTTTTCATTAACGTGGGTTGCTTGATTTAAACAGTAGATAAGTATTAATAAAATAATCTCCGGCTTGTGGCACAAAGCCTGTGGAATACGTATGTTTTGAACCTTTGAGCTTTGTCATGAAAGGGCTACTTGCTACTCTGTATGCTAGACCTAAAGAAGATCCCCCGTCTCCATAAATACATTGAATTTCCCCCGGTTGTCCTCCGGGGAGAGCCGTGCATCCAGAATCTTTGAGCCTCTTTCGCAATTCAACCCTACCGCCCGCGCCGCTTCCATCTACGGTATATGGCGTAGCACTGAAAAACACTTTTTTAGCACCAGCATTCGCAATTCCAAACCACGGTTGCCAGCCTCCTTCATCCAAGAGATTGCTACCAAATCCCCCAAGGGCTTCCGTGTAGGTCGCTGGGGAGACCGGAACAACTCCTGTTTGAATCTGAATACCAGATGTCGAATTCCAGCCAATAAAGTCTGCGGCGGAACTTTCGTATATGCTGGAACCTCCTGTGGATGAAGATGCCTGAGCCACTCCACCGGTAATCAGTCGGCCATGACATTTGTCGGTCATCGCATTGACCGAAGGTCGGGTCCGATCATAAATCCTGCCGTCGGACGCGTAGCAGAAATTGCCATTCACTGCGACATCATAAGTTGAAAATCCTGCCGTGACCGCATCAATACCAAACATCTTGGGAGTCCGATGAAAACTGTCCACGGCTTTCATCTCTGTTTTCTCCTGGAGCATCGAGACAATGCGTTTGTAACATGGATCAGCCACAGTTCCGATAGATTCCTTGCGAACACACAGTTTTGAATTGTTTTCAAACATGTAATCCCGTGCCGCGTGGAAATACTTTTTCGCCCCAAGCTGCTTCACGACCGTCAGCTTCATTTTCACCGCTTCGATTTCTTGTCCGTTAGTGCCGACTTTGATTTTGAGAACGAGATCGCCCGCAAACTGCGGGTCGGCTTCTGGATAGGTGGGCGCGCCATCGACATCAGCCCGCATAAAGAGCTTGTCTGGGAATGGATTGGAGGCGGAGACGGTGAACTTACTGGTGGGCGAAAGATTCACTTTGTCCGCTGGTTTACACTCGCGGGTTTTGTAGAACGAGAGTTTGGCGATGGCGGGATGATCTAGCCAAACTTCGCCCTCGGTGATGCCGGTTTTGATGGTGATTTCCTCGGCATCATCGTCGTCTTTCTCGGTCGCGGGCCTAGCAGGATCGGTGTCTTCCTTGTCCCAAATGCCGTTCGATAGCGTGTCGTTTTGGAAGATGAATTCGGTGCCTTTGTCTTTGATTTCATCAGTCGGTCCGCTCGCCATCGCGGCGTCTCGGAGCGGATTGTCGGCGGCGGTGATTTGGCCGTCGTTGTTCAAATCTGAGATTACCTCCACCGGCAGGAGGTTTACCTTCTTATCTGCCACTAGGTTGGTGCCGTGGGAGTGGGTGTGGCCGGCGAGGAGGGCGGAGCTATTGTCTACGATCCAGTGACTGGCCACGGTGAAGGCGGGGGCGCTTTGTCCGGCGACGCTGGCTTCCCAGCAATACCATGGCACAGTTTCTCCGGGCTTGGTGCGGATGTAGCGGAGGCTCAGTTCGTAGGCGTTGCGGCGCAGTAGATCGAGTGGTTGATCAGCGGTGACGTTGTGGGTAGTCATGCGGAATCGCCGCGTGCGGGTGTCGTTAGGCCCCTTGCCTTTGAGGGTGGCTTCCCAGGCGGTGTAGTCTCCATTGATGTGAAAGGGAACCAATTCGGGCGGGTCTGTCGGGGCGGCGGCGCTGTCTGCGGCGTTGGTGGGATCGCTCCCTTGTGCGATTTCTGCTGCATCGTTTTTTCCATCTCCATCGCTGTTCGCATTGCGGGGATTGGAGCCGTTGAGATATTCTGTTAGCGTAGTGAGCGTATCTAAATCGGGATCTCCCAAGTCGTCGCGGGGGCCGGTGGCTCCCAGGCTGTAGGCGTTGAGGGGATTGAAGTTGTTGGAGACCTCAAATCCATCAGTTAGGCTGTCGCCATCGGTGTCGGGCGTAGTTAGGCCGGTGCCAGCCGCTTGCTCGGCTAGGTCGTCGAGTTCATCCTGATCGAAGTCCGATGCTGCACTGCTGTGCAGAAAGGGCGAGCGGGCATAGCCGGTCTGGGTGGGCTGCGGAGCAGTGGGATTGGCGGGGTCGGGGTGATAGACGACGGAGTCCGAGTAGTCGGAGTATCGGGTGCGGTTTTCCGTGATATCCCAGAGACCGTCGCTGTCTATGTCCTGTTGATAGAGTTTCACGATCTCGTTGTTCCCCGCAGAGTCACTTAGGATACGATTATAGACGCGCAGGCGATCAATGCGGGCTCCGAGCGACTGGCAGGTGCCGAACACCGGTGTCGGGCGGAACCTTCCGACGTAGCACCAAGGAGTGCCCCCGGTCTGCACGAGGTTGATACCAACGGAGCTTGAAGAGCTTGATCCTGCCTGTTGCGTGTCAAAATAAAATCGGTAATTGCCGTTGCCGAATGAGATCGCGACATGGTGCCATTTCCCATCGTCCATTCCACTGGGAACTGGCCAGGAAGCGAGGTTTCGCTCAGCAAAGTTGTCGCCCCCGAACCAGTAGGTGTCGATCTTGATACGGTCGTCCCCGCTGGAGGTCGTCGTTCCCGGATGGATGTAGCAATGGATGTGCGGGTTTTGCGTGGCATCGGCACTCGCTTCGAATGCTCCCATCGCAAAGAGGGTCCGCCTCTTGGTTAGCCCGTCCAAACCAGTGGCGGCGAATCTTTCGGGCGGAAAACGCTGGCTCCGACGCAGAGGAATTCGTCGGCTGGATGCTCTTCTTGGGCTTCGGCGATGCGCTCCTGGATGGCCGGATCGTTGATGTCTAGCGGCGGGGAGAT
>JAYSYA010000161.1:0-12339 GCA_043716765.1 Akkermansiaceae bacterium
CATGAGGATGCGGTTGCGGGCATCGATGACGCGGCATCCATCGGGAGCGGATAGGCCTTTGTCGATGGATTGGATTTTACCGTCGGAAATCAGGACGTCGCCGGAGGCTAAATCGGGAGAATTTTCGGAGGCAATACGGGCGTTTTGGATGAGGAGTGTCATGAAAAAAGAGTGTTGGATGAATCGAAACGCGGAGGGCAAGAGGTCGGGGAGAGAATGCTAGTTTAGAATGACTTAGGAGGTTTTTGATTCGATGGGAACACTCTCGTGTTGACGGTTTTCATCAAAAAAAGGATTACGCGTCATTCATTGGGAGGCGAGGATTTCGAGTTCCGGCAAGGAGTGTTCGCGGATCAGGTCGAAGTGCGCGTCTCTAGCGAGCAGGGGAAGTTTCCCGGAATGCGCGACGGTGGCGATGAGCAGGTCGGATGCGGGGAGGATGATGCCTTTGGATCTCAGCGCCGCGTTCGACGAGCCGGCCAAGTCCCAATGCTCGGGGAGTAACACGATGCGGGAGGCCAGATCGAGGCCGGTCCGCAGGTCATCAAGTTCTTCCTTCCGCGCTCCGGTGAGCAACTCAAATGCCACCGGGCAGGTATAGGCGGCTTCGTTGATTGCCATGAGATCGCGGACGAGCGCCTTGAGCCGCGGATCACCCTTGGGGCGGAAGAACTCGATCCAAGCGGAAGTGTCGATGAGGGTCACTGTTTGGCCAGATCGGTGAGGGACTCCAATTCGTCGTTGGACGTGCGGTAGTCGGTTTGCCCCGCCATAACCTTGGTTAGGAACTCCTGGCGCCGACGTTGCTTAATGAATTCGTCAAGCGCCTGCGCGACAGCGGGCGACTTTTTTCGCTCATTGGTCCATTTTTGAATGGCTTCGATCTTGGAATCTTCGATCTCGACGGTAATTCTCATCTTTTTTGTGGAGCAGTTGATGAAAATTTATCCGTAAATACCATCATTTCAAGTCGATTCGATCAAATATCTCCGGTGTTTGCTCCCGGTTTGAGCCAGTCGGACACGGCCGTGCAGGCGTTTTGGATGAGGAGAGTCATGGGAGAAGAGGATTTAACCGCCAAGGCGCTAAGGTCACCAAGGGACGCGGAGTTTGGATGGTTCAGGGCTTTTGGGATTCGATGGGAATGATCGCGCCTTTGGAGGTGTCGATGGTTTTCTTGAAGAAAGGTTCCGCGTTGTCCTTGCTGATTTCGACGACCAGGGAATCGTAGCCATCTGTCGGAGGGATGATGAGTTGAAGGATCTTGTGAGCGCTGGTCTGATACGAATTCCCACCCCCTTGGGACCAGGTTGAGCGTCCACAGATTTCCTCGACGACAATGATCGATGGAATGGGCAAACCGCTTTTAGCAGGACTAAAACGGAAACTGAACTGGCTGATTTTCTCACCTGCCCACTCGAACCGAGTGGCTTTACCACGAGCAAACCGATACAGCTCTTCACTTTCAGCAACCGGAATCATGGTCGTGAGAGTGTGGGGCGTCCCTTCCAGGATATTAATTGTCGATAGTGAGATCGACCCCGGTTCACTAGGCGGAAAGTGGTAAATCTCCTCCGTGGTGATGATCGGTGGATTGTATTGAGGGAAATGCGGATAAAACAGCACGCTTTTGATGCGGCAGTCTTTGAGCTCCGACTTCCACCGCTCTAGCACGGAGTTCTTGAATTCGGCATCAAGTTTTTGAGGGTTGCCATAGAGAGCAACTATTTTATCCGGATCCTTGGACTCAGAAGCCGCGGTGACCCTTGCAGTAAAATCGTCTATAGTTTCCGCATGGAGGGAGGTGGCGAAGATTGCGGCGAGGAGTAGGAAGCGTTTCATAAGGGAGGGGGTGATGAGGAGCGGGAGCATGGAGATCATCTATTCGGGCGATTCTGGGAAGTTACGGATTCGATTCAACCACGAACCGGGACGACGGCGATGATGAAAGATCGAAACAATAAGAATTCGGGAAGTCTCGGGCTCGAAATGAAAATAGACCGAGTAGGGAAACCGCTTCACCCTGGCGACTTGGAGATTCCCGATGGTTTTGTGAAATCGAGCCGGATCTCGCTTCAAAAGCGCAACGGCTTTCCCAATCTCCTCCGAAAACTCCATGCCAAGGCCATATTCCCGTCGATTATACCATTCCGCCGCGTCCTGTGCCTCCTGAATCGCCGCCGGGTGATACGTGAGAATCATCGGGGGCGCTTGCGGGCGGATTCCCGAATCATTTGAAAAGCCCTCTCTTCAGAAACCGGCTCAACTTCGCCGGACAACACTTCCTGAAGCCGCCGATGAGAGACGGCAAGCTGTTCTGCAAAGATTTCGGGATCAATTGAAATACTCTCCATCAAGAGTTCGGCGAGTTCAATTCGATGATCGTTGTCCAGAGCTAGCGCTTCCGAGAACAGATGCTCAACTGTGGTAGCCATGGATTCAGGGTAGGTAGAATGACGGATTTTTCAAGGTGGTAATCAGGATTCGCCGCCCGGCTTGAGCCAGTAAAGGACTGCCATTCTCACAGCGATGCCGTTTTCCACCTGGTCGTTGATGAGGCTGCGTTCGTAGTCCATGACGGCGTCACAGAGCTCGACGCCGCGGTTCACGGGGCCGGGGTGCATGAGGTAGAGGCCGCGCTTGCGGATTTCGTCGAGGCGGGCGTCGCTGATGCCGTAGAGTTTGTGATACTCGCGGAGACTGGGGAAATACTGGACGTCCTGGCGCTCCATCTGGACGCGGAGCAGATAGACGACGTCGGGCGACCAAGCCATGGCTTCCTTGTAGTCGGTGAAGCGGCGGATGTTCTCGGGGCCGGTGCGCGGGACCAGCGAGCCGGGGCCGAGGTAGGCGACCTCGACACCGATCTTTTTCAAGATGGTGCTGGTGGAGCGGGCGACGCGGGAGTGGAGGATGTCGCCGACGATGAGAACTTTTTTCCCGGCGGGGTCGGGAAATTTTTCCTTGATCGTGAAGGCGTCTAGCAGCGCCTGGGTCGGGTGGGCGTGCGCGCCGTCGCCGGCGTTGATGACGGAGGCTTTGGTGAGGCGAGCGATGGTGCCGGGCAGGCCGGAGGCTTTGTGGCGGACGATGATGTAGTCGGTGCGCATCGCTTGGAGCGTCTCGACGGTTTCCCTAACAGACTCACCCTTGATGATGGAGGAGTGGGCGACGTCGAAGTTCGTGACATCGGCGGAGAGGCGCTTGGCGGCGACCTCGAAGGAGGAGTGGGTGCGGGTGCTGGGCTCGTAGAAGAGCATGAGCACGGACTTGCCCTTGAGGGCGGGGACTTTTTTCACCGAGCGGGTGAAGAGTTCTTTGAAGGGGATGGATTGATCGAGGAGGTGTTCGATTTCCTCCCGGTCGAGGGCCGCGATGTCGAGGAGGTCTTTACGTGCCATGCCGGAGTTGGGGAAAGTAGTAGAGCGCGCCGAAAACGATGACGAACAGCGACACCACGGCGATGAAGGCGGCGTGATGGAGCGAGAGCGGTTTCTTGAAGTAAATGAAGGCGGCGAAGAGCAGCGCGATTACCACGCATCCGGTAGTGACAACGATTTGGAGATCGTAAAAATGGTAGCCGACAGCTGCGCCGATGGCGAAAAGGTAGCCGGGAATAACGATGACCGGATGGGCTTTGCGCGCAAGTAAATGGGTTGCCGGCGGGAGCGCAGCGAGGGATTCATGAAGACGGATCTGTTGGATTTCCTGATCGCTGTGGCGGTGGATCGGCAGCTTGGAGTCCGGTGCCGGTTGGTGAACCGACGAAAGCGGAACTTGCTCGGATTTGCGGAGCGAGCGGACTTGCTTGGGCTCGCGAGGCTCGGGGATGACGACTGGCAACGGCACGTCCGCCTCGGCGGCGACCACCGGAGTGCGCTCGGAGCGCTTGAGGGAGTGCACCGGTTTGGGCGCGAGGGGTTTTTCGGCAGGTGGCTCTGGCGAGTCCGGCGCGGGCGTTTCCGCAGCAACCGAGGAGTCGTGAATTTCGAGGATTTCGCGGAGTTTCGCGATTTCCCCGGCGGATTTTTTGTGCTGCGGCAGGAGACTCATGGTTTTTCCTTTTCGACGATCTGGATTCGATCCACGCCGTCTGTTCCTTCTAGGGAGACCAATACATGGTCGAGGCGGCGGGTGTCGAGGGTGATCCCGACATAGTCGGGCTGGATCGGCATTTCGCGGTGACCGCGGTCGATGAGCACGGCGAGTTCGACCTTGGCCGGGCGGCCGTAGTCGGAAAGGGCGTCCAGCGCGGCGCGGATGGTGCGGCCGGTGAAAAGCACATCGTCCACTAGGATGATGTGCGCGCCGTCCACGGTGAACGGGATGTCGCTTTTCTGGATGGAGGGGTTTTCGCGAAGGTGCTCGAAATCGTCGCGATAGAGCGAAATGTCGAGCACGCCGAATGATAGATCCCAGCCATCTTCCTCGGAAAGCAGCGTCAAAACCCGTTCCGCGACTTCATCGCCGCGGCTGCGAATGCCGACAAGCGCGACGGGATGGCCGCTGTTTTTCTCGCGGATCGCCCGGGCCAGGCGCTCCACGCCGGCGGCGATGTCTTCTGCGGTGAGGGTGTGTTCCATGGGATCAAAAATTGAGGATGCCGATGTCGCGGCGGCGTTGCAAGCCACCGAATGCGACGAGGTCGGCGGCGGCGTGAGCTTGGGTGACCGCTTCCTCGCGAGTGCTGCCACCGGCGACAACGGCGAGCACGCGGCCACCGTTAGTCTCCCAATTTCCATCAGCGGTCCGCTGGGTCCCGGAATGATAGACGCGGGCGGTGGTGATTTTTTCGAGCCCGGAAATTTTGTCGCCGTTGCGCGAACTTTCCGGATAGCCGGCCGAGGAGAGGATCACGCAGACGCTCCAGCCGTCGTTAAAACTAATGAGATCGGCCCGGAGCTCGCCATTCGCCCCGGCGAGGCAGAACGCGGCCAGATCGCCCTGCACCAGCGGCATCACGGCTTGGCATTCGGGGTCGCCGAAGCGGCAGTTGTATTCAATCACCTGCGGCCCGGTCGGGGTGAGCATGATGCCGAAATAGAGAAATCCGCGGTAGGGCAGATTTTCGCGGCGGAGTCCGTCCACGGTCGGTCGGACGATTTCCTTTTCAATTTGCGCAAGAATTTCCTGCGAGACGAGTTGGCGGCTTGCGACGGCTCCCATGCCGCCGGTATTCGGGCCGAGATCGCCGTCCTGGGCGCGCTTGTAATCGCGGGCCGGGGTGAAAATGAGGTATTGGTCGTCGATGATCGCGGCGAAAACCGAGACTTCCGGGCCGGTCAGGCATTGCTCGACGAGCACGCGGCCGGGGCCGAAGCGGCGCTGGGTGAAAACTTCCTCGAGAAAGCGCATCGCGGACGCCTCGTCCGGACAAACCGCGACGCCTTTGCCTGCCGCGAGGCCATCGAATTTCAGGACGGTCGGGTATTCCCCGGCGATGGCGGCGACAGCTTCTTCCAGCGTGTCGGTGGCGGTGGCGCGCGCGGTGGGAATGCCGTTTCTTATAAGAAATTCCTTGGCGAACTCCTTGCTGGCTTCGAGTTGCGCGGACTTCTTTGGCGGTCCCCAGCAGGGAATTCCGTTTTTCCCGCAGAGATTCGCCAAGCCTTCGCCCTTCACGAGATAGCTTTCCTCGCCCGCGACGCAGAGGTCGATGGCGTTTGCTTTCATCCACGCAATCAGCGACTCCAAGCCATCTGCAGCGACAGGCTTGGCGATTTCGAAAATCGCGTCGCTGCCGGGAAAACAGAACAACTCGGGATTGCCCGGCGATTCCGCCAGAGCCCTAACCAGCGCGTGTTCGCGCCCGCCTTTGCCAACTACCAAAATTCTCATCCGCAGCGGTTTTCGCGGAATCCCGATCAAGACTCAACCCTGAATCGCGCCAAAGCCCGCCGGATCATCATTTGGAAGAAATTTTATAATTGCCCGGTATGCGAATCTCATAGGGACTCATTCCCGACATCATTAAATCATGAAAGCACTCATCCCATGCAGTTTGGTCGGCGCGCTGGCGTTTTTCGTAGTCGCGCAGAACCCGGCAGGCGAACAAGCCCCTCCCGGAGCCCTTGAAAAAATCTCCGCCGCGCTGCCCGAAAAGGCCTTCGCGAAGCCCAAGAAGGCCCGCACGGTGCTCGTCTTCTCGAAAACCAACGGCTTCCGCCACGCATCAATCGTTACCGGCAAGCTCGCTTTCTCCGAGATGGGCAAAAAAACCGGAGCTTTCGAGACCGTCATCAGCGACGACTTGGCAAATTTCGAGGCCGACGCCCTGAAAAAATTCGACGCGGTCTGCTTTCTCAGCACGACGATGAACGTCTTCTCGCCCAAAGCCGCCGAGTTCAAGGCAATGTCCGAGGCCGACCAAAAAGCCGCTACCGAGCGGGAACTCCGGATCAAGGCGAACCTCATGAACTTCGTGAAATCCGGCGGCGGATTC
Organism: Akkermansiaceae bacterium; assembly: GCA_043716765.1. Taxonomy (GTDB): domain Bacteria; phylum Verrucomicrobiota; class Verrucomicrobiia; order Verrucomicrobiales; family Akkermansiaceae; genus Luteolibacter. Next base: position 6,443 of record JAYSYA010000161.1, read on the forward strand.
ATCGGCATCCACGCCGCGACGGACACCTTCTACGATTGGCCCGAGTATGGCAAAATGATCAACGGCTGCTTCGACGGCCACCCGTGGGGAGCCAAGACGATGGTCAGCATCAAGGTCGAGCCCGGCCAGGAAAAGCATCCGCTCGTCGCGATGTTCAACGGCGAGAATGTCGAGTTCCCCGAGGAGATCTATCAACTCAAGGCGCCCTACGATTCAAAAGCCGTCCACATGTTGCTGCGTCTGGACACCGAAAAAACCGACATGACGGTCAGCGGCATCAAGCGGACGGACAATGACTTCGGCGTGGCGTGGGCGCGGCCGTGGGAAAAGGGCCGCGTGTTCTATTGCTCGCTCGGTCACAACCACGAGATCTATTGGAATCCCAAGGTGCTCCGCCACTACCTGGCAGGAACCCAGTGGGCGCTGGGCGACTACGAAGCCGAGGTGAAACACTGAGCCGCCCGCTGCTCTTGAGGTGGGTAAATCCAGATTCAAATCATGGATCTATCCTAGGGCCGCTGGCGCAAGCCGACGACCCTTTTTTACCTCCGAAGCGCTCCTCACCGTGGGGCATTTCCCGCTGATTTCCCTCGCCCTTCCGAGCCTGCCAGTTAGGTTCGCTGCAATGCAAATCTAGCAGGCAACTCAGCTAAAATCATGGTCCACAACGAAGACTCTAGGGTGAAGATCCCCACGATTCTCCACCTCACGCGACTGGGGTATTCCTACCTTTCGTTGAAAGGAGCAAAGTGGGACGAAGCCACCAACATCTTCCCCGAGCTGTTCCACTCCAGCATCGCGGCGATCAATCCCGACGCCACCTCCGATGACATCGACCGGCTTCTCCAAGAGATCACGCTCCTCCTCGAAAACGAAGACCTCGGCAAAGCATTCTACGAGCGCCTGACGAAAAGCTCCGGGCTCAAACTCATCGATTTCGAAAACTTCGACCTCAATTCCTTCCGCGTCGTCACGGAACTCACCAGCAAGAATGGCGACGATGAATTCCGCCCGGACATCACGCTGCTCGTCAATGGCATGCCGCTCATCTTCACCGAGGTGAAGAAGCCCAACAACCGCGACGGCATCCTTGCGGAGCGCAACCGGATGAACATCCGCCTCCGCAATCCGAAATTCCGCCGCTTCGTCAATCTGACCCAGCTCATGGTGTTTTCGAACAACATGGAATACGACGACAACTCGCCCGAACCGCTGGAAGGTGCCTTTTACGCATCACCCTCATCCGGCGATCCGACTTTCAACTATTTCCGCGAAGAGCAAGAGCGGGATCTCACCACTCTACTCGCTCCCGAGGATGAGGAAATCGAAGATCTGGTTCTATCGGACACCAATCTCACCAGCATCAAGCACTCGCCGGAGTTCGCGACCAACAAGAACCCGGAAACTCCCACCAACCGTCTTCTCACCGCGCTGTTCTCGCGCGACCGTCTCGCCTTTCTACTGCGGTTCGCCTTCGCCTACGTCAAGACGAGCAAGGGGATCGAAAAGCACGTCATGCGCTACCCGCAGATTTTCGCCACCAAGGAGATCGTGCGGTTTCTCGAAGCCGGCATCCGCAAGGGCATCATCTGGCACACCCAGGGCAGCGGCAAAACCGCGCTGGCGTTTTACAACGTCCACCACCTCACCGCTTGGTTCCAAAGCCAAGGCATCGTCCCCAAGTTCTATTTCATCGTCGATCGCATCGACCTGCTGATTCAGGCGAGCGATGAGTTCAAGTCCCGCGGCCTCGTCGTCCACACCATCAATTCCCGCGAGGATTTCGCGAAGGACATCAAGTCCACCAGCGCCATCCACAACCATTCCGGCAGGCCCGAGATCACGGTCGTCAACATCCAGAAATTCCAGGACGACGCCGACGTCGTCCGCGCATCCGACTACAACATCAAGCTCCAGCGCGTTTACTTCCTCGACGAGGTCCACCGCAGCTACAATCCCACCGGCAGCTTCCTCGCCAATCTCAATGAGTCCGACACAAACTCTATCAAAATCGGCCTCACCGGCACCCCGCTCATCGGTGATAGCGCTAGCTCCAAGGCGCTCTTCGGAAACTACTTCCACAAGTATTATTACAATGCCTCCATCGCCGACGGCTACACGCTCCGGCTCATCCGCGAGGGCATCGAGACCCAATACAAACTCGATCTCGCCAAGGCGCTTGAGGAAATCGAAGTCCTCAAAAATAGCCACGACCGCAAGCTGCTCTACGCCCACGAGAAATTCGTCGAGCCCATGCTCGACTACATCGTTAAGGATTTCGGAAACACCCGCCTCCGCGAGGGCGATGGCAGCATCGGCGCGATGGTCATCTGTGATTCTGCGGATCAGGCTAAAATGATGGCGCAGATCTTCGCGGAAAAATATGCCGCTTTTCCCGCCGCCGTCGCCGAGCCGGTGTCGGAGTATCAAAAAGTCGCCGACGACATCACCCCGTTCCGCTTCACTCCCCGGCTCGAACTCTCCGTCAGACGCCACGCACTCATTCTACACGACGTCGGCACCAAGGATGAGCGCAAGCAATGGGTAAATGATTTCAAGGATGGCAAAATCGACATCCTGTTCGTTTATAACATGCTGCTCACCGGCTTCGACGCCCGGCGGCTCAAGAAGCTTTATCTCGGCCGCGTCATCAAGGCGCACAACCTTTTGCAGGCGCTCACCAGCGTCAACCGCACCTACAAGAGCTTCCGCTACGGTTACATCGTGGACTTTGCCGACATCCAGACCGAGTTCGACAAGACCAACAAGGCCTACTTCGACGAGCTCCAGTCCGAGATGGGCGACGAGTTCCAGCACTACTCCGCCCTCTTCAAGCCCGCCGAGGAAATCACCGCGGAAATCGAAGCCATCAAGGACGCGCTGTTCCACTTCGACACCGCCAACGCCGAAATCTTTTCCCAACAGATCACCGCCATCCAGAACCGGCAGGACATGCGGGCGATCATCAAAGCGCTCGACGATGCCAAGAGCCTCTACAACCTCATCCGCGCCAGCGGCCAGCACGACCTGCTGGACAAGCTCGACTTCCGCAAGCTCACCCAGCTTTCCAGCGAGGCCCACAACCACCTCGATCTGCTCAACAAGCGCGAGGCCCTAGAAAACGAGCACGACAACACCAACCTCCTCAATGTTGCCCTCGAAGACGTGATCTTCGCTTTCCGCAAGATTTCCGAGTCGGAAATGGTCATTGCCGATCAGCTCAAGGACACCCTCCGCCGCACCCGCGAGAGCCTCGCCAGCAACTTCGATCCACGCGACCCCGAATTCATCAGCCTGCGCGAAGAACTCGAACGCCTGTTCCGGAAAAAGAATCTCAGCGAAATCACCCAGCAGGACATGGTTTCGAACATCGCCGCGCTCAATGCCATCCACGTCCGCGCCCGCGAGCTGGAGCGGAAAAACCAACTGCTCCGTGCGAAATACGCCAACGACGCGAAATACGCCCGCCTCCACAAGCGGCTCATGGAAAAAGGCGATCCCACACCCGATGAGCGAAAACTCTTCGACGCCCTCTCCGCCCTCAAGCTGCAAGTGGACGAGCGCATTTCCCAGAACGCCCAGCTCCTCAACAACCAGCCCTACACCGAGGCGATGATGCTCCGCCTCATCGTCGACCAGCTCAAGAACTTGCACCAACTCCCGCTCACCGCCGAAAGCAGCCGCTTCATCAACAGCTTTGTCATGAAGGAGTATTTGGATGAATTCAACGGCCAGCAACCGGCATGAGAAGCCCTGTAGCGTCGCTCTATGAGCGACGATGCACATGAAAATGCGCGAAGCCCTTTTCTCCACCACGATCATCTCATTCGCCTCGACGGTCGCAGACCGCCGCTACAAAGCACCTCTCCATCCATGCCTGCAATCCGTGGTTAAGAAATCCCAATTGACTGCAATGCTAGCACTGCTTACTTTCGTGCCATGAGCACCACACTCACGATTCGAAATCTAGATGAAGGCGTGAAACAAAAGCTCCGCCTTCGAGCCGCGAGCCATCAGCGATCGATGGAGGCCGAAGCACGGGAAATCCTCGCCACCGCGTTGTCCGGGCGGGAAGGCTTCGCGCCCCCTCGCAGCCCAGAAGACATGCGCGAGCGCCTGAAAGCGGTGAGCGGTATCTGGAAAGACTGCTTAGGGGGCAAGACGACGGATGAGATCATGCAGGAACTCAGAGGCGATGACTGAGGTAGCCCTCGTCTTTGTTGACTCTAATGTGGTGATTGATATCACCAGTTGCGATCCTCAGTGGGAAGCATGGTCTGCCCGGCAGCTTGAGACATTCGCGGGCCGACTGGTGATCAATCCGGCGATCTATGCGGAGCTGTGCTTCCCTTTGCCCTCTGCCGAGGATGCTGACCAGCTCATCGCCTATCTCGGCTTGAAATACCGCGAATTTTCCCGCGAATCACTTTTCCTCGCCGCGCAGGCCTACAAGATCTATCGGCAGCGCGGCGGCACCAAGACCACGCCGCTTCCGGATTTCTTCATCGGAGCCCACGCCGCCGCACTCGGAGTTCCCATCATCACCCGGGATGTCACCCGCTATCAAACCTACTTCCCCAGCGTCACCCTGATTTCTCCTTGAAATAGGCCACATAAAGCGCCACGCCTCACCGTCCCTGTAAAGCCCTGTAGCCGCCCACGAAACGCCCTGTAGCGTCGCTCTATGAGCGTCGATGCCAAAGAGCCGCGCGAAGCCCTCTTCCATTCTGACACCTCACCCGCCTCGACGGTCACAGACCGCCGCTACAAAGCACCTCTTTCGCCCCGACCGCTACAAAACACCTCTTCATCTCTTTCCCCAGGTGCGGGTTGGGTGAGCCCAAGAGAAGCCATGTAGCGTCGCTCTATGAGCGTCGATGCCAAAGAACCGCGCGAAGCTCTCCATTTTCATTCTGATACCTCATCCACAACGACGCTCACAGAGCGCCGCTACAATTCGTCCCATGCTCCAAAACCAAGAACTCACCACCCTCCGCGACTGGCTGCTGCCGATGCTCATGAACGGCCAGGTGCGGGTGGGGTGACTGTAGCGTCGCTCTATGAGCGTCGATGCCAAAGCCCCGCGCGAAGCCCTCTTCCATTCTGACATTTCATTCGCCCGTCGGTCACAGACCGCCGCTACAAAACATCTCTAGCCTCGCCGCTGCATTTGTTACGTCCACGAATCCGGTTGGATGGCTCCGGCATGCGGCCAATCCTCCGCATTGGCCACCAACCCCGCACGCACGGGATTCTCCCTGACATATTTCCACTTCTCCGCGTGCGATTCGCCCGAACGGATCAAATGGTCGAAAAATCTCTTCTGCCAGTGCGGTGCTTCGATCCCATGCTCCCGCCAGTGTTTTGAAAGTGAGTTTTTTAACGATTTCATCCACATCGACAAACCTACCGCCCCCGGCGGAATGCAGACGAAAAGATGCAGATGATCCGGCATGAGGACGTAACGCCCGACCAGCACACCGCGAGTCCTAGCCAGAATGCAGAAGCGGCGGAAGACCTCATGGGCATCATCATTTGCCAGCAGATGCCTGCGCTTCTCAGTGCAAGCCGTGATGAAATACACCGGGATATTAGTGAAAACTGTATTCAGACGCGTGAGGCGGTCCATCGTTATTCTGATAACTGGCTACCAGGCCCAACGCAAGCGGCGCGTCTATGACCTTCGCTGTCTGGTTCTGTGGCTGGGATGCTGAAGAGAAGGATGCAGGAGCAGAAACCACTGCGCCCCATGCTCATGAACGGCCAAGTGCGGGTGGGGTGAGCCAAAGCAAAGCCCTGCGCCGTCGCCAAAGAAAAGCCTTGTAGCGTCGCTCTATGAGCGTCGATGCCAATGAACCGCGCGAAGCCCTCTTCCACTCCGACATCTCATTCGCACG
>JAYSYA010000162.1:0-4038 GCA_043716765.1 Akkermansiaceae bacterium
ACGATCCGACCGGTAGCTTTGCCTTGATCGAATTGCGCCGGATGTAGCGCGCGACATTCATGAAATGATCCCAGCGATGCTTGTGCTTGTTATTCGGGACTGACCCCATCGATAGGGTTTGGGGAGGAGGATGTGAATGCGCGAGGACCGACCCCATTCATTCACTGACCCCATTGACCCCATTCAGCACGTCGATCCCTTGTGCGTTGAAGCGGGAAATCCACAGCCGGAGCATTCGGCCGCTCACCCGGCTGTTGCGCAATACCAAGTCATAACCGACTCCAACTAACAACAAATGGATGGCGTTGAGGCGCCGGAACACCTTGTTGTCCCGCCCGCAATCCATGGCCACTTCAAGCTGAATAATTCAAACAGTCGTACCAGTCTTTTGTGAGGGTTTCGGAAATTATTTTTGGCAAAGGGTCTAAGCCGCCGCGCGAGACGCACAGGAATTTCCAGATCTGGCTAGCAATCGATGAAGTTGTGAATGAGTGGGCCCAAGCGCAGAACCAGTCCACGCAATCCGCCTGCCGCGGGTCGTCGCCGGGCGAATTGCCGTTCCCCACAACGTCGGACGTCCGCCGATGGATCGCCGCACATAGCGCGGATTCAAGGTTCGATACACTACGAACTCTCGATGACAAGGGATGGAACAGGCTCAAGGAGGACGCTGGAATCAACGTCACGGAACATGCTTATGATATGTTGGCCGGATTATCCGGATTGGCCCTCAGCACCGCGGAACTGGCTGGCTGCGATGAATTTCTGCCAACATCGGTCCTCGAACGTGGTGGGCGTGGTGAGGCACGAATTGAGGTGGCCCCGAAAATTAGACCGCGATTGCTAGGAAATTGCTTTTGTGGTGAGGGCCGTAGAAAGAGTCGGTGGCCGTACGGGATGGCGGGTGCGGGGAAAAAGGGGGCCAAAAGGCCGGGAAATTTTGATCGTTGGCATTGCCTTCGTCAGCTCCTCTGATGACTGCCTTCAAAGCGAATTTCGTTAAAAAATTAAACATGAGCGGATTTTGTCTAAGTTGCATCGCACCTTCGTGCAACTCCTCACACCATCATGGACGTTTATGGATGACGAGATAAAGTCTCAGAATCTGCTGAATTCCGCATTTCCTGCCATCTGGCGGGGAAAGCCTTCCCCTCGGGCCTACCGCGTGCGGCCCTACCCCTTCCAGCGGGGGACGCCCCCGCAACGCCCCCGAAGAGGCAGCCAGGCTTGTCGAGAGATTGAATCCGCCTACCCGGCTTGCTCGTCCCTCGCGCCGACTACGGCTCCTTCAAACTCTCTCCGGCGCATCCCGGAAAACCGGGACCGGCGGGGGATACCCGCCCGTCCCTCAGCGGTCAAATTGCCTGCGGGATCGCTTGGTGGCGGGTCCCGAGCCCCACGGTCTGCCTCCGCCTATCGGCGACCCCCCTGTTGGGGGCGGAGGTGCCTCCGAGGCTACCATGGGCTCCCCGCCACAAAGCGCTGTCCTCGCCATTTTGCCCTTTGGCGGCGTGGCCGCGTGCCAGATCTAGCGCTACGGCGGCGTCAGCTGCTAACAGGCCATGGTCTGCCAGCAGGGCGTGTTTCCCCTCGCCATCGAACGGAGGTTGCAGTTTGCTGGCGTCCGCCAATGGCGTCTCTGTGCCCTCCTTGCTGACTTCAACGGTTGAATCCGAACCGCCCCCCATGCACCCGAAAACCAAGCCCACCGTCGTCGTTGTCATCCTGTGCATGGTCATCCTGGGTGTCCTGCTGCTGCCGCTGCCCTTTACGGCTTACAAGGTCCTCAAGTTCTTCCTCTCGCTTGGTCTGCTCTACACAGCGGGCTTTTTCCTCCGTCCCTGCAAGAGGCTGAGCTTCCAACCCTCGGCGGGGCAGATCGAATCCGGCACCCGCGATCCCTATGACGGCAGTTTCGCAGGCACGCTGCGGGATTCGAACACCGATGCGCGTGATGTGCCTCTCACCGAGGAGAATTCCGAGATTGTCCGGTTTCTCGAAAACAAGGATTTCCTGATCGAAAGGAACCCGCTGCCGCCCATCTCCCTCAAGCTGTCCTTGGGCCTGGTCATCACCGCCGTGATGACGAATCCGCTCACCCAGGTTCATTTGCCAAGATCCACCTGGATGCTGCTCGATGTCCTGGTCCTCGCGCTGCTTGGCTGGGCATTGCATCTTCTCCGGGAAGAGAACGACGGCAAAACTCCGCACTTCTCACTCACCCGGGTAGTTGGCCAGCCGCCTGCGTTCCCCTTCATGACCTTGGCCGATGTTTTCCGCCATGCCCGGCGACTCTGGCCCGCCATTCTTGGCGGCACCTTCGCCATTGCCCTGCTTGGCACGAAGGTCGGCGGTGGCGAGTTCGAGGACATCAGCCTGGGCGATCTGCTCGGGCAGACCTTATCAGCCTTGCTCGCCGCCTTGTTTCTTGCCTGGGCGCTCTACTCCCTTGTCAGGGCAATCTCGAATCAAGGCGTCGCGTACAAAACCCAGAGGGAGCAAGTTCCCGGAGAAATCTTCATCACCGTGTTCCTGCTCATCCTCATCAGCCTCGCATTCGGCGGCTTCTTCGCGCCCAAGCCGACCTACGATCCAGACGACGCTCCGGACGGCTACGTTCCCTATGACCGGAGCAACGATTATTAGTGAGCCGAACCCTTTAGCCCGACTAAAACTCTGCCCGTGACTCTCCGCCGCTTCACTGCCGTCCAATTCCGCCGCCCGATGGAGCGCGGCCTGAACCGACCGTTTCTGGTGCTGGCGCAGCCGAAGGATGGCGGCGAACGTCGCGCGGTGGTGGTGAAATCCCGGGCCGGCTACGCAGATCGGCCGGATGCGATGCTGAAGGAATTGTTTTCCCTCCTGTTCGCCCGCGAACTCGGGCTGACCTGTCCCGAGCCGGTGCTGGTGGAACTTCAGGAAGGATTTGACTGGAGCGCTTCCGATTTTCCAGACCGCGCGGAACTCATCCGGCAAAGCATCGGATGGAATGTCGGCACCATTCATCTCGGTGACGGGTGGAAACCTTGGATTCAGGGCAGCGCGCCGCGCTCGATCCCGGACGCGTCTCTCGAAACGGTGTATGCCTTCGATGCCATGGTGCAGAACTCGGACCGCATGGCGGACAATCCGAACCTGCTGTGGCGGGGCGAGGAACTGGCACTGCTCGATTTCGACAAGGCATTCGCTTACCTGCGGATCCGGGAGAAGGAGGCCAAACCATGGTTCACAGCCTTGGACCGCCAGACGCTGTCCCGGCATTGCCTCCATAGCCATTTACCAGCCATTGCAGTAGGGGGAATTCTGGGCAGAGATCTCTGGGATACCTTCGAGGAGTGGTGGCTCGGCAACCCCTCCGGCCGCCTGTCCTCTGAAATCGCTGTCTGGATGGCCGATCCAGATCTGGACTTGCCGCGACTCGAAGCTTATCTTACGAAGCTCGCAGTCGACACGGACGATTTTTTCCGTGTGCTGACCGAGGTTAGCCGCCCATGAGTCTCGAACGCTACAGTTTCTGCTTTCTCCGCTATGTCCACGAACCGCTTTCCGGCGAGTTCGCGAACGTGGGTGTTTTGGTATGGGCACCGCAGAGTCGGTTTCTCGGCTTCAAAGCCTCACAGAAATTTCGACGGCTCAGCCACTTTTTCCATGGTTTCCAGCAACAGGACCACCGGCAGTTGATCGGCAGGATCGACACGCAATTTCAGAAAATCGCCGCGCAGCTCTCAGGCTCGCAGCAAAGCCTGGAGTTTCCCGAAGATCCGGAAAGCGCCCGGGATCTTGCCCTCAAGGTGATCCCTCATGATGACGCAGCCCTTCAGTGGAGCCTCTCCGGTGGCGGTCTCACGGAATCTCCCGCAGCCGAGCTGGAAGCGCTGTTTCACGAAGCTGTCGCCCGCCACTATGATTCCGTGGAGGATGCCCGCCGCGACGACGCCGTGATCTACAGGGAGATCTACAGCCGGGCCTTTGAATCTTTCCTGGTGAAGCCTCACGTCTCCTCGCACGAGATCACCGCGCCGCTGGCTACGCACGTGT
>JAYSYA010000163.1:0-12266 GCA_043716765.1 Akkermansiaceae bacterium
AGTTGCGGCGCGACGACTTCCTCGATGATCTGCTTGGAGCGCGCGTCCGGCAGCACGCCTTCCAGCCCATAACCGGTGTGAATCCGCATCTTGCGGTCGGCGGCGAAGACCAGGAAAATCGCGCCGTTGTCCTTGCCCTGCTGGCCGGGTTGCCATGCTTGATAGAGCCGCTGGCTGAAATCAAACAGTTCCTCGCCCGCCGGAATTTGCGGCAAAATCGCGACCACGATCTGCGACGAGGTTTCGCGCTCGAAGGCTTCCAGTTTGCGGTCGAGCGACTGGAACGCGCCGGGGCTTAACCATTTTGCATCGTCGCGAATGTAATGCGGCGTCGGGCTGGCTGGCAGCGGCTCGGCCGCGCGGACCTCAGTCGCGAAGCCGCAAAGCCAGACCAGCAGCAGCGCGAGCCACGCCGGACGGTGGCGGACTCCGGTCATCGGCCGCTGCCGAAGTCAAATTTCACCTCGGGCGCTTTCCCAGCTCCGGCGTCGGATTGGAAATAGGGCTTCGGATGGAAGCCAAACATTCCGGCGAAAATCAAAGTCGGGAAGCGGCGGATGCTGGTGTTGTAACTCATCACCACCTCGTTGAAACGGCCGCGCTCGACGGCGATGCGGTTCTCGGTGCCTTCCAACTGCGCCTGCAAGTCGCGGAATCCGGCGCTTGCCTTCAGGTCCGGATAGTTCTCCGCCACCACTAACAAGCGGCTCAGCGCGCTGCTGAACTGCCCCTGAGCTTCTTGGAATTTCTGCAGCGTCTCCGCGTCGGCCGGAGCCTTGCTCGGGTCGATGGTCACCCGCCCGACCGAGGCGCGGGCGTTGACCACGCTCTCGAGCGTGGATTTCTCAAAATTGGCGGAACCCTCGACGGTCTTGACCAGATTCGGCACTAGATCGGCGCGGCGTTGATGCTGGTTGAGCACCTGCGCCCAGGCGGCGTCGACGCCCTGCTGCTTTCCGACCAATCCGTTATAAGTGCCGACTGCCGACAGGCCGAGGACGACGACCAGCCCGACAAGGGCGATGAGAACGATTGCGATTTTGCTCATAAGCATGGTTTTAGTCGATCGGCCGGACGCCGTCGAATAAAAAGCCCCAAGCGGTGATCCGCTCCGGGCTTACTACAACAACCGAACAAACAAATCAGAATTGCCAGACCAGATCGACCGTGACGCGGCTTTCCATCAAGCTGTCCTCCCCGTTAGTCAGCGGGATTTCATAGGCGGCACCGACATTGACGGAGTCGGAGAGACCCGAACGGACGCCGATGGCGGCCGAGACGAAGTCACGGTTTTCATTCAAGTTAGAAGCTCCCAGATTGAAGAAATCACCGCCTTCGAAGGTGAGGACCGCTGGCACCGCGCCGCCCCTCCGTAGAGTCGGGTGGAACTACCCGCCAAGTGCTTTGAACTCCGCATATCCTGTGCTGCCAAAATCAGACAGATTTCCGTTTGGCGGTTCGGTTGGTTTTCCGCATGCTGCGAACCGATGAACCGCTCCGGGAAAATCCACGCACTGCTGTCCACCGCTCGAGTGGCGAACATCCCGAGCGTGGTGAGCAACGTCTGGCTGGGCGTGGTGATCGGGATGTTCTTCGGCGACGTCGTCATCATTTTGGAAATCCCTTGGAGTTCGGCGTCCCGGCTCGCGCTCGCCGGGGTGGCGCTTTATGTCGCGGGAAATTTCTGCAACGACTGGATGGACCGTGGCTGGGATGCGAGTCACCGGCCCGAACGGGCGCTGCCACGCGGGCTGTTTCCTCCGGGACTCTACGCCGCACTGGCGGCAACGCTCGGGCTGGGAGGAGCGGGGCTCGCCGCCTCCGTGAACTTGCGCTGCGCCGTCATCGCGGGCGTCATCGTGGTAAGCATCTGCATTTACACCGCCTGGCACAAACGAAGCGCGTGGGCGGTGATCCCGATGGGACTCTGTCGGGCCTTGTTGCCGGTGATGGGATTCGCGGCGTTTGACCCGAACCTGAATGGCATCCTTCCGGCGGCGGGCGGGCTTTTCTGCTACATCATGGGGCTTTCTCTTAGCGCGAGATATGAGTCGATGGCCGAGCCGCCGCGGCGGGTGGCCGTGATGGCGCGGGGACTTCTGCTGGCGACGGCGATCCTGATGGTGTGGCAACACAAGGGATTTCAACCGAGTCTCCTGTTGGCTTTCGCCGGGGCCGTGCCGTATCTGGTTTGGACGAGCGTGTGTCTGATCTTCAAGCGGCGGCCCGTCTCCGCGCTGGTTTCCGGCTTGCTAGCAGGGATTCCGTGGGTGGACTGGATCGTGCTGTTGCCGGTTTTCCTCTCTGCGGCCGGCGACGGCGCAGGCTGGGTCGGGTTCACAATCGCGTGTTTCGCCATCCCTCCCCTTGCCTTCATTTTCGCGCTGCTTCTCCAGAGACTCGCGCCAGCGACTTGATGAAGCTTGCCCGCAATTTCATCCCGCGTAACCATTCCGCCGCATGAGCATCGCAGACAAGCAGAGAAACTTCATTGAGGATCTCGCGATCTTTCCCGACTGGTCTGAGCGCTATGAATACATAATCAGCCTCGGAAAGTCGCTTACCCCGATGGGAGAGAGTTCCAAGATTGATGACAATCTCATCAAGGGATGCCAAGCACTAGTCTGGTTGGATGGGAAATATGAAGATGGAAAGGTCATTTATTCGGCTGATTCCAATTCTCAAATCACCAAGGGTCTCGCCGCAGTTTTCGTTCGGATTTTGAGTGGAGAGAGCCCTGAAGAAATTCTGACTGCTGACATGAGCTTTGTGACAGAAGCAGGCTTGCGAGACCATTTCATTGGAACCCGCGCCAATGCCTTGACTCTGATGGCCAATCAGATGAAACAACGCGCTCTCGAATTCGCCTCATTATGATCATTGCCTCCCTCCTTGAATTTAACTGGCTCGCCGACCCCCAAGCCTGGGGCGCACTGCTGACACTGACATTGTTGGAAATCGTGCTCGGCATCGACAACATCGTTTTCATTTCCATCCTGGTCGACCGCCTGCCCGAAGAGCAGCGGGCGAAAGGCCGCCTGATCGGCCTGAGCCTGGCAATGGGCGCGCGGATGGTCCTGCTGCTTTCGATCACTTGGATCATGAGCCTGCAAACCGCGATTTTCGAAATCCCCGTCCACCCGACGCTGTGGGACATGATGCCGAAAGCCGCTGAGCACGGCGGCATGCTCGGATTCTCGTGGAAAGACCTAATTCTGCTAGGCGGCGGGTTTTTTCTCATCTGGAAGGCCACCAAGGAAATTCATCACAATCTGGAAGGTCACGAAGAAGAGGCCATGACCAGCAAGGCGAAAGCCAGCTTCGGTGCGGTGCTGGTGCAAATTGCGATGATCGACATCATCTTCTCGCTCGACTCCGTGATCACCGCCGTTGGCATGGTCAACGACCCGACGCGCGTCTCGCTGATGATGGTCGCGGTGATGATTTCCATCGCCGTCATGATGCTCGCGTCCGGCGCGATCAGCAGCTTCGTCTCACGCCATCCGTCGGTGAAAATGCTCGCGCTTTCGTTCCTGATTCTCATCGGCACGGCGTTGATGGCGGAGGCGATGCACTTCCACATTCCGAAAGGCTACATCTATTTCTCGATGGCGTTCTCGCTGCTCGTCGAGTTGCTCAACCTCAAGCTGCGCGGCAAAACCCCGCCTCCGTCCGCGGCTGAAATTTGAGTGAAATGCCTCCCGGCTGTCTCAGTCCGGAGACCATCGGAACTCCAAACCACGTGTCCCAACCTTACCTCTCGCTCGAAGCCGAGCTGCACGACGCGTTCTGGGAGGCCGAGGACGATGGCTCGGAGGTGGCGCTGATGGCGGCGTTTCTCAAAAAGCATCCGGGCCGGGCGCTTGAAATCGGCTCGGGCTCGGGCCGTTTGATGTTCCCGCTGGTCCAAATGGGGCTCGACGTGGAAGGTCTCGAACTCTCGCGCGACATGCTAAAACTCGGAACCACCCGCGCGCGGCGGCGAGGCATCCAGCCGGTGGTTCATGAAGGCGACATGTCGCTGTGGGACGATGGCCGGAAATTTTCCTCACTGCTGGCCCCGGCGTTCACCCTGCAACTGGCGAGCGATCCCGCCGCCACGCTGCACCATTGGCACGGCCTGCTCGCAGACCACGGCGGCCTCTATCTGACGGTTTTCATGCCTTACGCCGAGCTGTTGGGCGATCTCCCGGAAAACCAATGGTATGAGGACCACTGCGTCACTTTGCCGGACGGCAGGGAGGGCTTATTAGAAACCCGCCACCGCTTGGACCGCCGCCGCCAACTCGTCGAGCGCGAGCACCGTTATTCCCTCACCGGCAATCCTCCCCAGACCCACCATTCTAGCCAAACCATCCGCTGGATCGAGCACCCGGAGCTACTCACTCTTCTCGCAGATTGTGGATTCCGGGTTGACCGGTTCTTCCTCGATTTCGACCCGCAGCGGGTGGTTGCTGACCCGGAAGTCGTCGATTTTGACGGAATTCTCACCTATCACGCCACCCGCCTGGATTCGAGGGTCTAATTCCATGAAAGATTTCCAAATCACGATTCTTGACGGGCGGGCTATCCCCACCCTATGACCCTGCTGTGCCAAGGAAACTTATTCTGCTCACGACGTTTGCAACTTTGACGTCCTCCGCTTTGTGCCAGACTTGGGAACGCGAGGATGTCGGATTTGAAAGCATCCAGAGTCGCGCGCGGGACCTCGCTAACAAGCCCTACGTCGCCCCCGGCCGCGACAGCCTGCCGGCATGGATGAACGAGCTGACCTACGATCAATACCGCGACATCCGCTTCAACCCGAATCAAGCCTTGTGGGCGACGGAGAAGCTTCCGTTCCGCGCAATGTTTTTCCATCCCGGCTATTTGTTCCGTGAGCCGGTGACACTCAACGAATTCACCAGCAGTCACCAACAGAAAATCCGGCTGGCCGAGGCGTTCTTCAATTACGGCCCGCTCATCAACAAGCACGGCGACCTTCCCGCCGAGGGCGGCTTCGCCGGATTCCGCCTCCACGCGCCGCTGAACAATCCGGACATTTTCGACGAGCTCATCGCCTTCCAAGGCGCAAGCTACTGGCGGGCGCTCGGCAAAAACCAACGCTACGGCATCTCCTCACGCGGCATCGCCGTCGATACCGGAGCCGAGGGCACAA
The DNA here is from genome assembly GCA_043716765.1 of Akkermansiaceae bacterium. Taxonomy (GTDB): domain Bacteria; phylum Verrucomicrobiota; class Verrucomicrobiia; order Verrucomicrobiales; family Akkermansiaceae; genus Luteolibacter. Next base: position 5,159 of record JAYSYA010000163.1, read on the forward strand.
CCGAGGAATTTCCGAACTTCAGGGAATTCTGGCTGCGCAAACCCGATGAAAACAGCACCCAAGCCACCGTTTACGCACTGCTGGATGGCCCGTCGTACTCCGGCGCCTATCAATTCAAAATCGCCCCCGGCAACAAAACCCTCGTTGACGTCAAAGCCGTCCTTTTCGCCCGCAAAGTGGTCCAACGCCTCGGCATCGCCCCGATGTCGAGCATGTTCTGGTTCGGCGAAAACTCGCGCCGCCGCTTCGACGACTTCCGCCCGGAAGTCCATGACTCCGACGGACTCGCCATCCGCACCGGCACTGGCGAGCGGCTGTGGCGGCCGGTCTCGAATGACACCGGCAAGCTCGAGTTCAGCTTTTTCGACATGGAGAAATGCGACGGCTTCGGCCTCTTGCAGCGCGACCGACGGTTCGCCGCCTACGAAGACAACGAGGCTGACTATCAGCTTCGGCCCTCGCTCTGGATCGAACCCACCTCCGACTGGGGTCCGGGCCGGGTGATGCTGATGGAGATCCCCACCACGAACGAGCTTTCCGACAACACCGTGGCCATGTGGGAACCCGCACGCACGCCACAACCCGGCGACCGCATTGAGTTTTCCTATCGCCAACATTGGACTCTCGACGAGGACCCGTCGATGGCCGACGGGCACGTCGTCGCCACCCGCACGGGCGTCCACGACTGGCAGCCCGAGCAACGCACCATGGTCGTCGAGTTTGTCGGCAACGCCCTCAACCAGCAGAGCGAAATCCCCATCACTCCGCTCATCCAAGCCACCGGAGCCTGTGCGGAAAAAATCAAAATCCAAGGCATCACCGTTCAATCCATTCCTAACGCCCGTTGGCGCGTCGCTTTCCAAATCGCTCCAGCCGCCGAAGGTGGCAAGCTCTCTGACATCGGCCCGGTCGAGCTTCGTTGCTGCCTCAAACGCGGAGAAAATTTCCTCACCGAAACATGGGTCCATCGCATCACTCCTTGAACACCATGCGCCCGCTCAGCGAGGGCGAGCTCAATGAGTGGGAAGAGGCCTACGCCGCCGTCGAGGCCTACCTGCAAGCTCTGCGCCTGAGGAACCGCCTGCTCGTCGCGGAACTCGTCCGCAGCATCCTCTGGCGCGCCTCCGCCCGGCGGGTCGCCGAACCGGAAAAACCCGCACGTCTGCTCGCCATGGAAGAGGCCTTGAGCGAAGTGGCCAACTGGACCCAGGACGTGCTCGACGTGCCGTTAGAAAACCGCCGCCTCGCCGCCCGCGGCCGACTCGCGCTGCTGCTCGCCGGCATGCCGGACCAATGGCAAGGGGTCTTCCTAACACCCGCACCATGGCCGACCGAGTTCGTCGAGGCGATGAAAAAATCCTATCTCGCCGCCGGCCCGCGTTTCGCGCAGCTCACCATGGTCCCCCGCCCTCTCGAATTTAACGCCATCGGCAGCGGTGCCGCCCAATGGTGGCAGACAATGGACCGCAAGCCCATCGTCCGGATCATGTTCGTCGGCCTGCTCTTGCTGCTGATCGTTGTCACCCTGTGGTTTATCCTTTTGGACTGATGGAAAATACCGACCCAACATCCAACGCTTCCATCAAACCGTTTTTCGGCCGTATCCGGACCATCCTGAGACGCACGCTGTTTTTTGGCAGTGTCGTCATCGTCAACATCGCGGCCAGCCTCTGGCTGACAGATCTGTTCTGGCGGATGCAATTTCAAAAGGCTCACTATCCGTTGTTAGCCATTTTCGTCGTCTTGAACGGCCTGCTCGTCCTCGGCTCGTTCCACGCGATTTTCGGCGCGTTCGACATGCTGCTAGGCCGCAAGCGCTCGGTCCGGATCAGCAAGCTCGCCGAGGGAAAAACCGGCCCGCTCGCCAAGCGCCACGCCGTGGTCATCCCGGTTTACAACGAAGATAGCGTCCGCGTCTGCGCCCGCATCGAGGCCATCTATCGGTCCATCGAAGCCACCGGAAATCTGGCGTCTTTCGATTTCTTCATCCTCAGCGACACCCGCGACCTCGACCTCTGGGTGATGGAGGAAACCTCGTGGACCAACCTCTGCCGGCGTCTCGACGCGTTCGGCCGCATTTACTACCGCCGTCGCAAAACCAACGAAAACCGCAAGGCCGGCAATATCGGCGACTTCGTCCGCACCTGGGGCGGCGACTACGAAGCGATGCTGGTGCTCGACGCGGACAGCCTGATGGACGGCGGCGACATCGTCACGATGACCCGCATCATGGAGGCCTATCCGCGCCTCGGGATTCTCCAGACCGCGCCGAAATTGATCCGCGGCTCCTCGATTTTCACCCGCCTCCAGCAATTCGCGATGCGCCTTTACGGCCCTCTCTTCATCCGCGGACTCAACTACTGGCAGCTCGGCGGTGGCAGTTACTGGGGGCACAATGCACTCATCCGCGTGAAGCCGTTTTCCGAGTTCTGCGAACTTCCCGCCCTGCCCGGCCGCGAGCCCTTCGGCGGCCGAATTCTCAGCCATGATTTCGTCGAAGCCGCGCTGATGGTCAGCCAAGGTTGGGAAGTCTGGCTCGCCTGGGATCTGGAGGGCACCTACGAGGAGGCTCCTCCAACCTTGGTGGACCACCTCATCCGCGACCGCCGCTGGTGCCAGGGCAACCTCCAGCACATGTGGCTCATCTTCGCCCGCAAGCTGCCGTTTTCTGTCAGAATGCACCTCTTCATGGGCATCATGGCCTACCTCGGCAGCCCGCTTTGGTTTCTGTTTCTAACCCTCGGCACTTGGATCGCCTGGGACCGCTACTCCAGCGAACTCAGCCAGCTTCCTTTTGAAAGCTACGCCGCCCGCTGGTTCCACATCGACGGAATCCAACAGAGCATCATCCTGACCGCCGTTATTTTCGCCCTGTTATTTCTGCCAAAAATCCTCGCCGTTACCGGCGCGATCCTCACTCCCAGCATCCGCCGCTCGTTCGGCGGCACCTTTCGAATCCTGTTCGGATCAATTCTGGAAACCATCGTCTCCATGCTGCTCGCGCCTTGCATCATGGTCGCCCACTCGCTGATGGTGCTAAGCATCATCCTCGGCCGTGCGGTCGGCTGGGGAAATCAAAACCGCGAAACCGATGGCACCACGTGGGGCGATGCGTTCCGCTTCCACGCGCCGCAGACAATTCTCGGGCTGGTCTGGACCGCCGTTGCCATCAACATCGGCTACCATTCGAAAAACCCCGGCGACTTTACTTCCAGATACGCCTTCGCCCTCTGGATGACCCCGATTTTGCTCGGGCTACTCCTCTCGGCCCCCGTCTCCGTCTGGACCAGCCGCTCCCGCTACGGCCAAGCCCTGCTGAAAAGAAAAATTCTGGCCACACCCGAAGAGCTCAATCCCCCAGCCGTCATCCGTCTTGCCGACAACGCCACCGCCGCCGTCGATCCCGCGCTTGACGCCTCCCACGACGCCCGCCGCGGAATTGTCGCCGCCGTCGTCGATCCCTACGTCAACGGCGTCCACGTCTCCCTGTTGGAGCAATCCGATCTAACGGAGTCAGAAGAAGCGCTGGCCCAACGCTGCCTCAGCGAGGGCCCCACCAGCCTGTCCAAAGCCGAACTTTCCGAACTCCTTTACGCCGCTCCGGCGATGCTCATGATGCACCGCGCCGTCTGGCTACGTCCGGCGGAAGGAATCCATGGCGCGTGGACCCAAGCTGTGGAAAGTTATCGTCGCCGTCTCGACCACTTGCCAATTGTTTAGGACCCACCCACCCATGCTCCAGATCAATCCCAACCTCAGCGATCTTGTCACTGACGCCGCCGCCGGACTCGCCGACCGCCTTCAGGCCAAGGCCACCATCACCGCCGCCGCGCCCGGGCGCGTCAATCTCATCGGCGAGCACATTGACTACTGCGACGGCTTTGTCATGCCCTTCGCGATTGATCGTTACATCGTCATCGCCGGCTGCGCAAACGGCACCTTGCATGCCCGCATCACCTCCGCGATCAGCGAGGAAATCGCCACCCTCGACCTCTCCCAGCCGCAGGAAACCGGCGAACCCAAGTGGGCGAACTATCTGCGAGGCGTGATCCGCGGCTTCCAAGACCGCGGCCACCACATCCCCGGATTCGACGCCTACATCCTCTCCTCCGTCCCCGGCGGTGCGGGTCTGTCCTCCTCAGCCGCGCTGGAATGCGCGACCGCCACCTTTCTCGAAGGCCTGCTGGACACCCGCCTTCAGACCCGGGAAAAAGCCCTGCTCTGCCAGAAAGCGGAACATGATTTCGCCAACGTCCCTTGCGGGATCATGGACCAATTCGCCTCCGCTTTCGGCAAACCAAACCGCCTCGTCCTCATCGATTGCCAGACCGGCGAACCCGAACTCGTCCCGTTTGAAAATCCCGACCTCACCGTCTTGATCTCGAACACGATGGTGCACCACGAACTCTCCGACGGCGGCTACGCCATCCGCCGCAAGCACACCGAAGACAGCCTCGCTACTCTTGGCAAAGCCTCTTGGCGCGACGTCACCGCCGCCGATGTGCAGGCCAACTGGCAAAAACTTGGCGACCCCCTCAACCGCCGCTCCCGTCACGTCGTCGGCGAGATTTCCCGCACCATCGCCGCCGCCGCCGCCCTCGCCAGGAATGATTTCGAGACGCTCGGCCCGCTCATGGCGGCCAGCCACGACTCGCTGCGCGACGATTTCGAAGTCTCCTGCAAGGAACTCGACATCATGGTCGATATCGCCCGCAAGATCGGCCGCAACGGCGGCGTCATCGGTGCCCGCATGACCGGCGGCGGCTTCGGAGGCTCCACTGTCACGCTCTGCGAATCCCGCAAAGCCTCGGAAATCGCCAATACCCTCGGCGCGGAATACGAAAAGGCCACTGGCATCAAGCCCCAGATCTTCGCTTCACGCCCGTCGCAAGGCGCGCATCTGGTCAGTTAGATCCTTGCTTCCGTAGCACCTTCGCGACTGGAACCAAGTTCGCCCGGAAGTGAATTTGGCGCAAATCTCGCGGCTGACAGAATTTAGGATTCCCCATCCCGGACAAGGCGACTACTTTGCTCCGGTGAATTGCGAGGTCGCAGAAAAACCCACCCACCGGAACGAGCGCTGGGCGCTCGGCCTGCTGATGTTCCTGCTCGGAGGCTGCGGGCTGGCCTACGAATACACGCTCAGCAAGATTGCCTCCGACCTCTTGGGAAACTCTTTGCAACAGTGGGCGACGATGATCGCCACCATGCTTTTCGCGATGGGTCTGGGAGCGGATTTACAGAAGCACACTCCCGCGAACGTGCTGGCAGACCGCTTGATTACGACGCAGGTTCTGCTCGCCGTGCTGGGTGGATTCGGGCCGTTAGTCATGATTCACGGCTTCGCCCTTCTGCCCCAGCTTTACATCGTCATCCAATACTCGCTGGCCTTCGGCGTCGGCATGCTCATCGGCTACGAAATCCCACTGATGATGCGGATCAACGAGGACGATGCGCCGGAAATGCGCATCAATCTCGCCCAAGTGCTCAAAATGGACTACATCGGCGCGCTGGTGGGAGCCCTGCTCTGGACCTTTCTGCTGGTGCGTTATCTGAGCATCGACCGGATCAGCTTCGTCGTCGGTTTGGCGACGATGGCGTCCGCGATTCTGTGTTGGTTTCTCTATCAAAAACGGCTTGCCCGTCCACGCACCCGGCTTCTGGAAATCCTTGGCGGCGTCGCGCTGGTCACCATCGGCTTGATCACCGGCAGGAGCCTTACCTTGCAAGCAGAGCAGTTCCTCTACCGCGATCCCATCATCACCTCCATCACCTCGCCCTTCCAACACATCATCCTCACGAAAAACCGCATCGGCAATGTCCGCTGCTATATCAACGGTCACCTGCAGTTCAATGAGGCGGACGAGCACATCTATCACGAAAACCTCGTCCACCCCGCGATGTGTCTCGCTGACCGCCGTGAAAAAATCCTCATCCTTGGCGGCGGCGACGGCCTTGCCCTGCGCGAGGTGCTGAAATACCCCGAAGTCCGCGCGGTTACACTGGTCGATCTGGACCCGATGATGACCGGCCTCGCCACCACCGATCCCGACCTCATCCGTCTCAACAGCGGCAGCATGAACGACCCGCGAGTGGTTAAAAAATCCGCCGCCGGAGTGACCATCGGCGAGTCCTATCAGAACGCCCAGCCGAGCCAATACGAGAAATTCGCCACCACCCTCCACGAGACCGCCACGCTCCACGTCATCAACCTCGACGCCGCGGAATTCGTCAAATCCGTCACCGAGCGTTACGACGTGGTGATCATGGATTTCCCCGATCCAAACTCCCCGGATCTTGCAAAACTCTACGGCCGCCCGTTCTACGACCATCTCGAAAACGTGCTCAATCCCGGTGCCGTCATCGTCCAGCAATCCGGTTCGTGCGTTCAAGCACGTGAGGCGTATCTCTGCATCGGCCGCACCTTGAAAGCTGCCGGATACGACGTCGCCCCGTACCATGATAACGTCCCGTCATTCGGCGAGTGGGGCTGGTGGATCGCCAAAACCGATCAGTCCGCCGCAAAGATTCGCGAGACGCTCACCGGCCTGAAAACGCTCGAAGTCCCAACCCGTTACCTGACGCCGGACCTCGTCGCCGCCTCCCTCTTCTTTGGAAAAAACCAGCTAGTTTCCACGCATCAAGATTTCACTTCACTTACGGAGCCCCGTGTCTATCACTACCACCTCCATGGTTGGAATATTGAAGAAATCCCATGAATACCCTCACGAAAATCGGAGTAGGAATGTTCGCGTTGTTCGTGGCATTTTCAATGGTCTCCCAATGCGGCCGCAAAAACACCGCCACCCCGCCACCACCGACTGCTGAAAAGCAGGCGCAAGTCATCCTCAAGGAATATTCCAAAGGCCTCGATCTGGATGCCGTGACCGCTCTGGCGAAAAAGTCCAAGGACGCCGCCGACTTCGAGCGCTTGCTCAACAGCCAGGTGGAAGCCGTTAACAACATCGACTTCAACGACGACGGCAAGGTCGATTACATCAACGTCACCGAGTACGGCAGCGGCGACCGGCGGGGGTTCTCACTCACCACCGAGATTTCTCCCGGGAAAACCCAGGAAATCGCCACCATCGATTTCCAGAAGGAGGCC
>JAYSYA010000164.1:0-4030 GCA_043716765.1 Akkermansiaceae bacterium
GGCAAGACACGCCTGATGGGAGCCTTCATCGCCTACCTCCACTTGGAGCATGGCATTAACAATTTCTTCGTCATGGCACCCAACCTGACGATCTACAAAAAGCTGATCGCCGACTTCACGCCGAATACGCCGAAGTATGTTTTCAAGGGCATTTCGGAATTCGCCACCGACGCGCCGGAGATCATCACCGGTGACGACTACGAGGCAAAAGCAGGAACGCTGTTCGACCAATTCCTGCGCTGCAAGATCAACATTTTCAACATCAGCAAAATCAACAGCGAGGTGCGGGGAGGAAAGTCTCCCAAGATCAAGCGTTTGAGCGAATACATTGGCGAGAGCTACTTCGAATATCTGGCAGCCTTGCCGGACTTGGTTCTTATCATGGATGAGAGCCACCGTTACCGCGCCAGCTCGGGCGTCCGCGCGATCAATGAACTGAAACCCTTGCTTGGATTGGAACTGACGGCGACTCCGTTCACCGAAAGTCCGAAGGGCGCGGTGCCATTCAGAAACGTGATCCTCGACTATCCGCTCGGCAAAGCGATGGATGACGGTTTCGTCAAGGAACCCGCAGTCGTGACACGCAAGGACTTCGATCCGAAAGGCATGACGCCCGAAGCCATCGAGCGGCTCAAGTTGGAAGACGGCGTGCGGATGCATGAGCAGACCAAGGTGCTGCTTGAGACGTATGCCCGCGAGGCAGACGTGAACATTGTGAAACCCTTTGTGCTGATCATCTCACGGGACACCACCCACGCGAAGCAACTGCTGGATTTGATCCAATCGGAGGAATTTTTTGAAGGCCGCTACAAGACCAAGGTCATCCAAGTGGACAGCAGCAAGTCGGGTGCTGAGGAAGACGAGATGGTCGAGCGCCTCCTGAAGGTGGAGCACAACGACGAACCAACCGAGATCGTGATCCACGTGAACATGCTCAAGGAAGGCTGGGACGTGACCAACCTCTACACCATCATCCCGCTGCGTGCCGCGAATGCGCGCACCCTCATCGAGCAGTCCATCGGGCGAGGTTTGCGCCTGCCCTATGGCAAACGCACGGGTGTCGCCGCCGTGGACCGGCTGAGCATCATCGCGCACGACAAGTTCCAAGAGATCATCGACGAGGCGGGCCGCCCCGGCTCGATCATCAAGATGCAGCAAATCATTCTCGGCCCCGACGATGTCGCGGGGAAAACCGCGACGGTGGTTTCCGAATCCAATCTGAAGGCCAAGCTCGGTTTCCAACCGGAACAGCAGACGGCCAGCACCAAGGATGCCGGAAAAGACACTTTGCCCGTCTTCATCAAGCCGGAGGAGCAGCGCGTAGCACAGATCGCTTACAACGTGATCAAGATGTTGGAAGCCAAGCCCCAGCAGGTTCCGACGATGGAAGCGCTGAAGTGGTCCGGGAATCAGAGTTCAATCGTTCAGGATGTCATCGCGCTCTACAAGCCGCAGCAGATGGAGATTGAGGGTGTCGTCGAGATGCCTGACATCGCTGCCATCGTCAGTCTGACGACGAATCTTGTGGTGAAGGAAATGATTCCTATTCCCAGGATACTCGTGGTCCCCAAAGGTGAGGTGAAAAGCTGGTTCGAGGCCTTCACGCTGGAACTCGGCACGCTGAACTTTCCCGCACCATCCAAAGAGCTTTGGGTTCACAACCTGCACACAGGCAAGTCGGAGACCATTGGCGTGAACAACGCCGGATACCGCGAACCCCGGTTGGAAGATTACGTGGTGGCTGGATTGGTGGATTTCGATGACGTCGCCTACGACAGCAACGCCGAACTGCTCTACGACCTGGCAACGCAAACGGTGAACCACTTCCGCGGCTACCTGCCCGAGGAAGAAATCTGGCAAGTGCTGCACTTCCACCAGAAGGACATCGCCCAATTCGTCCATGTCCAGATGCATGAACATTATCAGGAAGACGCAGTGGACTATGAGGTAAAAATCAGCAAGGGCTTCACCGATCTGAAACCCAGCGCTTTCACCGCCAGCGCCACCGAACCGCCGCTCGACTACCGGGTGTCACCCAAGGACAAGAGCAACATGGCCAAGTATCTCTTCGGCGGATTCAAGAAGTGCCTCTATCCGGTGCAGAAATTTCAGTCCGACGCCGAACGTCGTCTTGCTGCGATCCTGGAGCGTGACGCGCTGAAATGGTTCAAGCCCGCGAAAGGCCAGTTCCAGATTTACTACAAGCAGGGAGCCAACCATCCCGAGTATCAGCCGGACTTCGTGGCCGAGACGGAAACGACCATCTACATGCTGGAACCAAAGGCGAAGAACGAGATGGAAGATTCCATGGTCCTCACCAAAAAGGAAGTCGCCAAGAAATGGTGCAAGAACGCCAGCAACTACGCCGCCGGGCACAACGGCAAGCCGTGGAAGTATCTTCTGATTCCACACGACGCGATCGCCGACAATATGACAATTGCGGGTCTGGCGGCTAAGTTTGCCAAATGAGAAGCATCGCCAGCGAAGGTCTTCGGCTGACATGGTGAGAACGTATCAGGAGCTAGAAGGGGCGCGAGCTGGGCAAACTAGTGTCCTGTAAAATTCAAATTGTCAGATAGAGTGATTTGAGTTTGATCCGGGCTTTTTGGTTGGTGAATTGCCAATTGATCGATTTGGACTCCTCATTCTTACGGGCAAGATAGGCTTTCACTTTGTCTGTGAATTCCCCGACTGAGCCGATCCTGTAATCCAGACAGGTCCGTGGGGATTTTTTAGAAATTTACCTTGCGTGTGTAAAAAGTTTATGCGAACCGTTAATCACAGTGAGCGAAGTATTCACCTAGGTGAATAGTTAACTCCCTTGTCATTTCCTGGTTTCAGTTGGGTGCCGCAAATTTCGGTCGGGTTCCGGGGGGAAATCGATCGGAGGGCGGAAGCCTGCTGAAACTCTTTGGGGGGAATGTGCGTAAAAAGGCGTGGACCGGCAACGGCCCACGTCTTTTTGCGTAGCGTCACGGACGGGTGATTTTAAGGCGGATCATGCGTTTTGGGGCTTGGTCCGAGCGGAGGAAATCGCTGGCGGCGAAGTCGCTTGCGGTGTTGACAGTGGGCACGACGGATTGCCAGGTCGCCAAATCAGCGGTGACTTCCGCTGCCCAAAGAATGTCGGTGGCCGCAGTGTTTTTGGCGCTGATGATCGTCAGGTAGTTGTCGGAGTGGCCCGTGGCGACGGGGGAAATGCTGGCGAGCTTGGGATCGAGGGCGAGCGCGTATTCGAGTAGATTGGCTAGATTATCGCCGTCCGGATCGGCGTTTGCGGCGCAGATCGCGGGGATGGAGAGCTCGAAATTTGAAAAATTTGCGAGACGCCATGAGTCGAAGGGTTTGTCCTGAATCGTGACGACCGCCACTTGTGCGGCGTCACGGACCAGCGCGAAATCTGCGGCGATGGCGACGGTGACGCTGCGGTCGCCTTGAGCGAGGTTATCGGCGATCGGGAGGATTTGCAGCGTGGTCGATGCCTGCCCGGCGGCGAGGGTGACGCTGGCGGGAAGCGGTTGGAAATGGGTGCCGGAAATGGCGTTGCCGCCGACGGTGATGGGCACGAAAAGCGGAAGTGTGGTGTCGCCGGTGCGCGTGATGGTGATGAGGCCGGTTTGTAAATCGATCTCGCGGGCGATGGCGCTGGTCAGGGCGACGGTCACGGCGGGAAGGCTGTGCCAAGCAAGGGCGTAAGGCGTGGCGGTGGATGAGGTGCTTTCCACGACGAGCGCGTAGGTGCCGGGGGGCAGCGCGGGTTGGTAAACGAGTTCGACGTTATCCACGCTGCTGAGACTCGCGCCGACTTGGGAGCTGAGAGTGAACCCGTTGGTGTGATGTAGGCGGAGGTTGAGGTTCGCGAGGGTGGCGTTCCAATTGCCAAAAACTGATTTCGAAACGACTCGGTGCCAAGTGAGGCACTCGGCCACAAATAGACCGTTTGCCAAAAATAAGTTCCGTTATTCGGAGTGCGTCTTACAAACGGAACGGATAATTTTCGGGCGATCCATCAAGTCCCGGATTGAGTCAA
>JAYSYA010000165.1:0-1352 GCA_043716765.1 Akkermansiaceae bacterium
AAGGTGAGCGCCCATGCCGCGGGGGTGGATTGTTCGGGGTTCGTTTCCCGGTGTTTAAAATTGCCGTCGGTCTATGATACCGCGAAACTGCCAACCATCTGCGAGGAGTTGCCAAGCGCGGCGGATCTGCGGCCCGGCGATTTGCTCAACATGTCACGGCGGCATGTGGTGTTATGCGCCGGTTGGTCGAATTCGGAGAAGACTTGGATCTACTACTATGAAACGGGCGGTGGGCCGCAGTATTGGAAACCGGGGCTGAAAAACGCCCCGCTGGCGGCGATGTTAGGTCTGGGCTACAAGCCGCTGCGTTACCGCGGCATGGCGCATCCACCGGTCAAGCCGGCTAGCAGCGCGAAGGACGTGCTGACGCGCGCGGTGAAGGATACCGCGGAGGTGATTTCAAATCCGACGGTGGGAGAACCTTGAGTAGCTTCACGATTGCCAGCGCTCAATGGCGAGGCGGATTCCGGCGGCCTTGTGGAGGGTTTCCTCGTATTCCTTCTCGGGATCGGAGTCGGCGACGATGCCGGCGCCGACCTGGTAGACGAGCTGGTCGCCAGTGCGAACGAGCGTGCGGATGGCGATGTTGAAAGAACTCTCGCCATTGTAGCCGAGCCAGCCAATCGCACCGCAATAGATGCCGCGCGGGGCTTGTTCGAGTTCGCGGATGATTTCCATGGCGCGCTTTTTGGGCGCGCCTGTGATGCTGCCACCGGGAAAGCAGGCGGCGATGGCGGCGAGGGCATCGATCTCCGGCCGAAGGATGCCGGTGACGGTGGAAACGAGATGATGGACCTGGGCGAGGGATTCTAACCGCAGCATGTCGGTGACCTCGACACTGCCGAATTCGCAGACCTGACCAAGGTCGTTGCGGAGGAGGTCGGTGATCATAACGAGCTCGGCGATTTCTTTGGCGGATGTCTGGAGTTCGTAGGCGGAGCGGCGGTCTTCGTCGGGATCGGGAAAACGCGGACGGGTGCCTTTGATCGGCCGGGTCTCGATGCCGCGACCGGAAATTTTAAGAAACGATTCCGGTGAGGAGCTTAGGATTTCGCGGCCCCCGAGATTTAGATAGGCGGCCATTGGAGCGGGGGAGGCGTCGCGCAGCGCTTCATAAAGGCTAAAAAGTTCGCCGCTGACCTTGGCGGCGAATTTTTGGGACAAGTTTGCCTGATAGATATGCCCTGCGGCAATCCATTGCTTGATGCGGGAAACTCCGGAGGTGAACTGTCCCGGGGCCGTCAGCGGGGAAAACCCACCGATTTTCGCGCTGCCAGAGGACGTGCGGAGTTGTGAGGAAAGACGGCCGGTTTCCCACCACATCTGCTCAGAGTGGCTGTAAACGAGCATTT
>JAYSYA010000166.1:0-1350 GCA_043716765.1 Akkermansiaceae bacterium
CGGCTTCGGCGGACACATCATGGTGATGAATGGCGGCAGCAGCTGTTGTCTCACCTCCGGCCGCGGCTTCATCGAGGGCGTCGAACTCTATCGAATGGACCAGGAAAAAATTGTCGGACGCTACCCGATGCACTGGCACATGTGCGCCGAGAGCGCGCCAGCAACTCATCTGCATGGTCTTCGCCCAGTTGACCTGGCGCGAGGGACTGCGGGACATCGCCACCTGTTTGAATGCGAAACCTTCGACTCTGCATCATTTGGGATTCAGCCAACCCGTTGCAAAATCCACTCTCGCGGACGCCAACGAACAGAGCGACTGGTGGCTTTGGGAGGACCTTGCCAAGGGTCTTAAGATCCTGGGTGATGAAGCTGCGGTTTCTTGCTGGCAGTGCATGGCGTCTTGTTTCGTCAAATCGCACGGTCGCTACCGCTGCCCTTGCCTCAACGCAGGCAGATGAAATGGCTCTGGCGACCTAGCCACCTGCCGCTAGGGTGACGATTTCGACCCGTGCTCCGTCCTGAATCAGGACACTGGGATAGTCCCTGGGAAAGACGGCCTGCTCGTTGAGCTCGACGACAACGGGTTTGCCGCCGAAGCCGATGCTTTCGAGTAACTCGCCCAGCGGCACCGCGGCTTCAAGTTGGTGGGGCTGGCCGTTCAGTTGAATTTTCATGATCAAGAAATCACCTCCATTGCGTGAGTTGCTCCGGAAACGGGCAGTTCTGGCAGTCGGAAAAATCTTCCAGGCAAAAGTCCTGATAGACCTGGAGCAACGCTTGGTGGTGGCAGACCCGCCGCAGCCACGGTTCGGAGCCCTTGGTGGAGCCAAACAGCCGGAGTCCGCAGCGTTTCACTTTATCGTTAGCTGCAGAATTTCTCAGTTTGTAGTAAGCTGGGAAAGTCATGCCATCCTCGTGCATGGCCAGTGGCGCGAGGTGGTTTGCGATCAATTCCAGCGCTTGGGCACGACCAAACAAGGCGACTCGCTGCGCCGAAGCGGCCGAGGTGAGCGTGTGCCGGTGCGTCCAGAATTCGTGATCGAGGGTTTGCAGGAAATCGATCAGTGGCTTTGCGGCGAAGGGTCGCGCGAGCGCCAAACGCCGGTATTGCGACCACACTTTCACCAGCGCGGCCAATGCTCCGACGCGGCGGTGGGGGTGGTTGGCCGGACGCTGGCCGTGGGTTTTCCATGGAATAGCCCGTTCGCCGGTCGCTTCGCAGCGGGCTCGGTTTTTCCACCAAGTGTCCCACAAGCCGCGGAGGTAATCCCGGGTGTCGGTCGGAGCTTGCTCGTGCAGGTCCGCTGATAGAAATCCGGCGGTTCCGAAAAGAATCGCCTCGGAGGCCTC
>JAYSYA010000167.1:0-1348 GCA_043716765.1 Akkermansiaceae bacterium
CCAGCTTCGCCTTCTCCGGATTCCTCCGGATGTAACGCGCGACATTGATGAAGTGATCCCAGTCGCGAATCAATCGATCAAAGTAATCCTTCTGCCAAAGTGAACCTGATGTTTCTCCTGCTTTGTTGATCTGTGTGGAGCGGAACCGTTTCCAACCTGCAACGATCCGTGAAAGCGATTCTCCCGATGCCGGCGACAACAGCACATGCACATGATTTGGCATGATCACCCGGGAGTGAATCAGATATTGGGAGCCGTCGCAGCGGTCGAGGGTGGCCGCAACCCTGTCGGCGTTCGCAGGGCTCGCGAGCAGGCAGGATCCATGGCCCTCATCCATCCATCGGTCGATTCGCGTTGAGAAGCGTTTGTGATATTCCATCTCGGATTCACGGGACCAAGGCTTTGGATGGGTCTGCAACCATTCTTCGCGCTCGTTGCGCCAATCGGCGAGAAGCATGGTCGGAATGGAGTCACCCAGGCGGAAGGTAACGAAACACGTCGCCCTGTCCTGACTCAAGTGCGGCAACCGATTGCGGAGCTTCCCAATCTCCGCGAACTCGCTGAGAAATCTCAGCTCCGGGTATGAGGAAGAATCCGACTCCATGATTTGTGATAGATCACAACCACCTCACCGCCCCCCGTCAAGCAAAGCCATGGCCCCAAGGAGGGGCGATGCATGATCGCCCTGACCATGCGCAGACAATGCCAGGCGTCTTCGCTCATCTCATCGGCTCCCCATGGACATCGGCGGACGCGTTCCGCCGCTCCTTGGGGCGAAACATGTTCGCCCTGCCCATGCGCAGACAATGCCAAGCGCTTCTCTCAGCTCATCGACTTCCCATGGGCATCGGCGGACGCGTTCCGCCGCTGGAGGGGCGATGCATGTTCGCCCGGACCATGCGTAGACAATGCCAAGCGCTTCTCTCAGCTCATCGACTCCCCATGGACATCGGCGGACACGTTCCGCCGCTGGAGGGGCGATGCATGATCGCCCTGACCATGAGGTGACAATGCCAAGCGCTTCTCTCATCTCATCGACTCCCCATGGACATCGGCGGACGCGTTCCGCCGCTCCTTGTCGGCGTCCGCGAATGGATTGCGCTTTCCGATCACCACGAAGTGCCTCGAATACGCCTCCTCGATCAAGTGCTCACCGCTCTTGGAAAACCGCAGCGGGCGTTTGCATTTGCGCTGGTGGTAGCATGTGATGGAAGGCTTCAGCTTCAGATCGTGGGCATGGAAACGCAGCACCCGCAGGATGCGTCCCGCCCGCGACAAATTGCACCGGATCACCCGCTCGAGATACGGCACCTCGCCCCGCTTCCACCTCACCACTTCGTCCGCCATC
>JAYSYA010000168.1:0-1344 GCA_043716765.1 Akkermansiaceae bacterium
AGGCCTCGCTGTCTCCAGCGCCCTCGACATTTTGACCTTCACTCCCAAGAAAGCCGCACAGCTCATTGGTAAGACGCTCAAGACCGCCATCGCGGACGCCGAAAACAATTTCTCGCTCGATGCTTCAACGCTCGTGATCAAGGAAGCTGTCATCGGCGCCGGTCCGACGCTTCGCCGCTTCAAGCCGCGTGCCAAAGGATCCGCCGGTCCGATCCTCAAGCGCACCAGCCATATCTGCATCACTCTCGTCGGCTCCGCTCCCGAGAAGAAAAAGAAGGTCGCCCGCAAGGCCGCTGCCAAAAAAACCGAAGAAGCTCCAGCCGCTGCCGCAGCTGCTGAAGAACAAGCCTGATACACCTCTTAATTTCATCCCTCACCGAATATGGGCCAAAAAGTAAATCCGATCGCATTCCGTCTCGCAGTTAACAAAGACTGGCGCTCGAAATGGTATGCCAGCGGCAAAGACTACACCAACAAGCTGCACGAAGATCTCGCGATCCGCGGCTACCTGAAGAACAAGCTGATCAATGCCGGCCTTGCCCGTGTGGTCATCGAGCGTGCCTGGAATAGCGTTCGCGTCACCCTTCACACTTCCCGCCCAGGCCTGATCATCGGTCGCCAAGGCAAGGAAATCGAAGTGATGACCAAGGACATCACCGGTCTTTGCAAAGGTGCCCAAGTCAAAATCGACATCATCGAAATCCGCAAGCCGGAGCTCGATGCGCAATTGGTCGCCGAGCAAATCGCCGTGCAACTTGAGCGCCGGATTTCTTTCCGCCGCGCCATGAAGCGCGCGTTGCAAACCGCCATGGAGTTCGGTGCTGAAGGCATTCGTCTCCGTTGCGCCGGCCGCCTCGGTGGTGCAGACATCGCCCGTGCTGAAGGCTACCGCGAAGGCAAAGTTCCTCTCCAAACGCTCCGCGTCCCTCTCGACTACGGCTTTGCCGAAGCTCGCACCTTGTATGGCATCATCGGCATCAAGTGCTGGGTCAACAAGAAAGAAGACGACGGCACCGGCAAGCAACCCCAAGGTCGCAACGACCGTGGTGACCGTGGCGGCGACCGCCGTGGTGGTGGTGGCGGAGATCGCGGAGGTGATCGTCGCCCGAACAATCGCAACTGATTTCTATCTCTCACAATTCTCAATTTAATACCTTTCCCGGAAAGACCGAGTTATGCCTTTGATGCCCAAACGAACCAAGTTCCGCAAGAGCCACCGCGGAAGCCGAGCTGGTAATGCCCAGCGCGGAACCACCGTCGCCTTCGGTGACTTCGGTCTGCAAACCCTTGACCGCGGATGGATGACCAACCGCCAGATCGAAGCTTGCCGGATCGCGATCAACC
>JAYSYA010000169.1:0-3996 GCA_043716765.1 Akkermansiaceae bacterium
CACAACCTCCAGGAGCACTCCATCGTCCTCGTTCGCGGCGGACGGGTGAAGGACCTTCCAGGTGTTCGTTACCACATCGTTCGTGGTTCGCTCGATACCCTCGGTGTCGATAAGCGCCGTCAAAGCCGCTCCAAATACGGTGCGAAGCGTCCGAAACCCGGTGCCGTCGCCGCTCCTGCCAAAAAAGGCGGGAAGAAGTAATTCCCTCTAATCCTAACATTACCATCCCAACGCCATGCCACGCCGCAAGCGCATATTTACCAAGCCCGATCGTCGCGACCCACGCTACGACAGCGCCCTCGTTGGTCACCTCATTAGCAAGGTGATGGAATCCGGAAAACGTTCGCTGGCCCAGCGCATCGTCTACGCTGCCATCGACCGCGCCAATGAAGGTGTCGATACCATCGATCCTCTCGAAGTCATCACCCGCGCCGTGGAGAACACCAAGCCACGCGTGGAAGTGAAATCCCGCCGTGTCGGTGGTGCCACCTATCAGGTGCCGCTCGAAGTGGCTGCGGACCGTTCCGAGTCGCTCTCCATGCGCTGGCTCGTCAACTATGCCCGCAACCGCAAGGGCACTCCGATGCACGTCGCTCTCGCCAACGAGATCAAGGACGCTGCTAACAACCAAGGCAGTGCCGTCCGCAAACGCGACGATGTGCACAAGATGGCGCAAGCCAACCGCGCCTTCGCTCACTTCCGGTTCTAATTATATAGATACTCGCTCCAGCAATCTCCGTCCGTGAATCCGAATAGTCCAAACCGCCAATACGTGCTCGAGCGCACCCGAAATATCGGGATCGCCGCGCACATTGACGCGGGCAAGACGACGCTCACCGAGCGGATCCTGTTCTATACAGGCATGATTCACAAAATCGGCGAAGTCCACGATGGTGGCGCGACGACCGACTGGATGGAGCAGGAGCGCGAGCGTGGCATCACCATCACTTCCGCCGCCGTCACCACCGAGTGGTGGCAGCATGAAGAAGAGGGGATGGTTAAACTTTTCCCAGGTCAGAAAAACCGGATCAACATCATTGATACTCCGGGACACGTTGACTTCACCGCTGAAGTCGAGCGGTCCCTGCGGGTGCTTGATGGTTGCATCGTCGTTTTCTGCGGTGTTGCCGGCGTCCAGCCGCAAACCGAAACCGTTTGGCGGCAAGCTTCGAAATATAACGTTCCGCGGATCGTGTTCGTCAATAAGATGGACCGCACCGGCGCGAATTTCGACAGCGTCTTCCACGAAGTGAAGGATAAGTTAGGCGCGAATGCCGTGCGGATTCTTATACCGATTGGAGCTGAGGATCACCTCATCGGCCAGATCGACGTGGTAAATCAAAAGGCCGTTTATTTCTCCGACGATGATAAGTTCGGCTCCACCTACACGGTGAAAGAACTTGAAGGCGATCTCATCGAACTCTGTAAACAGGCCCACGACGAACTCGTCAACGCCGTCGCAGACGTGGATGACGCCGTGGGCGAAAAATTCCTCAACGAAGAGCCGATCACTCTCGAAGAGCTCAAGCAAGGCATCCGCCGCGCTACGATCAACAACCTGCTGGTGCCAGTCGCCGGTGGTTCCGCTTTCAAAAACAAAGGTGTCCAGTATCTGCTCGATGCTGTTATCGATTACCTCCCAAGCCCGCTCGACATTCCGGCAGCGATTGGCATGGACCCCGACGACCACGAGAAACACATTGAAGTCGTCACCTCGGACAACGAAAAGTTCGTTTCACTCGCTTTCAAACTCTGGGCCGACAAGTTCGTTGGCAAACTGGTTTTCTTCCGCGTGTATTCCGGTGTCATCCGCAAGGGCGACACGGTGTATAATCCCCGCACCCGCCGCTCCGAACGCGTCGGTCGTTTGATCCAAATCCAGGCGAACGAGCATAAGGACATCGATGCCTGTTATTCCGGTGACATCGCCGCCATGGTCGGCATCAAGAACGTCACCACCGGCGACACGCTCGCCGCCGACAACCACGATGTGGTTCTCGAACCCCCGACCTTCCCGGAACCGGTCATTTCGATGGCCGTCGAGCCGAGAACCAAAGCCGACCAGGAAAAACTGGGCATGGCCCTCGGCCGTCTATCCGAAGAGGATCCGACCTTCATGGTCAAGACCGACGAGGAAACCGGCCAGACTATCATTTCCGGAATGGGTGAGCTCCACCTAGAGATCATCATCGATCGCATCCGCCGCGAGTTCAAAGTCGAGGCTAACACCGGTGCTCCGCAAATCGCCTATCGCGAAACCATCACGCAGGCTGCGGGTGGCGAAGGCAAGCTGATCAAACAATCCGGCGGTCGCGGCCAATACGGTCACGTTGTGATTTCCATCAAGCCTAACGAAAAGGGCAAGGGCCTGACCATCGAGAACAAAGTCATCGGTGGCACCATTCCTAAAGAATACATCAACGCGGTCTATAAAGGCATCAACGAGTCTATGACCAACGGCATCATCGCCGGTTATCCGGTGATCGATGTGCATGTTGAAATCCTCGATGGTTCCTACCACGACGTTGATTCCAACGAAAACGCGTTCACCATGGCGGCCATTTTCGCCATGAAGGACGGCTTCAAAAAAGCCAAGTCCATTCTCCTCGAGCCAATCATGGCAGTAGAAGTTTCCACTCCTGACGATTACCAAGGTGACGTCATGGGAGATCTCAGCCGCCGCCGCGGGCAAATCCAGAACACGGAATCCAAAGGCAAGCTCTCCATCGTGCATGCCAATGTTCCGCTCAAGGAAATGTTCGGCTACTCCACCGCCGTCCGCACTCTCTCCTCGGGACGCGCTTCGTATGCGATGACTCCATCGCACTTCGAACAAGTCCCAACCAATATCGTCGAAGAAATCGTCAGCGACCGTCTCGGTTAGTCTGTCCTGATTACTCGCCCTGTAGCCCACCACGTAAACCGTCAAACAACCTCTCCACCATGGAAAATCAGAAAATCCGCATCCGCCTGCGCGCCTTCGACCATCGCGCCATCGACCGCTCCGCCCAAGAAATCGTGGAGACCGCAAAACGCACGGGAGCCCGCGTCGCCGGGCCGATCCCGCTTCCCACCCGTATCGAAAAGTTCACGGTCAACCGTTCGGTTCACGTGAACAAGAAGTCGATGGAGCAATTCGAAATTCGCACTCACAAGCGCCTTCTCGACATCGTCGATCCGACCGCCCGCACGGTGGATGAGCTCAAGAAGCTTAACTTGCCAGCCGGTGTCGATATCACCATCCGCATCTGAGTTTCACGAATTCCGAATCTCAAATTTCAAATTTCAAATCTCTAATTCTTCCATCGCCATGTCACTCGGCCTCCTCGGCAAAAAAATTGGTATGACCCGCCTGTTCGATCAACAGGCCGGCATCATGATCCCTGTTACTGTTATCGATGTTTCCGGTAACACGATTCTCCAATCCAAGACTCCTGAAACCGACGGTTACACCGCGGTCCAAGTCGGCTACGGCGATCAAAAGGAACAACGCGCCACCAAGCCCGCTCTCGGCATCGCGAAGAAGGCCGGTTGCGCTCCGAAACGTTTCATCCAAGAATTCCGCGTCGAAAACGGCGTCGAGCTCCCCGCCGTCCATCCCGGTCTCGAAACCTTCACAGTCGGCCAGTGGGTTGACGTGTTCGGCGATTCCAAGGGCCGCGGTTTCCAAGGTGCGGTCAAGCGCCACGGCTTCGGTGGTTTGAAAATGACTCACGGCTCCATGATGCATCGCCGGACCGGCGCCATCGGTTGCCGCTCGACCCCGGGTCGCGTTTGGAAGAACCAAAAGATGCCCGGCCACATGGGAACTACCCGTTCGACCGTGCAAAATCTCAAGATCGTTGCCGTTCGTCCTGAAGACGGCGTAATCCTCGTCTCCGGTGCAGTTCCGGGTTCTAACGGCAACTACGTCACCGTCCGCCCAGCCAAGAAGAAGTCCGCCTGATCCGGTGGCATTTTTGAAACCTCTCACGATTCCCAGTCATGTCCGCTAAG
>JAYSYA010000170.1:0-3992 GCA_043716765.1 Akkermansiaceae bacterium
CACATTGGTGTTAAAATCGCCTGCCGCTATTGGCAACCAAGCGAAACACCGCATTCTTAATAGACTTTGTTTTTGGGGGGGCTGGCGCTTCGAAGGATGCAAAACACTACTTTGGGGTAAAATGAGAGTGTTATGTATAATAGCGATAGTTTATGGGTCAAGTATTAATTCGAATAAAACTCCGCAGCGGTGCAAAACGGTTTTGGTGATAGAAGAAACCGAGATCGACCACTTCCGACCAGCCCTCAACCAAGATCGTCACCCGCCACTGTGGCGACTACCTGATAGGTCTTGAGGACAATTGACCCTCCACCAACTTGCCTAGCGCAGCCTGACCGCTGCCATCCCCGACGAATGGGTGAGCGAACGGGAAAAGACCACGGCCGGATCGAACGCTTCCGCCTCGCCCGGATCCTATTCAATCCAATCCGCGCGGAATGAGGTTGAGCATTTTCTTGAGGACGATCACATTGGCCCGGGTTGATATTGTACACTTACCGCGTGGCAGGGATTTCATCTCTACACCAGCCCGCTTTTCCGCTCCAAGCCTTCCTACGGGACGGCAGTGAAATTATTCCATACCCATGAGTATCCCAGCCACCGCTTCCCGCCTTGAGACCGCCGTTTGCTCGGTTGTGCGCGGCCAACCGGAAGTGGTCCGCCGCGTTTTGGCCTGCATGATTTCCGGCGGGCACGTCCTCTTGGAAGATTTCCCCGGCACCGGCAAAACCACGCTCGCCAAAGCCATCGCCAAGTCCATCAGCGGCGCGATGTTCAAGCGGGTGCAGTTCACGCCGGACCTCTTGCCCTCCGACATTCTCGGCGTCTCGGTCCTCGACCCGCGCTCGCAGGAATTCCGGTTCCACCCGGGGCCGGTTTTCACCGACATCCTGCTAGCGGATGAAATCAACCGCGCCTCGCCACGGACCCAAAGCGCGCTGCTCGAAGCGATGGGCGAGCGGCAGGCCACTATCGAAGGCCAGCGCCACGATCTCGACGGGATCTTTTTCGTGATCGCCACCCAGAATCCGGTGGAATTCCGCGGCACTTACCCGCTGCCGGAAGCGCAAATGGACCGGTTCTCGATGCAATGCGCGCTGGGCTACGTCAGCGCCGCCGAGGAGGCCGCGATTTTGGCGGACCAGGCCGAGACGCATCCGGTGGACCGGCTCGCGGCGGTGGCCACCCGCGAGGAAATCTTGGAGCTGATGGCGGCGGCGCGGCACGTGCGGTTCAGCGAGGAGCTCCGCCACTACGTCGTCGCGCTGGTCGGCGCGACCCGCGGCCACCCGTCCATCCAGCTGGCAGCCAGCCCTCGCGCTTCGCTGGCGTTGATGAAAATTTCCCAAGCGCTGGCAGTCTTCCAAGGCGAAGATTTCGTCTACCCGGAGCTCATCCAGTCGGTCGCGGCCGACGTGATCGCCCACCGGATCGTCCTCGCTCCGGAAGCGAAATACTCGGGGGTCAGCGCCCGCCAAATCGTCGCCGATCTCATTGAACAAACGCCGGTGCCGGTCTAAGTTCGCGAGCTGATGAACCCGCCCCCACCCACCTCCGCCAGCGAGCCGCGCCGCTATCGGTTGGACCGGCGGTTGCATAAAATCTATTTCCACGGAGCGGGGATCTATCATTTCGTCGCCCGCCGCTGCCGCCCGGCCGGGATCGCGCTCTCGCTGGTGCTGGTATTGGCGACTTGCCTCGGCATCGGTCACGACCGGACTTCGGTCTACCAGCTTTTCTCGTTGACTCTGGGAATGGTGCTCATCGCCATTCCGTGGGCGATGAGCCGCCGTGCGTCGGTGGAGGCCAAGCGCGAGTTACCGCGATTCGCCACCGCAGGCGAGCCGCTGCGCTACACCGTGCGCGTTTGGCACCACGGCAGGATACCTCTCAGCCGCGCCTGGCTCTCGGATTCCCCGCCCGATTCGCGGCCCAGCTTGGCGGATTTCACCACTCTGCGGGAACCGGGCGAGGAGGAGCGTAACGGGTTCGACCGCCGCTTCGCCTACTTCCGCTGGCATTGGCTGCAGTTAGGAAACCGTTTGTTTTCCGGCGGATTTTCAAACGATCACCTGGACCTCAAGCGCGGCCAGCAGACGCGAGTCGCCATGGAAATTACTCCCCTGCGCCGCGGCGTGATTCGCTTCGACGATCTGCGAGTGTTGCTTCCCGACCCCTTCGGCCTTTTCCAACGCTGCCGGAAAGTCACAGCGGCCGCCGCCACCCTCACCGTCCTGCCCCGCCGCTATCCGCTGCCCCCCATCGAGCTACCGGGCGGCGCCGCTTTCAAAATCTCCGGCGAGGCGAACACCAACTCCATCGGCAACTCCGGCGAATTCGTCGGCCTGCGCGATTACCGCCCGGGTGACCCGCTGCGGCAGATCCATTGGAAAAGCTGGGCCCGCACCGGGCGCCCAATCGTCAAGGAACTGGAGGACACTTTCTATCCCCGCTACGGGCTGATCGTTGACACGCTTTCCAGCGATCGGACCGACCATCAGTTTGAAGAAGCCATCTCGGTGGCGGCCTCGTTCGCAGCCTCCATCGACACCAGCGAATCATTGCTGGATTTGATGTTCATCAAAAACCAAGCCCATCTCGTGACGGCCGGACGAGGCCTCGAGCGGGCGGAGAAATTGCTCGAAGTCCTCGCCGGTGTTTCGCCGGAACGAACGGAGAACTTCAAAGCGCTCGCCCAACTGGTCATGCGCCATCGCGACGATCTCACATCATGCCTCGTGATCTTCAACGGCTGGGATGACTCGCGCGCGGAGTTTCTCAACACGCTCACCCGCGGCGGCGTCGTTTGCGCGCCGGTCGTCATCGGAAAAGGGCCGGCACCCGCCGCCGGTTGCCCGGGCCATTGGCTGGAGTCCGGCCGCATCGCCCGCGATCTCCAACGCCTGCCGACCCGACTCCTGCCACAATCCTAACACTCCGCAGCCATCCATCCGGTCCATCCACCTCCCCGTTTCATTCTCGGCACATCGCTGCTCTTCTGGGGCGCGATGACGGGCCGGCCGGTGATCGGCGTTTTGCTCGCGTTGATAGCAGAGAGTCCGCACTGGACCAAATTCCGCTGGGATTTCAACGCGGAATCCTGCAGCCGGGCGTGGCAACTCACCACCATCGCCATCGGTTTGGCCGCAGCCATCATCTTTCTGGACGGAGGCCCTTATGTCGCGCTTCCCAACCTCCTCACTTGGCTGCCACCGCTATTACTGCCCATGCAGTTCATCCAGTCCTTCGGGCTGCGCAATTCGCTGCCGCTCAGCACATTTTCCTTCATCGCGAACCACCGTCGCAAACGGAATTTGCGGCTGGGACTCATGGAAGATGCCGCGATTCAGCTCAATTTCGGCAACTGCTATCTGATCGCCACCATGGTGGCCTCCACCTTGGGCACAGCCGCCAACACGTGGCTGTTTCTGCCGGGCATGGTCATACTAACTGGCTGGCTGCTGCTGGCGACCAACCGCAGCCGGCCACACTCACTCATCATCGCCATTATCGCTGCGGGCGGCCTCGCGGTCGCCGGGCAGAGTGGGATGGAAAACCTGGTGAATTGGTTCGGCAACAGCGGGCCTGGCAGGTCGCCGTTTGATCCCAATTCCGTTTCAACCATGATCGGCAAGGCCGGCACGGTGCAGCTCTCACCCGACATCGTGTGGAGGTTGCGCCCACTGGATCACGCTGCGCCGCCACCATTGCTGCGGACCGCCACCTATAACACCTTCCACGGCTCGACTTGGAAAAACTTGCGCGTGAGTATCACCGATTTCAAAGACCTCGATACCATCGAACCCATCACCGGCGAGATCTATCACCTCCTGGCCGGGGACTTGCCCGCAGACGCGCAGAAGCGGGCAATCCGCCGCGACTTGCCGCGGTTCAACCTCCGCGGAGCCGCCATTGCAGAGAGCCCGCTGCCGCTTCCGGGAGACGCCGCCAGCGTACGGGACTTCGAACTGGACGGGATCGAACGCAACACC
>JAYSYA010000018.1:0-6404 GCA_043716765.1 Akkermansiaceae bacterium
TTGCCGTCTTCTCCCCGCAGGTTGGTGAGTAAAATCACCAGCGAGCGCCGTCGCTGACGGGCCATCAATTGCTCTACCGCCCCGCTGAAATCACTCGGCGCGGCGGTCGTCTGATAGTCGTAAAGATGGTTCAGCAAAACCGGCATCGCATGCGAGCCCTTCACCGGCGGCAGCCAGCGGTCGGTCCCACCGAAGGATTTCACCGCGACCTGGTCGCCCTGCCGCAGCGCCATGTGCGAGACGAGCAGCATGGCGTTGAGGATGTGGTCGAACTGCGGCACCCCGCCGTCGAGCGCGCGCATCCGCCGCCCCGTATCGAGCAGGAAAACGACCGACTGGTTGCGCTGCTCCTGATAGTCCCGGCTGATCAGCACCTGCCGCCGGGAAGACGCCTTCCAGTCGATCTGCCCGAGCGGGTCGCCGTCGCGGTAGTCGCGGAGCTGATGGAAATCACGGCTCGATCCCGCGCGCGGCCGCCGCACGATGCCCATCGGACTCTCGCGGTGTTGCATGGCAAGCAGCGCGAACCGGATCACCGGCTCATAGTTCGGATAGACCTTCACGGTTTCATCCGGCAGGTGGCGGGTTTTCCTCGTCCAAAATCCCAGAAACGAAAACCGCTGCACCTCAACCGGCCCGAACACCGCCTCGCCCCGGGCCGACAAGGTCACCGGGTGAAACACTTTGATTTCCCGGTTAGGCGGGACCTCGCCGCGCCACGGCAATGTTGGTGCCGCCGCGCCCTGCGGAATGCCGTCGAAAACCTCCACCTTGGCGGAGCGGGTCCCTTCATTCCGCAAAACCAACCGCACCTCCCCCGCTTCTCCCGAAGCAAATCGACCGGGCAGACGACGCTGCAAATCCAACGGCTTGGTGAACCGGCTGATAATCGAATCGATTAGAACCACAAGCGCCCCTGCCCCGCCGAGCCCTAACCACGCTCCTGCCAAAGACGGCACCGCCACGGCAACCGCCGAGAGCAGCAGCCACGATAAAGTTAGATTCAGCAGTCGGGAAGTCGGACTCATCGGATTTTATTGCCTCGGGGCCGGCACGCTTTCCACAATCGCGCGGAGCACCTCATCCACCTCCTGCCCACTGATCGCGATCTCCGGCGTGAGTTGCACGCGGTGGCGCAGCACCGGCAACGCCGCGCGCTTGATGTCGTCCGGCGTGACGTATCCCCTGCCATCCAGCGCGGCAAACGCCTTGCCGATCCGCACCAGGCTAATCGCACCGCGGGTTCCCGCGCCTAGCGAAATCGAGCGGGACTCACGCGTCGCTTGGGCCAGCGCCACCGCATAGTTGACGACTTCCGGCACGACTTGCACGGCCGCCGTCGCCTGTTGGGCGGCGACAATTTCCCGCGGACCGCAGATCACCGAAACGCCGCCGCCCGCTCCGCCGGGAGCCTCTCCGGAAGCACGCGTGACGATTTCGCACTCCGCCTCGCGCATCGGATAGTCGATGAGCACCTTCATGATGAAGCGGTCGAGTTGGGCCTCGGGCAGCGGATAGGTTCCCTCGTGCTCGACCGGGTTTTGCGTGGCGAGAGTCATGAACGGCGGCGAGAGTTTCAGCGTCTCGCCGTCGATGGTGACCTGTTGTTCCTGCATCACTTCCAATAGCGCCGCTTGGGTTTTCGCGGGCGCGCGGTTGATTTCATCGGCTAGCAGAAGGTTTGTGAAAACCGGACCCTGCCTGAGCTGGAAGGTCTGGCTCTTCATGTCGAACAAGCGGAAACCCGTCACGTCGGACGGCATCAGGTCCGGCGTGAATTGAATCCGCGCCGAGGCACCGCCGAAGGTTTTGGCGAGCGTGGTGACGAGATGGGTTTTTCCCAGTCCTGGTTTACCTTCCACCAGGACATGCCCGCCCGCTAGCAAGGCGGCGATGACTTGCTCGATGACCACATCCTGGCCAAGGATCACGCTGCGGACCTGCTCGCGCATCCGGCGGATCAATTCCGCGAGGCTGCGGACTGGCGGCATTTCAGGGCTGGGCGGGGCGTAGGGATCTGGATTCATGAATTCGTGGGTCAGTGGAGAGCTTTGAGCAACCGCTGCAAATCGGCGGCAGTGCGAGTTAGAACACCGGAGTCCGGCGGGGCCGCCTCGGCAAGCGCTCGGAACACCCGCTCGCGGGGCAGTCCTGCGCGGTCGGCTAGAAACTGGAAAAAATCATCATCGCGCCGCCCCGCTCTAACGACCATACGTTGTCCGCGCTCGACGATCTGCGCGCGCAGCGGCACCAGCAGCGCCGCCGCCCGGTCCAGCCGCCATTGAAAATCCCCGAGCGCCTCCAGATGGTGTTCATAACCGCGCAACGTCGAGACGCCATCCGCCGCTTCCAGCGGGCCGAAGCGGCTGAAGTTCTTCCACAACCAGAGCACCGTCAGCACGCCGAGACCGATGAGCACTGGCCACAGATGTTTGCCAAGAAGCCCCCACAGCGAGAGACCCGAGCCCCGCACAAATCCGATAGTTCCCTCATACTCCGTTGTCAGGATCAGCGCCTCCAACAACGCCGCGTGATCCTTGTCGCCGATCCACCGGTTGCGGAATAAACGCCCGTCCGTCAGCACCGTCATCCGCCCGTCGCCGCTGGACGCGGATGCGAAAACTCCCGGCTCTCCGCCATCCAGCGCAACTCGGGTCTTGGAGCTTGCGGCCACTTCGAAAGACTCACCATCGAACTTGATTTCGGTCACCGGTTCCTTGGCATCCTTCCCCTCGCTTAACTCGATGCCCGCGCGGGCTAACATCCCGATCAGCGCGGGCTCCAGTTGCGGTTCCACGGGATCATCCGACCAATCATTCGTCTCCGCATCCGCATGTTCGACGAGCAACACCAAATGTCCGCCCTCCTCCACCCAGCCCTCGATCTGACGGGTAAAACTCGCATTGCTCAAAACCGACGCCGGGACGAACCACACCGCATCTTCAAACTCCGGCGCGGCCCACGCCGCCAGCGAGCGCACCTCGCTATCGTATTGTGCCGCGAAGCGCTCCGCGGCCAGCCACGGATTGATCCGCGCCTTGCCCTTGTAGCCGATCTCGCGCTTCACCTCGGTGTAGTCGCAAGCCGCTAGAGCGAACGCCATCACCAGCAGCGCCAAAATTTTCAAAGCGCCCTCCCTTCATTGAAAGGCCATCGCAGACACAGCGCCCGCACCTCCGCATCCGCAGGACTCACTCCCGCGTAAGCAAGCCGGATCCACGCGTCGGTGAGGCCGCGGAAATACTCCGGATGCACCGCCGCGCCCGCCTGATCGACGCGCCGCATGCAGTCGCCCTCCGTGTCCGACTCGTGGATTTCCACCCGCCCCTGCTCCATCACCCGGGAAATCGAGCCGCGATACAACAAACCTAACGACTCGTGGCACCGCCCCTCTTGCCACAGCACCCACGCCGCAGCCGGCACGTCGGCCGGCAGCGTGTGCGGAGAAACCTCCATCCCCATTACCATCCGCGCGGACGGGACGATCTTCTCCTCCTTCTTGCCCGGCCCGCAGAGGGTGAAAACGTGCCGATACTTCCATAACACCCAGCCGAGCAACCCCACTAACAAAGCCACCGCGGAGATGCCGAAAACCATCACCAGTATTTTCAGCGATTGGCCGGACCAACTGCCAAAGGACGACGTGGAAGGCTTCGCAACCTTCTCCGTCACCGTGTGCACCGTGAACTCACTGGCGGCCTTCACCTCGCGGATGACCTCCGCCGGTGGCCGCAGTTCCGCGCCAGATACGGACAGACCTATCATCAAAAACGAAAGCATCACGACCGCAGTTTTCGCCAAGCGCTGGGCCAGCCGCTTGAATGCCAGCTCCACATCCCAGCCCTCGATCCAGGTCCGGTTGTTAATGTAAATTCCAAACCCCGCGCCGGTCACGAACACGTCTGCCAGAGGAATCGCAATCATCACGCAGGCCACTATCGTCCGCGTGATCAGCAGCGGCAGTTCCATCGGGAAATTCGGATCCCATGACTCGACCGCCAGAGTCCACGCGCCGTCCTGGCCCTCCGGTACAAGCATAAGAAACAGCGCGAGGATTCCAAAACCGAGCCACGCCGCCGCGATGTCCGACAAGAAATAGAGCCACATTACCACGCCCTCGCCGCGACGGACGACTTGGCCGCAGCGTTGTTTGTAGGCCTTCCCGCGCAAGCCTTCCAAGTCCTCAACCGCCAGTGTCACCGGCAGCCACGGCGAGAACCGTGCCCATAGAAATCGGTAGAAAAACCGCCTTGTCCACGCCTGTGGGATTTCACGCCAGACCGAGCGCCACGACGGCTCCTCGCCGAACAAACGGCGGCTCAGCTCGAACAAAACCATCCGCGAGCCCGCCGGTTTGCACCACCAGAACACGGCCAATAAAAGCACGGGTCGATCCCATAACAGCCAAGCACCGGCGGCAGTCGGAAGACCCAGCGCCAGCCACCACACCGCGATGCCACGCCAGAAATTCCGCCGCGCCAACGCAAGGCCGAGATCCACCGCCTCCCAGTCGCTCCGCGGGCGGATCTCCGCCGTCACCGTTTCAAGCCGCATGGCCGGACCTCCTTCCTGCCAAGGAAAAATAAGCGATGTGGAGGACCCAGCCGAAGATTCCCGCTAGGTATTTCCATTCCGAGGGAATTCCCTGCGCCGACCAGAATCCTTCCACCACCGCCGCCAGCGTGGTCATCAACGCCGCTCCGTAAATCAACGGCAGTGCCAGCTTGCCCGCCTCCGTTAGCGCCCGCACCCGCGGCAGGCGGCCCGGCCGCAGCATCGCCAAGCCAAGCCGCATCCCCGCCATTCCGGACACCACCATTCCTAGCAGCTCGAACGACGAATGCCCCGCCACGAAGGACCAGAACGACTCCGGATTGCACGCGTGGTTCACATAGCCCGCCGCCGCGCCGATGTGGAGACCGTTGAATAACAGGAAAAACAAAGTGCCTACACCCGCCGCCATGCCGCCCGCAAAGATCCGGAAATCGATCGCCACGTTGTTATAAATATAGAAGCAAAACATCATAAAATTCGAGCCATACTCCGAGCGCAGGTGGCTCAGTTGCTCTTCCCTTCCGCCATACATCTGCTCCATCCCCGCCATTCCGTCCGCGCCCAGCACCGCCTGGATCCAGCGGATGTCGTGCTCCGCCGAGAGCATCATCGCGAAGAACGGCAGCCAGAACACCCCGTTGCATAGCCAGAACAAACGCCACTCGCGCCGCACGGCCTGCGGGAAATTCACCGCCACGAACGTGACCGCGCTCTCCCAACTCCCGCGCCGCGTCCGATAGATCAACTCGTAGCCGCGGATCACCAGCTCGTTGAGCCGCTCGGTGACGCGCGCGCCGTACATCCGCGACTCCACCAGCGAAAGGTCCAAACTCAGCTCGCGGAACAAGCGCGGCAGTTGCTCCGCCTCCGCCCCGGCCTTGCCCTTTTCCATCAGCCCTATCAGCCGCTCGTATTCCGCCCAGCGCGCCTCGTTCCGGTGCTCGAAATCCCCTGACGTCACCGCTCCCCCCTCTTCTCCTGCACCCAGTGCGCCATCGCCATCAGCCGGTTCACGCCTTCCGCGCCCGTCGCACCGCTCAGCGCCGCCGCTTGGTCCGCGATCTCCGCCCGCCTGCCATCCGACCACAGTCCCGCCCGTTCCCGGAACAGGGCGAGCGCGCGCGTTTCATCAGCTGTTAGACCAACCGGCAGCGGCATTGCGACGATCGGCGGCGGCGCGGAAATCATCGGCGGCGCGGGAATCCGGTCGTAAATCACCACCGTGCCCGCCGCCAGATCGCCGAGCCGTTGGAAACGCTTCGTCGCCAAGCAACTCGTCAACCCGAAGCAGTAAGTAAAAAACGGCATGCCATCGATGAAGCGCAGGAAGTTCCGCACCACCGCTTGGCCGAGCGTGATCGGCGAGCCCGTCGCCTGCACCACCCGCAGACCCATCGCCCGCTTGCCCGGCGTGGCCCCGCGCTTCCCCGCTTCGAAAAATACCGGATAGAGCCAGTCCATCAGAAACCACGCCAACAACATCATTCCGCCCGCGATGTTTCCGCCGATGGCGATACCCGCGAAAACCATGGCGATTCCGCCCACGGCGAGGGCGATGCCGCGGATCAAAAAATCAATCGCGTAAGCGCCCGCACGCAGCATCGGCCCGGCCATCCGCAGGCGGATTTCAATGCCCTCGGCGAGTTCCACCGCTTGCAAGGTGTCGAGTTTTTCGGGTTCCGCCATGGCCAAGTGTCGCCGCCGAAGTTAGCCCGCCCGCCGGCGAGGTAAAGCGCCGGCTTGCGACAGTTTACCTGAGTGCTAGCAGCGCAAATTCCTTGTGATGCACGCTGAGTTGCTGGAGGCGAAGGGTCTTGAATCCCATCTCCGCGAGCGACGCGAACCATTGT
>JAYSYA010000171.1:0-3991 GCA_043716765.1 Akkermansiaceae bacterium
GCGGGTGATGCCGACGAGGACTACGCCGCGAAGGTTGATCAGGCGGCGGCGGCCGCGGGCTTGGCGCAAGAGGTTGTCCGCATCGGTTTGATTCCAAAGCCCGGCTGGCTGTTCAAGCTCGCGGATGCCTCGATTCTGACGAGCAAAAGCGAAGGCTTGGCGCGCGTGCTAATCGAATCGTTCCTATGCGGCACACCCGGGTTTTCGTTTCCGCTGGGCGGGCTTGAGGACATTTACGGCAGAGAGCGCGCCTTCTTCACGAGCGGCACGCGCGAGCCGGAAGACCTTGCTGGAAGGATTGCCACCGCCATGGCGGGCGGGGCTGCGCTCCAAGAACGGGTGAAGCGCCTCAAGTCCATATTGGAAATTCGCCATTCCCGGATCAATCATATTGCCGCGCTGGAGGCGGCGCTCAATCCAATTTTCCAACCATGAGAAACAAGATTTTCCGCGAGGCGAGTTGGCTGGTGCCGAGGCCCCTGCTCAAGGGCATCTCGTTCAACGAAACAGGGATGTCCGGCTTCGGGGACCGGCTTCGGGGCATTTCCCTCGCGCTTTTTTTGGCGCGATTCCACCGCACGAACCTCATCTATTACCACGAGACTTCCGGCAGCCAATTTCCATACCGAATGCTCGACCTGATCGCGATCGAGGGCATGAACTTCATTCCACACTCACCGCCATTTCCGCCTCGAACTTTGGTCGTCTGGCACCGCTGTGGGTATGGATCCAGTCTGAAGAGTTTGGGATTCCGCCATCTGTGGCGGATCCGACCGAAGGATCAGGCGGTGACGGACCGTCTCGAGCAACTCGGAATCAGCGAGGACCACATCGGGCTGCACATCCGTGGCACCGATGCCATCAAACGTAAGCGCTATCCAGACGGGGTGGAGGCGCAGAAGATCCTTCTCATAGAAAAACTACGACAAGTTAGGGAGACCTATCCAGGCAAAATAATTTTCCTGGCAGCGGACAGCCGGAAGGGCATTGAGGAATGGAGCGGCATCCTTTCAAAAATGGGCATGCAACATACTTGGAACAGTTCCGTTTCCTGGGACGAGGAAGCTTTGCGACAAAGCTCTGCGGATGCCATGCTGATTGATTTTTTCGGCCTGAGCAGATGCCTAAAAATTATCCGCCTCGTCCCGTCGGAATTCTCCAGATTCGCTGCTGGCATCAAAACCGGCAAATACGTCGGCTATCATAAACCGGACAAAATTTGAGGCGCGGCAGCGGTTTCATGAACCCGGGTACCGCTCATCAATAAACCAGCCTTGGCGATAATTCCACCCGGATCGCGGAGCGAACGGATGTCACTGCGGTAGTGCGCGGCGCGCGGGGGGTTAAGCACGGAATATAACAAGGCCTTCCGGCGGATGGCCGCCAAGTCGCGGGTGGGCAAGCCCGGCGGGTTTTCGGGGGTGCCGGGAAAGATCGCAGCCTGCGCCTGGTGCCACAGCCGGTGGGCGAGCCAGTTGCTGGTTTTCGGCGGGCCGAGCCACGGCTTGGGCGAGCCGATGTAGTGGAGGTTCAAATCCAAATTCCCCTCGCAGAGCGGGCGCGAGGAGCCGATGGCGGTGCGATGGTTGATGGAATCCGGCAGGATGAACGAGCGGCTGCGGCAGAGAAAATTGAAGACCGACTGGTCGCCCTGCCGGGCTTCTCCGATCAAGGCGCGGGCGCTGATAGAGCGGTTGGTAAAGTCGATTTCCCGCAGGCCTTTGAGATTCATCCACATCACCCCGCAATTGATGTAGGGCAGCCGGCGCTCGGCCACGGGCACTTGGTCGAGCCACGGGCAGTCCTTCTCGATCACGCTGAAAAAATCCCGTGC
The DNA here is from genome assembly GCA_043716765.1 of Akkermansiaceae bacterium. GTDB lineage: Bacteria > Verrucomicrobiota > Verrucomicrobiia > Verrucomicrobiales > Akkermansiaceae > Luteolibacter. The sequence goes on from JAYSYA010000171.1 coordinate 1,835, forward strand.
GCCTGCCAGCAGCCACAGCGTTTCTCCCTCGGGCGGCCGCACCGACTCGACTCCGGCGAAGCACAGCACATCCGCGTCCAGATAGATGATGGAGTCCAGATGCGACAGAATTTCCGGCAGCACCAGCTTGGCGTAGGTCATCCGCGAGCCACGACGTTCGGGAAGAACTTGCAGCCGTGATTGATCAACTTCCAAGCGTGCCACGGTGGTGCGAATGCCTTTTTGCGCGGCGATCCGCGAAATTGTGAGGCCGAGTTTTTCCAACGAGCCGGACTCAAGGCCACCGTCGAGGATCAGGAAATGATAGTCGAACCCGCCTGATGCGGCAGCTACTGCGGAGGCAACGGCGACGGCGAGGCCGGGGAAAAATTTTTCATCCGCATTCGAGACGACCGTTAGGACAGGGCGTGGTGGGAAGGAGTTCGTCATTGTCTGGGGACGCGGTAGGCGTTGATGAGCAAGGTTCGTTCACGCTGTGGTCCGGAGAACAGCTTTTCTGCAAAGCGTCCCGGAGCGAGGAACTCGTCGTAATAGGCCCGCACGTTTCCGCGCAGGATTTGGATTTGCTCCTGGCCCATCGTCAGCACTTTGGCCGTGATTTCCTGAAGTTCTGCGGGGTTTTCGAACGCGAGGCAGTTCACTCCATTCTCAAGGGGCTGCGGCAGGTAGGTGGCGTATTGCAGAATCGGGATGGTGCCGGCGGCGAGGGCTTCGATGAGGTTGTGGCAGAGCGGCATGCCGACGCCGGGGCAGGCGAGGAAGAAATCCGCCTTGGCCAGCGCTTCCAGCCAGCGCTCCTGCGGGATTTTGCAGTGCTGCGTCTCGCACAAAACAAAGGGATGAAACTCCGCGGAGGCGAGCCACGATGCCGCGTCCAACGGGCGATACGCGGGAGTGACTGCGGCCGTCGCGTCGAGCATCTCACGGCGGGTCAGCATGTGATAGAAATCGCGCAGGACGTCCTTGTCGTATTTCCCCTGCTCGGTGTTTCCGCCGAAAAAGATCCGGGCAGGGCGCGGTGCCGCGACTTGATAGACTGGCGGCAGCTTCATCTTGGTGGTGATTTGCGGATGCACGAAGACGGGGAAAGCCATTTCGCTTTCGCCTTCGCTGAGACGTTGCTCGTAACTCACGACCACCATTTTTTCCGCCAGCGCGGGCTTGGGTAAGCCGCAGTCGGTGATGAGGAAATACGGCTCGCGAAGCTCGTCGAGCGAGGTGACGACGCCCAAGCGCTCGTCTAGCAGCAACGATTTCATCCGGCTGGTGCCGAAGGTGGAGAGCGTGGCGCGCCGCGCGGTGAACACCGGGAAATAACCGGCATCGATGAGATCCCGGACGAGGCTGAAGTAATAGCGGCCGCCGACGGCATCAATCGCCGGATTCGCAAAATCGCAGCAGACGATCCGCTCGCCCTCGCGGCGCTGGCCGAGGCCGCGGGCGACCAGGCTGGCGAAGGCGCGCCGGTAAGCCGGCACCAGATAGGGCCGCAGTTTGCGGACGACTGCTTCCAGGGATTTCCCGGGATTGAAGCTCAAGGGTTCGGGCGTTTGTGGATTCCGTGCGGACACCAGAAGCTGCGGGTCGCGATGACCTCGTCGCGGATTGCTTGGTTTTTCGCCATGGTTTCCGGGGTTTTGTAGCCGCGCTTGTGGTCGAGGTGGAGGACAATGGCCTGATAGCGGATTTGCCGACCGGTCACGCCGTAGTTGGCGAGGCGCTCGCCGAGTTCGCGGTCCGCGCCGCCGTATTGCATTTGCTCGTTGAAGCCGTTCACGGCGATAAGATCCTGGGTCCAGCCGGAGGCGTTGCAGTTGTTCCACGTCGGCTTGGTCGGCGTGATTTTGTCCATCAGCGGAGCCAGCGGCTCGGGCAGGCCGATCTTGAAGGAGGGGGAAAACTCCTTGAGCTGGTGGTCGCGGAGATAGCTAACATCAAAGGCCCGGCCGCTAGCGATGTCGTCCAGCGAGAGATGCAGGCTGAGGTCCATGGGCAGTTTGCAATAACCGCCGGATAGAAACCGGCCGGGCCGCGCTTTTTCCGCGTGCACCGCGAGGAAATCCCGCCGCGGGATGCAGTCGCCGTCGGTCATGATGATGTATTCGTACTCCACCTGGAGCAGCACCTGGTTCAAAATCGTCTGGCGGCGGTAGCCTT
>JAYSYA010000172.1:0-1336 GCA_043716765.1 Akkermansiaceae bacterium
GGGCCTGGCTCAGTCATCACCCATGCGGCGGTGAAGGCCGCGTCCCATTGCAACTGCCCGGTCTTCTGGCTGGGAGAGGACGGGCTGCGTTTCTATGCCTTTGGCATCACCCCCAACCATGACAACTCGATGGCCCGCATCCACGCCACCGCTTGGGCGAACAAGCGCTCGCAGAATGAAATCGCCCGCCGGATGTTCCTCCACCGTTTTCCGGAAGCCTCCGTCCATGGCGTGAACATCAAACAGCTCAGGGGCATGGAAGGGAAACGCGTCAAACAAACCTATGCCGAGCTCGGTGCCAAATACGGCGTCACCTGGAAAGGCCGCGACTACAAGACCGAGAACTGGCAGCTCGCCGACGGCATCAACCGCGCTCTATCCGCCTCCAATGCCTCGCTTTACGCGCTCACCGCCGCCGTCTGCTGTTCCATGGGATTCATCCCCCAGCTCGGCTTCGTCCATGCCGCCGGCACGCTGCCGTTCATTTATGATGCCGCAGATCTCTACAAACACGAGACCAGCTGGCCCGCCGCCTTCGAGGCGCTTTCCATCGACCCCCAGGACGACGGCACCCTCGTCCGCAAGCTCCTCAAACAAAAAGTCGAGGAAACCCGTATGCTCCGTCGCATGCCCGAGGACTTGAAAAAACTCTTCGAAGGTCTCGGCGAAGATCCCGAAGACGCCCCGCCGGATCATCCGCTCCAACCGAAAAGCGAGGCCTGAAAACCGCAACCAGCTCTTCTCATCTTGTTTCATCTTGTGTCTTGCGTCTTGAATTCTTGCTTCTCAGCCCCATGACCGTTCTCATCTGCAATGACGTGCCACCGGCGATCCGCGGGGCTTTGAAGCGCTGGTTCATCGAGCCGCGCCCCCAGGTTTTCGTCGGCACCCTCAACGTCCGCACCCACCGCAAGGTGATGGATTTCGTGCTCCGTCACGCCCCTCCCGAATTCGGCATGCTGGTCATCACCTCCGCCCCGAATTGCCAAGGCTACAGCGTGGAACGCATCGGTCCGGAGGGCAAAGCCGGGCGCAAGGACGTCGAGATCTCCGGCATCCAGTTGATTGCGGAGAGCTGGATTGACGCGGAAGATCGTCCCTTTTGAAATAGCCGTCCCCGCCCCGCCTGCGCGCCAATTTCCCACGCCCCCCTAAATCCTTGATTTACTCGACTCACCCGCTGTAACTCATTGGCAGTTCCAGTGATTTCCCCACCCACGTGGGGATGGCCCGTGCGGATGAGCGCCTCCGCCGATGAGCGGGCTGATTTCCCCACCCACGTGGGGATGGCCCGGATACTTCGCGGCTGAAGCTTGCGGAGAAGTCGATTTCCCCA
>JAYSYA010000173.1:0-12051 GCA_043716765.1 Akkermansiaceae bacterium
GGACTCGAACCTCCACAGGTTACCCTACTAGATCCTTAGTCTAGCGCGTCTACCAATTCCGCCATCCGAGCATCCGGTTGGGTGGGCGCACTTGTTACGAGCCGACTCGGGATTTGGCAAGAGAATCTTTGAAAAAATTCGCCCCACGCACATAACCCAGCTTGGAACTTGCGTCGAAGCTCGCAAACGAAAACATGGGGCAAGTCATTGCCATGGAATCCATTCGCGCGGAGTCAGTCGTCAAATCTTTCGGAAGCACCCGTGCTCTCGACGGAGTCAGCCTGCGGGTCGGAGCCGGCGAGTTGTTCTTCCTGCTCGGCGCGTCGGGTTGCGGCAAGACGACCCTGTTGCGTTGCATCGCCGGGCTGGAAACTCCGAGCAGCGGGGCGGTCTTTTTCGGCGTGCGCGACGTGACCCGAATGCCGCCGCACCAGCGCGAGGCGGCGATGGTTTTTCAAAGCTATGCGCTGTGGCCGCATCTCACCGTCGGCCAGAACATTGCTTTCGGGCTGGAGGAGCGGCGGGTGCCGAAGTCGGAAATCAAGCGGCGGGTCGAGGAGGTTCTGGAGATGGTCCGGCTCCCGGGATTCGGCAGCCGGTCAATCGATCAAATGTCTGGTGGCCAGCAACAGCGCGTTTCGCTTGCCCGGGCCTTGGTGGTGAAACCGAAATGCCTGCTGCTCGACGAGCCGCTTTCCAACCTCGACGCCCAGCTTCGCGTAGAAATGCGCCGCGAGATCCGCCGCATTGTGAAGGACAACGGCCTGACCGGGATCTATGTCACCCACGACCAAGAGGAAGCGCTCGCGATGGCTGATAGGATGGCCGTGATGACTCGCGGGAGAATCGGCCAGATCGGCACGCCTGAGGAAATTTACCGCACGCCGCACAGCGCCGAGGTCGCGAATTTCATCGGCGAGACGAATCTAATAGATGGGACGGCGCTCGAAACCCGCGAAGGTTTCGCGCTCGTTAGAACGGCTGCGGGTCCCATTGTTGGCCGCGTCAGCGATCCCGCGTGGGTGCCGGCGGCGGGCGAGGCGGTGCGGCTTTCCATCCGTCCCGAAGCTTGGCGTTTGCGTGCTGATCGCACGGAAAACGCGATCACGGGAAACATCGTCGAGCGCAGTTATCTCGGCCAGCGCATCCAATATTGGGTTGATACGGCGGCGGGCCGGCAGCAAGTCGTGGAGATGAATCCGCACGTAATCCACAGCCCCGGCGATGAAAAAATCACCCTCCATGCGCGGCACGACGATGTCGTGGTTTTAAAACCGGAGCGATGAAAGCCAAGGCGTCTATCATCTTCGGACTGCTGGTGCTGATCGTGGCCTTGCCGATCGTCATGCGCCGCGAAAGCTCGACCACGTCGCCGCGAACCGCCGCCGACCGGTTGGTCATTCTCAGCCCGCACAATCAATCGATCCGCCAGGAATTCGGTGAGGCCTTCGCCGCGCATTGGGAAAAAACGACCGGGCGCTCGATCTACATCGACTGGCGCACTCCGGGCGGGACTTCGGAAATCCGCATGGTGCTCGATGCCGGATTTAAGGCGGCGGCGGAAACCGGCCGCCCGGGCATCGGCGTGGATGTGTTTTTTGGCGGCGGCGAGCCCGACTTTACCAGCCAAGCGAAACAAGGCCGCCTTGTGCCGCTGCGGGTGTTCGATTCGCAGTCCGGGCTATTCGCGAAAGACGGCCCAATTCCCAAGACCTTCACCGGCGAGCGCTATTACCCCGCCAACCACACCTGGGTGGGCACCTGCATCTCGCAATTTGGGATTTGTTATAACCCGGATGTTCTCAGGCGACTGAAGATTTCCGCGCCGACGACCTGGAACGATCTGGCAGACCCGCGCTACGCCGGAACGCTCGCGCTGGCAGATCCGACGAAAAGCGGTTCGGTCGCCCGCGCGTTTGAGTTGATCGTGCAGGCGGAGATGCAGCGCGCCGCCACGCTGGACGCCGGCTGGACTAACGGACTCCGCCTGATCCAGCGGCTGTCGGCAAACGCCCGTTATTTCACCGACAGCGCGTCGAAGATTCCGCAGGACGTGGGGCAGGGGAATGCCGCCGCCGGGATGTGCATCGATTTCTACGGCCGCTCGTTCGCCGAGGAACTCACCTCCAAATCGGGTACGCCGCGCGTCGTCTGGATCGCCCCGGTGGGCGGCACGACCTTGAGCGGCGATCCGGTGGCCGTGCTCAAGGGCGCGCCGCATGCCGCAGTGGCGCAGGATTTCGTGGAATTCTGCCTCAGTCCCGGAGCGCAGACCTTGTGGTTCGGCAAGCCCGGCACGCCCGGTGGACCCAGAAACCGCGCCCTCCACCGCACGCCGATCAGGCGCGATGTTTACACACCGGAAAATCTAGCGAACTCGACGATGCCGGATGTCAGACCGTATGACGACCTCGGGAACTTCACCTATCAGCGCGAGCTGACCGGCGCCTCGTTCAACACCCTCCGCCAGCTCGTCAAAATCATCTGCATCGACTCTCACGAGGAAATGAAAGCCGCCTGGCTCGCCATCCGCGAGGCTGGCATGCCCGCCGACGCACTCGCCGTTTTCTCCGATGTCTCACTCCTCGATTACGCCAATACCGGCAAAGGCGACCCGCTGCTCGACGGCCCGGACGCGCTCCGCGCCGCCGACCGCGCCGCCGAACTCGGCGAGCGGTTCCGCGCGAACTACCGCAAGGCGGAATCCATGGCGAGGCACCCCTCCAAACTCTAGCGGCGGCCGAAGATGTTGGAGAGTCCGTCCGTGCGCCGCCGTGGCGGCACCAGCCGGGCTGAGGGTGCCAACCGGGACCGCGGCGAGAAGGAGGCAACGTCGCAGCTCAGCGTGTAAATAAATGGTGTCATGCTTGTCGGATTGGCGGATGTCATCTGTTAGTCAATCTAAATGAGAATTCGTTGAGTCTGGTTGGTTGTGAATAGATTCAGGTTACGCATTTCAACATTTTCGGCATTTCACGCCGCGCAGGGTTGTACTTCTTTGCGGATGGCTTCGCCTTTTTCTCGGTCGGCGCGCATGAATTCGTAGTCGAGTTGGAGGTTCATCCACATGCCGGGGGTGATGCCGAAGAAGCAGCTTAGGCGCAGATCGTATTCGGGGGTGCAGCGGCGTTTACCTTGTTTCATTTGGGTGAGGTGGGGCGCGGGAATGCCGCAGCGGCGAGCGATTTCCGCTTGGGACAGGCCGGATTCCTCCAGCGTTTCGCGGAGGGTTTCGGCGAAGAAGTTGAGCAGCGGGATGAGTTGCGGTTTCTTTTTCATGGTGGTGGTTCAGTGATAGTCGGTGATTTGCACGTCGGCGGCGTTGCCGTCTTTCCAGCGGAAGACGATGCGCCATTGTTGGTTGATGCGGATGCTCCAGTATTCCTTGAGATTACCGGAAAGGGATTCGAGGCGGTTGGAAGGTGGTTGGCGGAGTTGGTCGATAGCAATGATCCGGTGAAGCTGACGGAGTCTCATGAGCGCCCGTGGCTGAATATCGCCCGGAAATTTCCGAGAGTGTTCCCCATGAAAGACTTTGGAAGTTTCCTTGCAGGTGAAGTTCTCGATCAATTGCGAAAAACGTTGCCCGATTTGATAATGGTTTCAAGGAGAAATGTTGAATAGGAAATCCTCCGTCTCCTTGGTGGTATGAACCGGGGGTAGGTTTGGGAGAGTTTTCTGCTGGCGGAATCGGCCATTCTCAGCATTCACCGGGCTTTGGCGGTGCGGACGAACTCGACGAATTTCGCGCGATTGGCGGCGACCATTCCGGCCTCACCGGCGATTTTGAAGCACCAGGTGACTTTGCCCGTGCGGAGGATGGCGGCGCTGATCGCGGCGTGGCGGTCTTTACTGAAGAGCGGTTCGGCACTGACTATGTGGGTGAGGGTGAGGGTTCCTGCCGGGCTGCGGGTGGTTTCGCCGAGGGCGGGATCGTCGTCCTTTTCTAGGGGTGGGAGGTGGAGTTGGGCTCGCCAGAGGTTCACGGTCGCGAGGGCGGTGCCGCCACCGCCGGGGAGCGGAATTACGGAGACGTCGCCATCGATACCATTGGGGCCGGAGGCGGGGATGCGGAAGCTCGCGAAGCGCTTTTCGCCACCATCGTGTTTCACCCATGTCGTCGGCGCTTGCAGGTCGATGCCGGGCGTTTCTGCCTCGGCGGCGGATCCAATTTCAATGCTTTTGAGGAGATCCATGAAGCCGGGCCTAGCGGTTTCGAGCGCGGCGGTGGAGGAGTCGAGCTTGAAGAACCAAGTCTCGCGGTCCACGGGGATGATCGCGGCGAGGATGCTCTGCTCCGCGCCTTTGAACTCAAACCAGCGCGCCTGCGATGCCCCAATTTCCAGCGCGATGAGCTCGCCGCCGGTCTCCAAGGACGGCGCGAGGCCAACTTGTTCGCGCCAGCGGTTCACGTTGGCGGCGATGCCTCCGGCGTCGCCGGGGAATTTGGAAACGGCGGCAGTGATGCCGGGGGCGATGCGGTAGAGGGCGATCTGGAACGGGCCGGGAGTTTGCTCCTCCCATGTCTCCGGGGCAATCCAACGGAGAGGGCGCGGAGGCTTGATTTCCGGCGGGGCCGGGGTGGTCTCTGACCCGGCGGCGGCGATGCGAAAGGTGGGGATTTCCTTTTCCTCGGTGCAGGAGAGCAGCGCCAAGGAAAGGACGGCGAATGAGAGGGGCTTCACGGGAATCGGCTTACTTCTTGGCCTTGGTCGGCTCCGCAGGGGCTTCGCCGAGAGGCGTGAATGGATTGCTGTTGTGGTAGGTGTGGCAGCTGGTGCAGCGGTGGTCGATGCCGCCCTGCGGGCTGTGGCAATCGACGCAGGATCTGATGGAGGGGAGGTTGAGGTCGCTGGTGAGTTCGCTGTTCATCACGTCGTGGCAGTCGAGGCAGGTGAGGCCTTTCTGGTGGAGGTTGTGGTTAAATTTTCCAAGCGTCATCCAGCGGACGGGGACGCCGACTTTCTCGATTTTTGGCGTGGCGTTGGGGCTTTCGGCCTGTTTCACGTCATGGCAAACGGCGCAGCCGGTGAAGGCGGTGCGTTGGCTGCCGGCGAACTTGGTGCCTTTGTCGGAAAAGAAAACCATGTGCTCGAGATCCTCGCCGGTTTTGAACTGCCCCTCGATGCCCGTGCGTTTGCCCTTGATGTATTCGATGAGGTCCTCGCGGCGGGTGATCCCCTCGACATCGCGGCCGAACTCCTCGTATTGAATGTTGAGGCTGCGGAGGAAGGAGCGGACGTAGTAGGGATCGCCGTGTGGCAGGGCGAGGCCGGGTGTTTTGTCATCGAACTGGAGGGTGTGGCACTCCGCGCAATGCTTGCCGTAGGTGATGGGGAGTTGGTATTCGCCGCGGCCGTCCTGCTCGTGGCAAGCGGCGCAGTTGAGTTCGCGCGGCATGTTGCCTTTGCCCATGTGGACGGCGTGGTTGAACTTGAGCGTGTTGGTGTCTTTCACCTTGTCCTTGATCTGGCGGAACTCGGGGTGGTCGGTGTGGAAGGCGTTGATGACATCCGTGTGGCCGCCCTCGGGTCGCACGCGGGACTGGGTTTTGCCATCGCCGCCCGCCGTGAATTCCGGGAAGGCGTGGGGGTTCGTGCCAGCGCCGAGCTTTTTGGATTTTGCCATGAGATCGGCGGAGCCGTGGCAGGCGGTGCAGTAGGCGTTGTCCGCCGGGGGCATGAAGCCGCTGGTGCCGTGCTCTTGGTGACACTCATGGCAGGCGAAATCGGCGGGCATGTTCGGCTGGTGGAATTCTTTGCCCTGGTGGCAGGCGAGGCAGCTCTTGTCCATCGCGGAGGATTCGATGGGGCCGCGCTTGATGAGGTCGGCGGGGGCGAGGCCCTCTTTGGAAGCGCCAAGGGCTTTCGTGTGCCAAGAGGCGGCACTGTCCTTCGCGCCAGCATGGCAGGCGGCGCAGGTGCTGGCGTTGCCGGACATTTCGCGGTGCACCTTCGCGAAATGCTCGCTGGCGTGGACGCTGGAGATCGGTCCGGGGTTGACGAAATTGTCGCGCATGCTGCGGCTGATTCCGACGAAGAGCAGCAGGACGGTGGCGATGCAGGTGAAGATGACGGCGCGTTTCCGCACGGCGCGCAGGGGGCGGCGCGGCTGGCATTTGGGGATTGCGTTGCAGCAGGTGCCGTCGGGCAGCGGGCCGTTGTCGCATTTGCCGCCGCCGGATTTCGGGCGGGTGCAGGTCCAGTGGCCTTTCGACTCGCCGGATTTCACGACGAGTTTGGGCGAGCACTCGTGGGTGGCGCGGCACTTGCCCTTGGGCGAGGGGCCAATCCGGCACGGGCAGCCCTCACAGGTATGGCCGCATTCCCAATTCAAGTTCGGGCGGACATACTCGTTGGAGGCGAATTCCGGGGATTTCGTGTCGTTGTTCATGGGGCGGATCCGGAGAACGAATAGACGATGATAATGTGCGCCACGCTGAGGATGAGCAGGGAGTAGCTGAGCGGGATGTGGGCGAAAAGCCAAACGCGCAGGGTGAGCTGCAGGGCGTAGTGGTAATCGAGCAGGTGCTTGCGTTTGACGAGATCCGCGAGTTTGTCGAGCAACTCGCGCTCGGCTTTTTTGGCATATCTCTGAATTTCATCGAAGTGCGAACGGTGCGACGCCTGCGGGGCTTGGGAGCGCAGCAGGTGCGCCCGCAGGTTGCAGGGCCTCGTGAAAAATAGGCCGAGTTTCTCTGTGTAGAACTCCGCGATCACCGGCGACGTCTGACCGTCCACTCCCGCCAGCACCAGCGCCTCGGCCTCCGCACGGAGATGGTTGCGGACATGGGGGATGCGCTCGAACGGCGTCTCGAAGCCCGCGTCGGTGAGCCTTTTCGGGAACGCGCGGCTAATCCAAAGCCCGAGCACGCCGCTCACGAAAACGATGGCGAAGCTCACCGCGATGATTTGGTTCAGCAGGCCGTGCGGCCACGAGAAACCGATGTGCGCCATGAACAGCGCGCCGGAGAGGATGCCGACATAGATATGGAGCTGGAGCCAGAAACCGGCGCTGCCCATGCGCAGGAAGGGGACTTTTTTCCGGAGGTTGAAGAAGGTGAGGAAAAGCATCACCGCGAAAATCAGCCAGCCGCTGAGGTAGGGGTGGCGCGGATACAACGGCGCGAATTTCGCGTAGGCGGCGACCAGCCCGGCCACCAGCAGGGTGGTCAGCAGCAGGCCCGCGACTCTCCGCCGGACGATTTCTATTTCCTTTTTAGCCACTGGGCGAGAGGGGTGATTCGGGTCAGGTCGGTGCGACTGAGGGCATCGTGCGGGCAGGCGTTCTGGCAGGCTGGGCCGCTTTTCTGCTCCACGCAGAAGTCGCACTTGGTGGCCTTGAGGATGGGTTGGAAATCCTCGTCCACGAGGAACTCGCCCTTCGAGGAACGCACCTCGACCATGCGGATCGTATCGTAAGGGCAATTCGCGGCGCAGGCACCGCAACCGATGCAGGTGGCGGGGTTGATGACCACCTCGCCGCCAAAACTGGTGCGGTGGATCGCGCCGGTGGGGCAGCCGATCATGCAGACGGGATCGACGCAATGCATGCACGCGTTGGCGATCATCAGGTTGTCGATCATCGGCCCGTGGCGCAGGAAGCGCGGGTTGCCGTCATGAGTGGAGGCGCAGGCGCGGACGCAGTCGTCGCAGCGGGTGCAGCGATCCATGTCGATGACCATCGACTTGGTGCCGTTGAGGAAACGGTGCTCCGCCATGAACTCCATGAGGCCGGCCGAGGGTGCTTCCCCGTCTTCGCCGATCCCGGTGTCCTCGACATTCAGCAAACGCCCGGACGCAAACTCCTGCTCCGCCCACTTGCGGTTCGCGAATTTTTCCAACGCTGCGGTCGGGATGAAAATGAGGTGGGCGTATCCCAGCGAGCGGAGCGTGTGTTGGGATTCCAACCCGTTCACGGGATTTTTCCAATGGTTCGCGATTTCCCCGAAGCCGAACACGCTGCCCGCGCCGATGTAGTTGAGGGTCCGCTCGCCGCCGCCGAACTTCTGGCTGACGCGGCAGAAGCCGGCGCGAATCATGTGGATGCCGTTGACGTATTCGCCCTCCTTGACGATCACCGGCTCATTGGCGGTCGTCGATGATTCGCCATCCTTGGCCAGCCGCTTGTAGGCTCCGGACCAGTTGTAATCGCCGTAGGTTTCCAACTGCGCCGCGTCGCAAAGATCCCGGTAGCTGGCCTCGTCGAGGTGGCTGAAAAGCGGGTGGTGGCTGAGGAAGGATTTGAGGGAGTTTTCGCGGTAGATCCTGTCGATCCGCGACTTCAGCGCGGGATCGTATTTCATGATGTCGCGCAGGCCTTCCCAGCTGAACTCCAACAGCCGGGTTTGCGGCGCGGCGGCGACGACCGTCGCGGTGCGCGGCATGCGGCTGAGCGCGGAGATCTCGCCGAACATGTTGCCCGTTCCCAGCTTCGCGGTCTGCGAGCCGGATACGATCTGCGGATAGTCCTGAAGGTAAACGGAACTTCGCTCCTTGTTGATAGAACCCTTGATGTTGTCGCTTGCGCGCGGCGACCGTTTTCGCCAGCCCTCGGGTTCCGGGTTGTTGTTCCAAAGCTGCGCGAGGCGGGCACCGAAGCTTTTTTTTACGCTCGGCGCGCGGCCCAAAAGCTCGGGATCGATCTCGGGCCGGATCACCACATCCACCTCGCCGTCCAGCACGAGGAAAGCGGAGGTCCCGTAGTCGTCTTTGCGGAGGACGATCTCGCCGGGAGCGTATTCGCGCACCGCGGTGTCGGCCTTCAGAATCTCGCGCAGCGGCGTGCCTGCGGGGAACTTGGACGGATCCATGCTGGCGAAAGGCTCCGAGGCCAGCAGCATGTCGAGCGTCGCCTCGCTCATGTCCGGATCGAGCGGGTCGTCCCATCGTTTCGGACGGGCCGCTTGACGGGTGATGCTGGCGAGGTTGGTGCCTGATATTGCCATGATGAGAGATTCAGGCATCGATCACCATATTCCCGGTCGGGCGGCAGATGCAGGTCAAGCAGCTTCCTTCTTCCACATCAAAGCTCGGCTCGAGATCGTATGCGACGCTGCCTTTCTTAATCGCCACCACGCAAGAACCGCAGCTTCCCGCGCCGCAACTTTTTTCGATGACGATGCCGTGCCTCTCGGCGAACTCATGCAGGTTCTCCGACTCGGGTTCCCAAGGCAGGGTCTTTCCGGAACGGGAAAACTCGATCTGCATCGCGGGCGTGCTGGCGGCGTCGGATTTGGCGGCGGCCTCCTTCGGGCCGGACTTGACGGTGGCGGGGCCAAACGCCTCGAATTTCACATCCTTCTTCGGCACGCCCCATTCGTAGAGGCCGGTGACGAGGGAATCCATGAACGGCCCCGGACCGCAGAGGTAGTATTCGTAATTGCTTGAGGGCAGGACGTCCTTCATCAGCTCGATGGTGACTCGGCTGTTGTGGTTGTAGTGCTCGCCTTCAACATCCGACTCCAGCGGGCGGCTGTAACAGATGTGGAGCCGCAGGCCCGGGTTGTTTTTTTGCAGCTCGATCACCTCGTCGCGGAACATGTGATCCACGCTGTTGCGGCAGCCAAAGAAGAAATAAAGCTCCCTCGGATCCTTCATGTGGGTGAGGGCACGGGCCATGGCCAGCATCGGTGTGATGCCGATGCCGCCGGAGATAAGCACCACCGGGCGATCCACCTCGACATCGAGGTAAAATTTCCCGGAGGGGGCTTTCACATTGAGGATGTCGCCTTCCTTCACATGGTCGGCGAAGTGGTTGGAGATGACACCCGGCGTTCCGTCGGATTTCATAAACCGTTTGATTGTGACGCGGTAGTGCACGTCGCTGAGCGCCCCGTCAGACAGTGAGTAGCAACGGATCAAGGGTTTGGGCGCGGTGGGCGGCTGGAGTTCGAAGGTCAGGTATTGGCCGGGCTTGAAAGAGGGCAAAGGCCTGCCGTTGTGCGGCGACAGGTAAAACGAGTAGGTATCCCCGCATTCCTCCACCTTGCGGGCGACGGTGAACTTGCGGTAACCGTTCCACGCCACCTCGGGCGCGGCCTGCGCCTTCAGGTTCAGCACCTCGATCTTCTTGCCCAGCTCGGCGAGCTCGAGGCGGTTCCTTCTTACCTCGAACGCATACCGGGTGGTGGCCGCCCACCACTGCGTGGCGATGTAGCCCAGCATGAGCGCCACTCCTCCCATGCCCACGATGAGGAATGGATCCGAGAAGGCGGAGGAACGAAGCAGGATCTCGGGGTTCACGTCCAGGCGTTGTAAGTTGCTGCCGGAGCCAAATTTCCATGCTCCTGTCGGGCGGCCCGGGACCATCCTTAACACAACATGAACACCGTTTCCGACCTACTGTGGAGAAAAACCAAATCCGCCGCGCCGGGTCAACTCCCTACTTCGGCGAACGCCGCGCATCCGAATCTAACGACCGTGCATAGTTAATTGGCTTGCCACGGCGGCGACCGGAGCTTTAGAAAACTTGCCAGATGCGGGGGAATCTACGATTCGTTGCGGTGATGGTTTCGGTCAGCTTGTCGTCGGCCGCATCAGGTGAGCCGGCGGGCGCTTTGAAAGTGCTGGGTTCGGACTCCTGCGCGACGAGCGGTTGCCACGGCGGCGCGGGCCTTGACCGGGGGGCTTATCACATCTGGAAACGCTCCGACCCGCATTTTCACGCCTCCGCGACGTTGACCAACGGGCAATCCGCAGCGATGGCGCGGAAGATGGGGATTGAGAGCGCCGCAGAATCGGCAAGCTGCACGGCTTGCCACGCGCCGATGCGGAATGTGGAGCCTGCGTTGCTCGCGCCCGCCGCGAATGGCCGGGCCGGGGACAAGGATTTTTCCTGTGCTAACTGCCATGGCGGCGCCGAGAGCTGGATCCTTTCGCACACCCGCCCCGAATACCCGCGCGCGGCGCTGGAAAAGTTGGGGATGCGGCCTTTGGGAAGCGCTTACCAACGTGCGAACAACTGTGTCGCCTGCCACCAAAACCTGGGCGACGAACTTGTGAAAGCGAACCATCCGCCACTGATCTTCGAACTCGACGGGCTGCTGGTTGAGCAGCCGAAGCATTGGCGCGAGGACGCGGATTTTTCGCATGCCAAGACATGGCTCGTCGGGCAGGCGGTGGCCTTGCGCGAGGCCGCGGCGCAGGCCGCTCGCGAACCCGGCGAGCGCAGGAACGCGGAGATCGAGGCGATCAAGGAACTCCTCGCGGCAAGCGGCACCGGCTGGGAGGGCGGCGCGGGAACGGATCTTGTCCGCGCGGCGGATGACTTCGCGAAACAGATTTCTGGCGCGCCGATGACCGCCGCGCAAACCCGCGCGGCGGTCGACAAACTCATGCGGAACCGCAAGCCGTTTGAGGTCGGTGCCTTCGGCACGGTGGCCGATGAATACCGGATGTGGGCGGTCGGATATTACGCCGAGCGGGTGGCGCTGGCGATCGACCGGCTGAACCAATCCCTCATCGCATCCGGCCAGAAAGCGGCGTTTGCCGAGGAGGCGCTGGACGGGCTTTTGAAGGCCGCGCAACCGCCGAAGAGCTTTGACTCGGACGTCGCCGAAAACTTTGTCAGGAAACTCGATGGTTTGGTGAAACCCAACCCTGATGCCGAGTAATCACCAGACTCATCGATGACCGACGGATTTTTCAGAACAGGCAGACGGCTCGCGGTTTCCTGCGCGGGCGTGCTGCTGACGACCTGCTATCATCCGCCCCACAAGCGGACGGCGGATTGGGATCTCGCGCCCGGCGAGGAACGCCCCGACCGCTTGACCGCGCAGCAGCTCAGCGCGGAGGCCGTGCCGGAAAGCCCGCAGTCCTTTTCACCGGACGCGGGTGTGAAAATCAGGCGCGAGCCGCCGTTGCCCGTTTTCGAGATCGAATCGGAAACCACGGTCACCGAGGATGCCCCGCTGCCGCCCTCGCAGTTCAACCCCGATCCTGGAATGGGCGCGACAAAAGCAGGTGCCATGATCCCTTCCGTCGAAGCGGAGGAACCGGCGGGATTCGAGCGCTTCTTCAATGATGATCTCGGCCTTGGCGACGACCGTTT
>JAYSYA010000174.1:0-11947 GCA_043716765.1 Akkermansiaceae bacterium
CTGGACGACGGCAATTCGTTTGGAGGATTCAGGATACAAATGTCGCATTTCATCAAGAACCTACCGTGATTTGCGGTAGCAAGGCCAGCGTAATTTCCACTAGATTCCTCCCGATGTCGCCCGATACGGCATCGCTTCCACAACCCCGCATCACTTACCGATATGACTCAATTTCCCTGCGACGCCGTCAGTTTCGAAGGCCCCAGCTCAAAAAACCCGCTCTCATTCAAACATTACAACGCCTCCCAAGTCGTCGAGGGCAAAACCATGGCCGAGTGGTTCCGGTTCGGCTGCGCCTATTGGCACACGATGCGCGGCACCGGCTCCGATCCCTTCGGCGCAGGCACCGCCGCCCACCCGTGGGATGACGGCAGCGATTCCGTCGCCAACGCCCAGAACCGCGCCCGCGTCTTCTTCGACTTCATGGAAAAAGTCGGCCTCGACTATTACTGCTTCCATGACCGCGACGTCGCCCCGGAAATGTCCAACCTCGCCGCCTCCAACAAGGCGCTCGATGCCGTCGCCGACGTGCTCGAAGAGGAGCAGAAGCGCACCGGCAAAAAGCTCCTCTGGGGCACCGCCTGCCTGTTTTCCCATCCGCGCTATCAGCAAGGCGCCGCCACCAGCCCGAACGCCCAGGTCTATGCTTACGCCGCTGCCCAGGTGAAAAAAGCCATGGAAGTCACCCACCGTCTCGGCGGTGAAGGTTATACCTTCTGGGGCGGCCGCGAGGGTTACACGACGCTGCTCAACACCAACATGAAGCGCGAACTCGACCATCTCGCCCGCTTCCTCCACATGGCCGTCGATTACAAAAAAGAAATCGGATTTACCGGCCAATTCTACATCGAGCCCAAGCCACAGGAACCGACCACCCACCAATACGACTCGGACTCCGCCGCCTGCCTCAATTTCCTCCGCGAGTATGATTTGCTAGAGCACTTCAAGCTCAACATCGAGACCAACCACGCCACCCTCGCCGGCCACACGATGGAGCACGAACTCACCGTCGCCTTCGAGGCCGGCGCGCTCGGCAGCATCGACGCCAACATGGGCACGCCCAACGTTGGCTGGGACACCGACCAGTTCCCAACCGATCTCTACCTGACCACCCACACGATGTTAGTCCTCATGAAGATGGGCGGCTTCACCACCGGCGGACTCAACTTCGACGCCAAGCGCCGCCGCGAGTCGTGGGAACCCGTCGATCTCGTCCACGCCCACGTCGTCGGCATGGACGCCTTCGCCCGCGGCCTCAAAACCGCCGCCGCCGTGCGTGCCGACGGCCGTCTTGATGAATTCATCAAGGAGCGTTATCACACCTTCGACAGCGGCATCGGAGCCGAAGCGGAGGCCGGCAAAACCACCCTCGCCGATCTGGAGAAATACGCTCTCGCCCACGGCGAACCCGTCATCGCCAGCGGGCGCCAAGAAATGCTGGAAGGACTACTCAACGAATTCATCTAAGTTCCTCGGTATTCACCTCCACCCGGCAGTCGCCGCCGCACCGAGTCCTCCTCGTCCTCCGGGACGGACTCCTCGTGCAGCGCGGCGAGCTCGGGTGGCATCGATAGATCTTCCGCCTCCGTATAGTCGATATCGTCAAACGCCGCCTGCGGATCATCGCTGTTGCGCGCCCCAGCCTCATAGGCATCTGCCACGACGTCGCGAATTTCGTTCTCGGCCGCGTCCAAGCCCTCCTGGAGCATCGCGAGCTCGGGATCCTCATCCACATACGGCGGAGCCATCGGCGGGCGGGGATCTGCGGAACCGGGATTTACAGGGTTATTAGAGTTCATAGCCTCGCATGATAGCCGCGTTCCCGCCTTGAGGCAAATTCCTTCGAGCATGAATTCACCCGGACTTCTTCTTTCCTGAAAAAATCCCTTTACAGGAAAAAATCAAATCGTTGAATTCAGTTCTCGCCTGCCGAAAAAGCCGATGGCAGAATGCCCCCCAATATGGCCACCCCAAACTACGCATTCGAGAAACGCCGCCGGGAGTTAGATAAAAAGGCGAAAAAGGAAGAGAAGCGCAAACACAAGCTGGAAGCCGCCGCTGCTCACGCTCCGGAGCATGACGGGAACGACTCCGAGGCCGTCGCCATAGAAGCGCCGTCTTCGGAAGCGCCGACGGCCTGAGCACGATGCGCGTCGTGAGACGCTCAAGACCTCGGCAAAGCCAAAATAAAGGACGCGACGGTTGGCGCGCAGTTAAACCCGCAGTTTGATCAAAGTGGCTGATACGTCTCGCTCCCAGGCTGGTCTCTGCGAACCCGGCCTCAACCCACGGGCCATTCAAGCCTCGACCTAGCCAGGGTCGCATCCTCCTGCCCTCTCGTTTGAATCCAGGGCTAAATCTCACCCGACTGGCAAAGCCCTAAGCCGCAGCCACCATGGCATTAAAATTCGTATATTCTCCGGAGTTTTTTCTCTTGCCGGGGCGATTCAGCTCCAACTAGTCTACGGTTGTCATGCGTCAAGCCCTATCGCTGCTGTTTGCTTTCGCGGGATGCCTCACGGCCCAGACCGCAGTCACCGAACCCCTCGGTCTCAACAAAATTACCTGCCTGACTAACTCCGACACCATCGTCGGCGTCCCGTTCCGCCAGCAAGGCAGTCAAACCTCCACCCTCGCCTCAGCACCCGTGGTGAATGGTGATGTCGCCACCCTCACGCTTTCACTCGATAGCCTCAATGCAAGTGGCTTAACCAAGCACTTTGTCAAATTCAACTCCGGCACTAAGAACGGTTGCTTTTACGACATCACCGCTAACACTGCCAATACTCTGACAATCGCCCTCAACGGCGACGCCCTGACAGGTGCTGTCTCTGGCAACTCGGTCGTCATCTCGGAATTCTGGACTCTCGACACCCTCTTTCCGCCAGCGGGCGTCACTACCTTGTGGACCGAGACCCCGACGGGTTCAGGAAACTGGGTGCCTAATGGAAATGCGATCGTCGCAAGCGCTAGCACTCTTGCAACCGCCCGCCGCACTGAAGTGCTCATCCCGGAT
This sequence comes from Akkermansiaceae bacterium, assembly GCA_043716765.1. Lineage (GTDB taxonomy): Bacteria > Verrucomicrobiota > Verrucomicrobiia > Verrucomicrobiales > Akkermansiaceae > Luteolibacter. The sequence continues at coordinate 3,017 of JAYSYA010000174.1, forward strand.
GTGGTGTCATCAGGCACCAACCTACCTGCGGAAGGAAGGTATTACGTCAGTGGCGGAACTTGGAAGCGCTCCAATTCAGGAACCACCAATTACGGAAACATCGTTAAACTGTATCCGGATACGCTATTCACCATCAGCCAGCCGAGCACAGTCGCACGATCGACAATTTTCAGAAGCATCGGTGAAGTCGAATTGGGATCAATGGTCATCCCGCTCTCGACCCGTGATAACCTCGCGCAGGACAATTTCATCGCCATTCCGCGACCGCTCTCCGTTACCTTGGAGGGATTGAATCTGAGACAGTCCGGAGCGTTCATGACTAGCGCAAGCACTCTGACCACCGCCCGGCGGGACCAACTGCTCGTGTTCAACAACGATCTTCAACTAAAAAACAAAACCCCTTCCGCAACTTACTATGTCAGTGGAGGAACTTGGAAACTGGTCAATGGAGGAACCGCCGACCAAGGAACTGTGTCCATCCCCGCGGCCTCCGGATTCATTGTCCGCAAATATCAAGTGGCAGGTCATCCGACCGCCTTCTGGACCAACACTCCCACCTACTGATCTCCCATTTCCCTAACAAACCTTAATCCCATTCATGAAAATTCAGCACCTTCTAATTGCCGCCATTCCGGCACTCGCCCTGCCTTGTAGCGCGGCCATCTCGATATCCATTCAAGCCGGAGAATTGCTGAATTCATCCTCCAACATGGTTACCGAAACATCTCTTTGGGCGATCATCTACGATGCGAATGGCGATAACATGCTTCCCGGCGGCTTGGAGCTTAATTCGAGCCTCACTACGGGTGACACCACTACCATTATTGCTGCCTTTGCAGGCAAACAGATTACCACCGGGGCAACGATCGGCTTGGACAAAATCCTGTGGGCTGGCGAAGTGGACGGCCTGAACACTTCCGGAGCTTCCGGGATTGGGGGTCACAACCTCTCTAGCTTTACTTTTGCCAGCTTGGGGGTTGCAGCGGGCGGAAAATGGGCGGTCTATTGGTTCCCAAGCCTTACTGCCGGAAGCAATACACTCCCGGGATCATCTTTTGAAGTCGGAGGCATCCAGCAAACAACCGTAGGACTATCTGGTGGAGACATCGGCATGGTCATGCCCGCTGCCGATAATACAGGATCTACATACAGCGCCGCCTTTATCGATATTGGTAACGGAGGAGACATCGCTGACTCCAGCCTGACCGCCGTCGCCATCCCCGAGCCCTCCACGCTCGTGCTCTCCGCGCTCGGTCTCGCGGCGCTGCTGCGCCGCCGCCGGAACTAAGTTTGAAGGATAAAAGTTTTCCAGCCCCGGGTTTTGCGCTTCGCAGGCCCGGGGCTTTTTGACGGGCTGTGAAACGAGCGATATGGATCAAACTCCTTTCCTGTAGCCCCTGATCCTGCGACTTTTTCAGCCATGAGTTCGTCCCTTCCATTCGGTCTCTGTCTTTGCCTCACCGCCGCGTTGGCATCCTGCGGGCCGCCCGGCGTGTCGTCCGGCGGGACATCCTACGGTCGCGACGTTTACGGCCACCGCCCTGGGCCCAATGGATTCGAGACCGTCATCATCGACGCCGGCCACGGCGGCGACGACAGCGGCGCGAGCAGCCCCCACAGCGGGCAGCGGGAAAAAGACCTCGCGTTGGACACCGCCATGCGCCTCCGCAACGAGTTGAGCCGTGATTTCAAAGTCATTCTGATGCGCTCCGACGACCGCTTCATCGACCTCGACGAGCGTGTGCAGCGGGCAAACCGATTTCCCAACGCCGTGCTGATCAGCATGCATTATAACAGCGGCCCGTCCAACTGCCGCGGCCCGGAAACCTATTACTGGCGCGTGGACAGCCACGGCCTCGCCAGCCGCCTGCAACAAGCGATGTGCCAGGTTTCTCCCGCCGAAAGCAGCAATCGCGGCCTGGTCCGCCGCCGCATCCGCCTCACCCGCAACCCGGAAATTCCCTGCATCCTGTTGGAAGGCGGCTACCTGAGCCACGCCGCCGAAAGCCGCCAGATCAGCGATGCCTCTTACCGCCAAAAGCTCGCCTCGGGGATCGCCGCCGCCATTCGCACGCAGGCCGCCATTGGCGATGCCGGCACCGGTCCCCTGCCCCGCCCGATCAACGCGCCGCCGAGCCGACCAACAGATGCAGCGGAGTGAATTTATTTCCGCGAAATTCGCGAGATTCCCGGTTGACACCCAGAAACCCGCTCCCTAGTTTGCCACCCCCTTCGCGCACGCCACGTGTCCGAGGCCATTTTTATACAAGCACATGAATACGTTTTCCGCCAAGCCGCATGAAGTCGAGCGCAAGTGGTATGTGATCGACGCCAAGGGCAAGATCCTCGGCCAAGTCGCTGTCGAGGCTGCGCGCCTCCTCCGTGGCAAGCACAAGCCAATTTTCACCTCCCACGTTGATACCGGCGATTTCGTTGTCGTCATCAATGCTGACCAAGTTGTCCTCACCGGCACCAAGGAGACCTCCAAGATCTACACCCGTTTCTCCGGCTATGTCGGCGGCCAGAAGGTCGAGACCCCGCGCATCGTCCGCGAGCGTCGCCCGATCTTGCTTGTTGAGCGCGCGGTCTGGGGCATGATCCCGAAGACCCGCCTCGGTCGCGCCCAGTTCGGCAAACTCAAGGTATATGCCGGTGAAAGCCACCCGCACGAAGCCCAAGCACCCGTCGCCCACGCCGTCAAGTAATTCAATTTTTTCCTTAAAATGACCGCCACCACTACTCAAAGCGCCACCGGCCGCCGCAAAACCGCTGTCGCTCGCGTCTGGATGACAGAAGGCACCGGCCAGATCGTCATCAACGCCCGCAGTTTCGAAGAATATCTTCCGACCATCGAGCTTCAAAACGCCGTGCTTGCGCCCTTCCTGGCCCTCTCGCTTTCCAACAAGTTTGACCTCAATGTGGTGGTCAAAGGCGGCGGCAAGCAGTCCCAGGCGATTGCAATCCGCCACGCGGTTTCCCGCTCGCTGACTCTCGTGGACCCCGAAAACCGCAAGGTCATCAAGCCACTCGGCTTCCTCACCCGTGACCCACGGATGAAGGAACGGAAAAAGCCAGGTCAACCGGGTGCCCGCGCGCGCTTCCAGTTCTCCAAGCGTTAAGCTTTCTGGATTTTTCAAAACCGCACTCCTCACCGGGTGCGGTTTTTTTGTGCAAAGTAGTCCAGGACTTCAGTCCGTTCTTTGGATTTAGCGGACTGAAGTCCCGGACTGCGTTTCAAACAATCTTTAAGCGCGCCAAATCCTGCGTATCGATCAAGCCCACCGGCTTGCCGTCGCCATCAAGCACCACGATGTCATCGATCCGATTTTCCCCCAACGTTCTGAGAACCTCGACCGCCAGCGCGTCCGCCTGGACCGTGATCGGCCTGCGCGTCATGAGTCCCGCCACCGGTTTTTCACCCAGGAGAGGATCGTTGCGGAAACTGCGGGCGAAGTCGCCGTGAGTGAAAATCCCGGCCAAGCCGCCGTCGGCGTCGAGAATCAGGCAGGCCCCGGCGCGGGCCCGATTCATCGAGTCCAGAGCGGCGAAAACATTGCCATCCTCCGCTACGGTCGGCAGCTGGGTGTCCGCGCGCATGATGTCGGAAACCCGCGTGAGCAAGGCCTTCCCGAGCGCCCCCCCGGGATGGAAACGGGCAAAGTCCTCCTCGGTGAACCCGCGTGATTCCAGCAACACCATGGCGAGCGCGTCGCCCATCACCAGCATCGCGGTGGACGAGGAAGTCGGGGCGAGATTGAGCGGGCAGGCTTCCCTCTCGACGGAGGTGTCCAAGGTCACCTCACTGAAGCGTGAGAGCGTGGATTCAGGATGGCCGGTGAGCGCGACGAGCTTGACGTCGAAGCGCATGATAAAAGGCAGCAGGTCCATCAGCTCGCGGGTTTCACCCGAGTAGGACAGCGCGAGCACCGCATCACCGTCGGAAAGCAGGCCGAGGTCGCCGTGAAGGGCGTTCTGGGAATCGAGCACCACTGCGGTGGCCCCGGTAGAGTTGAGCGTGGCAGCGATTTTTTGCCCGATGTTGCCGGATTTCCCGACGCCGACGACGACGATTTTCCCACGGTGCTCAAGCGTGTGTTGCAGGATTCTGACCGCGTCGATCAAGCCTTGGTCCAAGCGGATCGCCATCCGGCGGAGCCCGTCGATTTCGGTTTCTATCACGCAGCGGGCACGCGCCAAGTAGTCCATGGCTCATCACAAGCCGAGAACCACTTGCTTGGCAAGCGCGGCGAAGACCAGCCATCCTTTCACCTTTCCCCTCGCAATCATTTGGCACTTGGGCAAACTTGAAGCCATGAAAACTTGGTTGGCTTCAATTTTGCTCGGCGGAATCCTGACCTCCACCGTGTCTGCCACAACGATTACAGTAGTGCCGATTTTCGAACCTCTGAGTCTGCACGGCACCGATGGCGATGAGGCGATTTCCGAAATCGGCGCGGCGCTGCAAGCCTCCGTGATGCCACGCCCGATGGCGCTCACCGGCGCGTTTCCCGAGACGCTGGTAGACGCCATCCGCAGCCCGCACCTGATTCCGACTAACAACCCGAACTACAAGGTCCAGGAGGCCAATTTGCTGGTGCTATGCAACGTCGGCATCAGCGGGGAAATGACGGAAGGCGTTTTGACCGTTAGGTTCGATGTCGCCCAGCTCGCCATTCCCGCGGACGTGGATTTGACCACTCGCCAAATCCTCAACCTCGCGATCATCGCGCTGCGAAAAACACTCGACGAATACCAGCGGCCGCAGACCCAGTCGCTGTCAGTCACCGTGATTATCGACGGCACGGATGAGGCCAAGGCCAGCCTGCGCGACCTTGGCACCAAGTTCGTGATCGGTGCCGAGGCGGCGAACTGATAGACCGCCTTTATGCCGGCACCTTGTCCAGGCCGAAGGCGTCATGCACCGCGCGGGCGGCGTCTTCGATGCGCGGCTCGTCCACAGTCACGGCGATTTTGATTTCCGAGGAGGAAATCATGCCGATGTTGATGCCCGCGTCGCCAAGAGCCTTGAACATGGTGGCGGCGACTCCGGAGTGGGAGCGCATGCCAATGCCAACGGCGGAAAGTTTCGCGATGCCGGCTTCGGTCTCGATTTTGGCGTTCGGCGCGAGAGTGGCGAGCACCGGTTTGAGCGCGGCTTGGGCTTTGCCAAGGTCGCTGGAGTGCATCGTGAACGAGTGGCGGGCGAAGCCGTCGTGCGCGATGTTCGAAACAATCATGTCCAGATTGATCTCCGAGTCGGCGAGGACGCCGAGGATGCGGCCGGACATGCCGGGTTCGTCCGGGATGCCGGTGAGGGTGACACGCGCTTGCGAGCGTTCGATCGAGACGCCGCGAATGACGACGTTTTCCATGTTGGGATGTTCTTCTAACACAAGTGTTCCGGGATTATCGTTGAGTGAGGAGCGGACTTCGAAAACGACGCCGAATTTCTTGGCGAACTCGACCGAGCGGGATTGCATGACCTTCGAGCCGGAGGAGGCCATTTCAAGCATCTCGTCGTAGGAAATTTCCGGCAGTTTGCGGGCGTTTCTCACCACCCGCGGGTCGCAGGTGTAAACGCCGTCCACGTCCGTTAGAATCTGGCAGACATCCGCCTTGAGCGCGGCGGCGACGGCGATGGCGGTGAGGTCGGAGCCACCGCGGCCGAGAGTGTGGATCATGCCCGTCGGGGTGACGCCTTGGAACCCTGCGACGACGAGCGATTTTCCATCGTCGAGGAAACTCTGCATCAGCGTGGGGTCCATGTTGAGGATGCGGCCGCGAGTGTGCGAGCCGGTGGTGTGGATGCCCGCCTGGCTGCCGGTGACCGAGGCCGCCTCCACGCCCATTTCCTGAAGCGCGATGGTGAGAAGCGCGATGGACTGCTGCTCGCCGGTGGCGAGGAGCACGTCGAGTTCCCGCTCCGATGGATTTTCCGCGAGTTCCTTGGCCATTTTAATGAGGCCGTCGGTGACGCCGGACATGGCGGAAACCACGGCGACGACTTGGTTGCCCTCGTCGCGGGTGCGTTTCATCCGCGCGGCGACGTTGCGGATCCGGTCGAGAGAGCCGACGGATGTGCCGCCGTATTTTTGAACAATGAGTGCCATGGGTTGAAGCGGCCCGGAGTGAAGGGGAACTTCGCAAATTTGGCAAGAAATTGAATGACGATAAACCGAGGGCGGGAAAGGCCCCCCGACCGGAGAGAAAAAGGAGAGTGCCGCTCCCCTGTAAGCCGGATTCTGTCCACCCCTTGCGAGGCTGGACGGCCATTTCTCTCACCCCGCCGAGGCGGAGCGCCCTGCTTGCGCAGAGTGCGACTAATACCCGGAGATTAGCGGGCGGGCAGCCCTTCCCCTGTTCTGTCTTGCACCACGCGAGGTTTGCCGTGCCGTCCGGTTACCCGGATTCGCGGTGGGCTCTTACTCCACCATTTCACCCTTGCCTGTGTCCTTGCGGACCATCGGCGGTATCTTTCTGCTGCACTGTCTGTCCAGGTTCCTCGCGGTTCCCGTCCCTCACTTTCATGAGGCGCGTTGCCCTGTGGTGTCCGGACTTTCCTCACCTCCGCTTGCGCGAAACTGCGACCGTCCGGGGAGCGGCGCGGAGAACCTGCGGCCGCTGCGGTTATTTTCCAATCAAAAACACATCGAGCAGAAACCACGCGATCATCACCACGCCCACGGCGATCTTGAAAGCCATCCCCGCCAGGGTGCCGACGACCGAGCCGACGCCCGAATAAGCCGCCTGCTGACTCTGCTTTTTCGCGAAAGCGATTTCAGCGACGAACGCCCCCACCAGCGGTCCGACCAACAACCCGAACGGCAGGAAAAACATCCCCACGATGCTACCGGCCAACGCGCCAAGCGCCCCCCAGCGGGTGCCGCCGAACCATTTCGCCCCGGCCGCCCCGCTGAGCATTTCAAACGCTTGGGATACCGCCATCAGCGCGCCGAGGACGAAAAACGACCACCACTGGAGGCCGGAATCCGCCCCGAGCATCAGTCGGTGGGCCACGGCGGCGATCAGCAAGATCAAATGCCCCGGCAACACCGGCAGCACGCAGCCAACCATCCCCGCGAGCAGCAGGCAAACGGTCACAAACCACGCCGCTCCCGTCCCCGCGCCCTGCCACGCGCCGCTTGATTGAATCGCTTCCCACATGCCGGGTTCTTACATTGCATCGGCCAATCCTGCAACTTGTGCCTTTGGGGTTGAGTTGCCGCTGCTGCCCGCTACTCTGCGCGCCTTGTCCGCCATGAAGCATTTCACGACTCTTAAAACGCTGGTATTTTTGGCCGCCGCACTCCCCTTCCCGTTAGCCGCCCAACCGCCTGAAAGCGTCATGGTGGTCGAGGCCCACTCCGGAAAAATCCTGGTCGCTAACAACGCCTCCGCCAAGCGCCCGGTCGCCAGCCTCACCAAGATCGCCTTGGCCGCTGTGACCGTCGATTGGGCCACCGCCACCCGCACCGACCTCAGCACCACCCAGATCACCGTCCCCCAGACCATCACCCTCGTCGGCGGGCCGAATCCGATGAACCTCCAGCCCGGCGACCAGCTCAGCCTACGCGACGCGCTCTACTCCGCGCTGCTAGGTTCTGATAATCTCGCCGCCCTCACCATTGCCGATCATGTCGGCCGGGAAATCCTCAGCCGCCGCAGCAGAAACGATGATCCGGTGGCAGCCGTCGTCGGGGAAATGAACCAGCTCGCCAAGGCGCTCGGCATGACACAGACGCGTTTCGCCAATCCCCACGGCCTCGAACGGCCCGGCGCGAAGGCGTTCTCCACCGCCGCCGACGTCGCCCGGCTCTCGATTTACGCGATGCGCCGCAACGCCTTCAATTTCGTCGTCCGCCAGAAAGACCGCCAAGTCGTCGTCACCGGCGCCACCGGCAAGCGCGGCTTCCGCGTCAAGAACACTAACGAACTCGTCGGCGAGCCCGGCATTCTCGGCGTGAAGACTGGCACCACGAATGCCGCCGGACCCTGCGTCTCCGTATGCATGGACCGGGAACCACTCGTTCGCCAAAAGCCGGATGGCTCAAAAGGAGCCACCCCGCGCCGCCTCATCGTCGTCGTGCTCAACAACCCCGACCGTTTCAACCGCGCCCGCGGCCTGATCCACCAAGGCTGGGCGGTTTATGATCCGTGGCTCGAATCCGGCGCTCTCATCCAGAACCGCGAACGTGAAATCCTCAACGTCCCCAATCCTCACTAACAACAATTTACCTGTGAAAATCGGCATCCTCAACAGCGGCGGCGATTGCCCCGGACTCAATGCCGTCATCCACGGCGTCGTCGGCGCGGCCGACCAACTCGGCTGGGAAGTCATCGGCTTCCGCGACGGCTTCGAAGGCCTGCTGCCACCCGGCGACTTTACCGTGCTCAAGCCCAAGGACACCATCGGCATCCTCAAGCTCGGCGGCACCATTCTCGGCACCACCAACAAAGGCCATTTCGCTGCCAAAGTGGGCAAGGGAGACATTGCCGAGGTCCCGCCCGAGATCGTCGCCCAGGCGAAAAAGACGATGGAGCAGCTTGAGATCCGCGCCCTTATCGTCGTCGGCGGGGATGGGTCGCTAACCACGGGGCTGCAACTTTTCCGCGAAGGCTGGCCGATCATCGGCGTGCCGAAAACGATCGACAACGATCTCAGCGCCACCGCTTTCACCTTCGGCTTCGACAGCGCCGTTTCCACCGTCGTCGATGCGCTCGACCGCCTTCACACCACGGGCGAAAGCCACAAGCGGGTGATGGTGTTAGAAGTCATGGGTCGCCACGCCGGCTGGATCGCGCTGTGGGGTGGGATCGCCGGCGGAGCCAACGTCGTACTGTTGCCGGAAATCCCGTTTTCCTTCGAAAAAATCTCCGAATTCGTCAACGACCGCGACGCCCAAGGCTACCACAGCACGCTCGTCGTCGTCG
>JAYSYA010000175.1:0-1317 GCA_043716765.1 Akkermansiaceae bacterium
CATGCCGCCGTTGCCATCGGCTTTACCATCTCCCCAGTTATATACATATTTGACCTTCTTGCTAGAAACGGTCTTGTTCGCTGCGGTTTTCTTGGCCGCCGACTTGGCGGCTCTCGGAGCGCTTTTCTTGGCCGCAGGTGTAGCGGCCTTCTTTTTGGTTGCCATCGTTGTGGTGATATCGAGTTATGAGCATTGACTGCCGGGACACGGGAAATGATTCACCCAGCCCAGCACAAGGCGCGGGAGGCTATGCAGCCGTCCTAGCGGTGTCAACGAAGCAGTTACGAGTGTTGTTTCAGGGTCCGGGTGACGCTTGAAAGCGCTTAAATGCCTCAATCCTGCCGGGATATTCGCGGAGGCGTTCTTGTCATTGGGGGCGCTAAATACGCTGCGATTGTTAGGCAGCTCGACCCAGACCTTGATGCCGAGTTCATCGGCCGCCTCGAAGGCAGCGGCCGGCGGGAGTCCGGGGCTAGGCTTTGAATCGCTCCGAGACCGCTGGCCAGTTGACGATATTCCACCAGGCGGCGATGTAGTCGGGGCGGCGGTTTTGATAGTGGAGGTAATAGGCGTGCTCCCAGACGTCGAGGCCGAGCAGCGGGGTGCCGAGGTCGGCGTCGGGGACGAGGCCTTTCATCGCGGGATTGTCTTGGTTGGCGGTGCTGATGATTTTAAGTTTGCCGTCCTTCACGATGAGCCAAGCCCAGCCGGAGCCGAACCGCTTGGTGGCGGCCTCGCCGAAGGATTTTCTGAACGCGTCCATCGAGCCGAACGCGGAGTCGATAGCAGCGCCGAGTTCGGCGGAGGGCTTGCCGGATTTCTCCGCCGGGGCGAGAGTTTTCCAGAAGAAGTCGTGGTTCCAGTGGCCGCCGCCGTTGTTGCGGAGAGTGGCGCGGAGGGCTTCGTCGCCAACGCTGGGAAGGCTGGCGAGCAGCGCTTCGAGCGGCTGCTTGGCGAGCTCGGGGGAGGTGTCGAGGGCGGTGTTGAGATTGTTGATGTAGGCGGCGTGGTGCTTGCCGTGATGAATTTCCATGGTCCGCGCGTCGATGTGCGGCTCCAAGGCGTCGAACGCAAACGGCAGGACGGGCAGCTGGTGGCCGGGACCAGTTAGCGCGATAGCGGCTTGGGGAAACAGGGCGGCGGTGGCGGCGAGGGTACCGAGTTTGACGAAATTCCGGCGGTCGAGGGAAACTGAATTTTTCATAGCCGGGCTACTTAAGCCGGGCAGAGGGAAATTTCAAACTTTGAATGAAAGCGCCTCGCGGGCGAGCGCGGCGGCGCCGATGGTCCCGGCCTCGTGGCCGAACGCGGCGGGGA
>JAYSYA010000176.1:0-1315 GCA_043716765.1 Akkermansiaceae bacterium
AAAATCGAGATCGCCGTCCGCAAAGCCTTCCTCACCATCAAGGAAAACCCCGAGCCCGCCGTCGAGGTCGCCAAGGGCGTCACCGACCGCATCCGCCGCGGCGACTCATCATTTGTCCACATCGAGGACGTCCAGGACATGGTGCAGGAGGAACTCATGCGCCAAGGCCACTTCAAGGCCGCCACCCACTACGTTCGTTACCGCGACGAGCGCGCCCGCATGCGCCAGGAGGATGAAGACAGTGCCGAAGATCCGAATCAGGAACTCATGGTCACCGTCATTTCCGACGAAGGCGTTTCCTCGTTCTGGGACGGCGGCGATCTCCGCAAGCGCATCGCCTACGCCTCCATCGGCCTCGATCTCAACATCGGCGAAGCCGAAATTGAGCGCGAACTCCGCCGCTCCGTCGGCAATGAGATTTCCGAAAAGGACCTCAAAAACACCATCATCCTCAACGCCAAGGCCCTCATCGAGAAGGACGCCGACTTCGCGAAATTCGCCGGCCGCATCCTTCTTTCCTACATCTACGAAGAAGTCCTCGACTGGAGCATCCTCAAGGACGGCATCGACAAATTGAAGCAAGCTCACAAGACCGCCTTCAAGTCCTACCTCAAGCACGGCGTCGCCATCAAACGCCTCCACCCCGAGCTGCTAGATGTTTACAACCTCGACAAACTCGCCGAAGCCTTCGATCCCACCGCCGACCTCGACTTCGACTACCTCGGCATTCAAACCCTCTACGATCGCTACCTCATCGTTGATAAAACCGGCAGCAAACACCGCCGCATCGAGACCCCGCAGTTCTTCTGGATGCGTGTTTCCATGGGCCTCTTCAAGAAGGAAGAAAAAGACGCCGAAGGCTGGGCCATCCGCCTCTACAACCTCTACAAAGGCCGCCGTTTCTGCTCCTCCACACCCACCCTCTTCAATTCCGGCACCCTCCACAGCCAGCTCTCCTCCTGCTACCTCTACAAGGTGGACGACTCCATCGAGTCCATCATGTATCGCGGCATCGCCGAAAATGCATTCCTCTCGAAATGGGCCGGTGGCCTCGGTGGCTCATGGACCGCCGTCCGCGGCACCGGCGGCTACATCCAAGGCACCAACGGCGAGTCCCAAGGCATCATTCCCTTCTTAAAGCTCCACAACGACCAACTCGTCGCCGTCAACCAAGGCGGAAAACGCCGCGGCTCCGGCTGCGCCTATCTGGAAACCTGGCACAACGACATCGAGGACTTCCTCGACCTCCGCAAAAACACCGGTGACGAACGCCGCCGCTGCCACGACATGAACACCGCCAACTGGGTTCCCGACC
>JAYSYA010000177.1:0-37081 GCA_043716765.1 Akkermansiaceae bacterium
TTTTTGTCGACCAGCGCAACGGAGCGCTCGGAATTGCAGTCCATGCCGCGCAGGACTTCCGCGCTGATGTCCCGCCCTTGCAGAAACTTGAGCGGCGCGTTTTTCAGCGCGCCGTCCCATTTTTCAATGCCGTCGCTAAAGCGGAAATCCGCGTAGAGGAAATAACCGCCCGGCTTGAGCACGCGGGCGACCTCGGAGAGAAATCGCGGGAAATCCGGGTAGCAGTGCGAGGCCTCGACATTGATGACCGCATCGAACGAGTTGTCCGGAAACGGCAGGTTTTGCGCGTCACCTTGGACGAATTCGAGTCTCTCGACTTGATGGTGCTTCTTACAAAACGCGATGCCCGCAGGGTTGAGATCGAGCGCGGTGTACCTGGCGGGTTTGAGCATCCGCGTCAGATAGGACGCGCCGCCGCCGTGGCCGCAACTGACTTCCAGGACGTTTTGCCCTTGGAAATTCACCTGCGCGCCGACGTGGTGATAGAGCTGGATGCATGCCCGGTTAGGCTCGTCCGCGGGCGCGAGCGCGATTCCCATTGGCGGGTTGGTCTCGAAGGCGTAGTTGAGGAAAATAACCTCCTCGCCTTGAAGCCGCCGCGTGAGGAAGGGATACCAGAATTTCCAAATGGCCTTGCGGATCGGGCCGATGGAAAAGAGATGATCAATCAGCGGCATGTGGTTGCTTTACCGTGAAATCAGAAAAACTCAAGCATTGCGAATGCGCGTAACGGCCGTGGCCATGTCCGGCGCGCGGAAGGTGGAGGAGCCGGCGACCATCACATTCGCCCCTGCGGTGTAGCAGCGAGCGGCGGTGACGGCGTCGATGCCGCCGTCCACCTGGATGTGATAGAAAAGCCCCTTCGCCTCGCGAAGCCGAGCGGCGGCGGTGATTTTCTCCAGCACCTCCGGCATAAACGCCTGCCCGCCGAAGCCGGGGACGACGGTCATGCAGAGGAGCAGATCGATCTCCCCCAGAAACGGCTCCACCGCGCTGACCGGCGTGGCCGGATTGAGCGCGATCCCGACCTGGCAACCCGCTTCGCGGATGCGGCGCAGGGTCTCCGCGACATCGTGCGCCGCCTCTACATGGACCGAGATGAGGTCCGAGCCGGCGGCGATGAATTGCTGCAAATAGCGGTCCGGCCGCGAAATCATCAGATGGACATCCAGGAAAATGTCGTTTGACTCGTGCACCGCTTGGACGATCGCCGGACCGAAGGAAATGTTTTCCACGAAGTGGCCGTCCATCACGTCGAGATGCATCCAGTCCGCGCCGGCGTGGATCGCGCGGCTGACTTCGTCGCGGATGCAGGAAAAATCCGCCGCCAGCAGCGAGGGGGCGATGACACGGTCATGGAAACTTTTCGGAATCACAGGGTCGATACGAACCATGGATCGACTCGGCAGGCACGAAAATTTTTCATGTCGGCAGCGTCTTTAGCCCGCACGTGATTGCCTTCGCAAAAGCCCGTATTGCGCCAATGATAAATGACAGCCGGCGGTTGGTTTGGTTTTGGTGCTTTGGGGTGTGGGTTTCACCCGTCGGTTTTGAAATTCCGTTGCGAGGTTGTCCAGGAGACTTTCACCGGGAACAAGCGAGGGTTTGACCGCCGTGGGGTTGCTCGATTGCGCAGCAAATCCGCGTGCATCCCGCGGCGGCATCCGTTACCCCTCGGGCGTGGAAGACGAAGCTCCGATCATTGATTTGCACAGCGACATTTACTTCATGGGCCAAGCGCTGCGTGAAGCCCGCAAGGCTTACGCCGCAGAAGAAGTCCCCGTAGGAGCCGTGGTCGTGCGAGAAGGCCGGATTATTGCCCGCGCCTGGAACCAAGTGGAAACGCTCAAAGACGCCACCGCCCACGCGGAAATGCTCGCGCTCACTGCCGCGCAGGAGGCGCTCGGCGACTGGAGGCTGGAAAATTGCACGCTCTACGTCACCAAGGAACCCTGCCCGATGTGCGCCGGGGCGATCGTCCATTGCCGGCCGGAGCGCGTGGTGTTCGGCTGCCCGGACCCCAAAGCCGGGGCCGCCGGCAGTTGGATCAACCTGCTTGAAGCGAATCCCCCGCTCAACCACCGCTGCGACATCACGCCCGGCGTGCTTGGCGAGGAATGTTTGTATTTGCTTCAGAGCTTCTTCCGCGAAGCCCGGGAGAGGAAAAAGAATGTGTCCAGACTCTCTCAGTCGGATAACACCGACTCCGACTGAGACAGTCAGGACACATTTGTCCCCGCGCTTGCACCGCCCGCCGCATCCCGTTAACACCGTCCCGTGGCCGCGAAAGCAAAGACATCACCCCAGAACGCCGGAAACTTTTTTGCGGTCGTCGGCAGCGATGAAGGCCTCGTCCGCGAAAAGGCGCTGCTGCTCTACAACCAGCTCACCCATGGCGTGGATGACGGCTTTACCCACGAGACCATCGACGGCATCGCCGACAACTCCGAGTCCGCTTACGAAATTTGCGCCTCCACTGTCCAAGCGCTGTTGACCATTCCGATGTTCGGCGGCGACAAGGTGGTCTGGCTGCGCAACGCGAATTTCCTCGCCGACAACGTCACTGGCCGCTCGCAGCGCACCGAGGCCGGCGTCGAAAGCCTCCGCAACACGCTCGAAAAAGGCATCCCGGACGGCGTGAAATTCCTGCTCACCGCCCAAGGCGTGGACAAGCGCCGCGGGTTTTGGAAATTCATCGAAAAAGCCGCCGCCGTCCAAGTCCACGACCGCATCGACACCAGCCGCGACGACTGGCAGGACCAGGTCGCCTCGCTCGTCACCAAGCGCGCCCGCGCGCTCGGCCTCACCTTCGACCGGGACGCCATGGCGCTCTTCGTGATGCTCGCAGGCGAGCAGTCCCAACAGATCGGCAACGAACTCGAAAAGCTCGACCTCTACCTCGGCCTGGAGCGCCGCGAAGTCACTGAGGAAGACGTCCGCGTGCTTGTCCCGCTCAGCCGCGCCGCCGTGGTTTTTGAAATTGGCAAGGCGATCCAGTTAGGAAACGCCGCCCGCGCCATCCAGCTCATCGACCAACAGCTCGAAGCCGACGAATCCGCCATCGGCATCATGCGCGCTTCGATCATCGGCGTAGTTAGGAATTTGTTCATGGCCAAGCTGATCATCGAAAAATTTAAGGTCCCGACCGGCAACTACAACGGATTTTCCGGCGGCCTCAACCGCCTGCCCGAAGCCGACCGCGCGTGGCTGCCGCAGAAAAAAGACGGCTCCGGCGTGAATGTTTTCCCGATCTTCCTCGCCGCCGACAACGCGAAAAACTTCGATCTCGCCGGACTCCAGCACGTCATGGAAGCCACCCTCAAAGCCGACCAGGCGCTCGTCACCACCGGCCTCGACCACCGCCTCGTGCTCCACCGCTTGATCGTGGAAATCGCGTCCGCTAGAAAGACCCCCGCCCGCCGATGAAATTCATCATTTCCGCCATCCTCATCGGCTTGGTCGCCGGGCTGCTAGGCGCGCTGTGCGGCGTCGGCGGTGGCCTCGTCATGGTGCCCGCCTTCGTCCTCGCGCTCGGCAT
The DNA here is from genome assembly GCA_043716765.1 of Akkermansiaceae bacterium. GTDB lineage: Bacteria > Verrucomicrobiota > Verrucomicrobiia > Verrucomicrobiales > Akkermansiaceae > Luteolibacter. The sequence continues at coordinate 3,539 of JAYSYA010000177.1, forward strand.
CGAGCACAAGCAAGCCGTCGCCAGCTCGATGGCCGTCATCATCGTGACGGCCCTCGCCGCCACGGCTAACAACGCCCGCGTCGAAGGACTCATCAACTGGAAAGTCGTGCTGGCCGTGGGCCTCGCCTCCGCCGTCGCCGCTTGGTTCGGCAGCGACCTGATGCGGTCGCTCAGCAATCACACGCTCACCCGCATTTTCGGCTGCGTGCTCGTCCTCTTCGGCGTGCGGATGCTGTGGAAAGGATAACCGCCACCGTCAGAGCAGTTCCCAGCGCCAGTCGAGGAAATCGAGGTCTTCTTGGGTGGGTTCCATGGCGTTTAGTTTTCGAGGTAGGGATTGCGGCCGCCGGGGGTGGTTTCGCCGGGATTTGCCGGAGCGGATTTCGCGGCAGTCTCCAGCTTGAGGGAGCTGCCGAAGGTGTCGCCCCAGTGCTGGAGGAAGAATTTTTACTCCTGGGTGAGCCGGACGTCGGAGCGGCCGAGGATGGGGCGGAGCGAGGTGGTCATTTGCAGGGTGACGAGCAGGAAGACGATGCTCCAGATGGCAAGCGGGCGCGAAGCCGAGAAGCAGCAGCCCGGCGAGCGCGAGCGCCCCGGCGAGGCAGGCGGCAAGTTGGGAAATGCTTACTCGCGCCAGGCCGGAGAAGATCAGCCCGGCGGTGATTTTCGCGGGCGCGGCCCATAGTGGTTCGTGTTTCGCGAAGCATCACCGCCACGTAACCGCCCATCAACGGATCGCCCCAGAAGCCGACGGTGAAGCCATAAATCGCCAAGCCCGCGCAGGCGGTCAGCGCGACCCGGGCCACGAGCCGCGGCGAGGGCGCATCCAGCCAATCAGGGTCGGGCTGGATGAGTTGGCGGAGGTTCATGCCGGAAAGCCAAGCGGCGGTTTGTGAACCGGTGATGCGGATCGCGTGAGGATTTCGTGAATCCGCCGCCGAGAGATGGCGCTTGAATGTTGTGGCCCCCCGCCGTAGTCCGGTGGCCGTTATGGATCCAATGCACCCCTACCAACTCCTGCCGCTGTTCACCGCCGGCCTCGTGCTGGCCGTCTGGCTGATCGGCATTCACGCGCTGATGCTGGCGAAGCCCGCCGCCGTGCAGGATTTTCTCAAGAAATTCCCGCGCAACCAGAGCATCGGCCAAATCCTGTTGGGAATCGGTCTCGCGTGGTTCTGGCTGCTCATCGCGCCGTCCGGTCTCGGTAAACTCAGCGCGCTGGCGATGGACTTGGGCGAATTTAACAACGCGAAAAGAATTTTGCAAATTTTGGTCCCGGTCTCGTTAGTGCTCGTCTGCATGAGCGTGCGGGATTTCCTCGCCGTCCGCGCACTTGGGTTGCTCGGGTTGATGGCCGCCGCGCCGCTGCTAGGAGCTGCATTTCTCAAAGATCCTGCGTCGCGCCTGCTGGTCCCGATTTTCGCTTACACCATGCTGACCGCCTCGCTGTTCTGGGTCGGCATGCCCTACCTTTTCCGCGACGCGGTGACTTGGGTCACTGCGGATCAAAAGCGCTGGAGGTTCTATTCCCTGGCCGGTCTCGGTTACGGCATCGCGACGCTCGTCTGCGCCTTCGCTTTCTGGCGTGGGTATTGATTTCCTCTCAACGCAAAAACGGCGTCTCCCCGCAGGAATGCGAGAGGACGCCGTTTGGTTGAAATGGCTCAGTAAACCGGAGCGCCGGAAGTGTCGTCTCCGGAAGAACTGCCGCCGTTCACCTTGGTCGAAGTTTTTTCCAAGCTTTCACCACCCATCCGCATGTCACGGCCGAGGCCGATCATCGTATTGCAGGAACTGAACAACATGGCAGCAGCGGAGACCGTGATTAATAGAATTATTTTCATCGAGATTTTTGATACCCCAATTTTTCGGACCCGCAAGTGGATATTGTAAACTTTGCTTAATATATTCGCCGCGCCTCAATACCGCATCACCCGCGACAAGAAGCGCTCGCAGAGCGCGGATTGCGGCGCCTCGAACAAGCGGGTCGGCGGCGAAACTTCCGCGATTTTTCCTGCGGCGACGAACGCGACCTGATCCGCCACGGCGCGGGCGAACCCCATTTCGTGAGTGCTGAGAATGATGTCCTGGCCAGCTTCCGCGAGTTCCTCAATGAGTTCCAGCACCTCAGCGGTCATCTCGGGATCGAGCGCGGAGGTCGGTTCATCGAGGAACAAAATTTCTGGCTGACGCGCCACCGCGCGGGCGATGCCGACGCGCTGCTGCTGGCCACCGGACAACTGCGCGGGCAGCTTGTCGGCGTGGTCGAGCAGGCTGAACCGGGCGAGCGCCTGTGCCGCCATTTCATGCGCTTCTGCAGGCGAGTGGCCGTGCACTTTTTCCAATGGCAGCGCGATGTTGCGCCGGGCGGTGAGGTGGGGAAACAGGTTGAATTGTTGGAAGAGAAAACCGTTTCTCCGGCGGTAGGCCTGAAGCGCGGCGGCGTCTGGCAGAAGCGGATGGCCGTTGATTTGCGCCCTGCCCGCGTCGGGGATTTCGAGGCCGCCGAGCACCCGCAGCAGCGTGCTTTTCCCGCCGCCGGACGGGCCGATGAGGACTAGGACGCGGGACGATTCCACGGCCAGCGAAAGCCCGTCGAGCGCGCGGGTCTTGCCGTAACATTTCGTTAGGCCAGTGACTTCAAGTTTCATGACGGAAGCGTTTTTCCAACCAGTGCGACAACCACGCGATCGGCAGCGTGAGAATCAGATAGCCCAGCGCCAGCGGCACGTAGCCCTCAAGCCCGGCGTAGGAGCGGGAGATGAAATTTTTGGTGTTATAAAAATACTCCGCCACACCGATGACGTTGAGCAGCGACGAATCCTTGATCAGCGAGACGAACAAGCCAGCCATCGCCGGTAGCACGCGGCGCAAGGCCTGCGGGAAAATCACGTAGCGATAGACCTGGAACGGGCTGAATCCCACCGCCCGCGCGGATTCCCACTGCGTCCGCGGGATGCTCTCCACGCCACCGCGGAGGATTTCGCCGAGGTAGGCGCCCTCGAAAACGGATAGTAGCAGGATGCCGATGATCAGCTTGTCATCAAATCCCTGCTCGCCCAGCGGCCGCGAGATCAGCGGCGCAAAGATCACGAAGTAACCGAACAGCAAATGCACCAGCAGCGGCGTGTCCCGCACAAACTCCAGAAACGCCCGGCAAGTCCAGCGCACGACCACCAGCGGCGAGCGCTGGCCAAGCATGAATAACAGCCCGAAGAAAATGCTCCCTAGCAGCGCGGCGAAGGAAATTTGCAAAGTCACCAGCCACCCGCGCCACAACGTTTCACGGTATTCCCACGCCTTCGACCAATCCGTCCGCGTGCCTAACATCGCGAATACCGCCGTGAACAACCAGCCGGCTAACGCGGCCAGCGCGAGGGCGACGAGCACATTGGCGATCAGCTGGCGGCGGGTCATCTAGCGGAGGATGAACGGGATTCCGGAGGCTTCGAGGAACTTCTTTTCGTCCTGCAAATAGCGCTCGCCGAGTTTTCCGAAGCCGTCCTGCTTGCGGAACTCATCGAGGAAAGCATTGACCTGAGCGAGCAGCGCGTCGTTACCCTTGGCGATGCCGATGGCCCACGACTCCTCGACGAACGGCTTCAGCAAGCCGCGGGTAGTCGCTTTGTTTTCTTCGGCGTATCGGTAAATGCTGAGCTGGTCGTAGATGAACGCATCCGCGCGGCCCTGCACGACTTCTAACACGCAGGCCGTCTGATCCTCGAACACCACCCGCTTTGCGCCGGGTAGGTTTTTAATCGCCCAAGTCTCGCCGGTGGTGGCGGCCTTGGCGGTGACCGAGCGGCCCGGCTTTTTCAAATCCTCGAGCGACTGGATATCCGAGTCCTTGCGGACCAACAGCGCGAGGCCGGTGAAGGCGTAGGGATTGGAAAAATTAATCGACTGCCGACGCTCGTCGGTGGCGGTCATCGAGGAAACAATCAAATCGATGTTCCTTGTCTTGAGCGCGGGGATCAGGCCGGAGAATTCCATCGGCACGATCTGCAGCGGCCGCCCGAGATGCGCGGCGAGCGCCTCGGCGAGTCTCACGCTGACGCCGTCCGGAGTCCCCGCTCTGTCCTGCATTTCAAACGGCGGATAGCTCAGATCCATGCCCACGCGCAAGACCGCGCCTTTGCCTGAACTGTTGGATTTCCCGCTGCATCCGACGGCGGCGAGAATGCCCGCAGTGGCGATTAAAAAGCGGCGACGGTAGATCATGGCGCGACGGTAGCCTGAAATGCGCCGAGCGGAAGTGCGGTTTTCCGGGTCGGCAATTACGCCTTGAGTGCGGATTCCTGCGGCATAGGTTCCTCGCGTCGCGATTGCTTGCGAGACTTGTCATTTCCCCATGTCCACGATCCAGGAAACCATCCATCAAATGGGCCGCCAAGCGCGCGCGGCCGCCTACAAGCTTGCCCAGCTTTCCAGCGACGAGAAAAACGCGATTCTCCGCGAGATGGCCGCCGCCATCCGCCAGCGGGTGCCGGAATTGCTGGCTGCGAATGCAAAGGACCTCCAAGCCGGCCGGGAAAAAGGCCTTTCTAACGCCATGCTCGACCGGCTCATGCTGGATGAAAAACGCATCGAAGCGATGGCGGCCGGCATCGACCAAGTCGCGACGCTGCCCGATCCCGTCGGTCAGGTTCTGGACGCCTGGGAGCAGCCTAACGGTATTCGAATCCAGCAAATCCGCGTGCCCATCGGCACCATCGGCATCATTTACGAGAGCCGCCCGAACGTCACCGCCGACGCTGCCGCACTGTGTTTCAAGACCGGCAACGCCACCATCCTCCGCGGCGGCAGCGAGGCCATCCACTCGAATGTCGCCATCGCGGAAGCCCTCGCCGCAGCCGGCGCGCCCGAGCATGCGATCCAGCTCATCCCCTTCACCGACCGGGAAAGCGTCGCTGTTCTAGCAGGCATGGACAAGTGGCTTGACCTCATCATCCCGCGTGGCGGCAAGGGTTTGATAGAGACCGTCGTCTCGCTGGCCCGCATGCCTGTCATCAAGCATTACGACGGCATCTGCCACCTCTTCGCCGATGCCGCCGCAGATCAGGAAATGGCCGTCGCGCTCACGGTGAATTCCAAGACGCAGAAATGCGGCGTCTGCAACGCGCTGGAAACCTTACTCGTCCACCGCGACATCGCCGCCGAACTGCTTCCCAAAGCCGCCACTGCCCTCCGCGCGAAGAACGTGGAGCTCCGCGGCTGCGAGCGAACCATCGCCATTCTAGCAGACGTCATTCCCGCCACCGAGGAAGACTGGGGCACCGAGTATCTCGATCTCATTCTCTCCATCAAAATCGTCGATTCGCTCGAAGACGCCGTTTCCCATATCAACCAATACGGCTCGCACCACACCGATGTCATCGTCACTTATGACGAGGTAACCGCCGAGCGATTCCTTCGCGAGGTCGATTCCGCCTGCGTCTTCCACAACGTCTCCACCCGCTTCGCCGACGGCGGCGAGTTTGGCTTCGGCGCGGAAATCGGCATTTCCACCGACAAGCTCCACGCCCGCGGGCCGATGGGATTGCGCGAGCTCACCAGTTACCAATACCGTGTCCGCGGAAGCGGCCAAGTGAAGGGCTAAGCGACCTACAAGTTAGGCGTCGGCCCTTGGTCGAGGGCCTGGCGAAGGCGGTCGATCTCCGCTTCTCCGCCCTACGGCCGCCTCAACTTGGCGCGGGTATGGGATTGCAATCCGGGAAAATCTGTCCTAATTCCGCTGCTCCCACGTCTCCATCCTCATGACTTCTTTCCGAATCATCGCCCGGTTTGCCACTGTCGCCGCCACATTTTTGCTGGCGAGTTGTGCGAACCAGAAGCCAACCGTCACCTATACCAAAGACGGCAAACCGGTGAATCCCTATCCGGCCGGCACCTATGATCATTTCAAGACCGAGCCCAGTTATCCCAAATCCTACGCGGTCTGGAAAAATGACGAGCTGCTCTCGCGCACGGATGCCGAGAACTCCTCCGTCGTGATCAGCCTCGCGAAGCAGCGCGGCTTCCTCCTGAACGGCGAAGAAGTGGTCCTCGACTATCCGATTTGCTCCGGCATTCCCAGCCGCCCCACTCCTCCGGGCACTTTCTATATCCTCGAAAAAGTCGTGGATAAAAAATCCAACAAGTATGGCAAAATCTACGACGCCACTGGCGAGATCGTGAACGGCGACGCCGATTCCACCCTCGACCCGATTCCCGAAGGAGGGAAATTTGAAGGCGCGTCGATGCGCTACTGGATGCGCCTGACCAACGACGGCGTCGGCCACCACATCGGTCCGGTCAGGCGCCACCCGGCCTCCCACGCCTGTATCCGCGGGCCGAGCGCCACCATGCCGATCGTCTATTCCAAGGTCAAACCCGGCACCCGCGTGGTCGTCGAGTGACGGCGGTTGGACTGCGTTTGCTCTCACAAAAAAGGCCCGGACGCTTTCGCATCCGGGCCTTTTATCTTTTAAATCATTCCTCCTCGTCTTCTTCTATGAACTTGTCGTGGCCCGCTTTTTTCATCTCCTTGAGCGAGCTGACGATCTTCGCGACCTCGTCCATTTTCCCGTTCAGGAAGGCTTCCTCCACTTCGCAAAAAGTCACGAAGAGCTTGCCGATCATTTTGCGGTATTCGAGCAGCGCCTTCACTTTGTCCGGACCTTCCGGCATGGCCTTGAGCAGCTCGGGGATTTCCAACGCGCTCTTGAGCGCCGCCTGCTGGGCCTCGCGGGCTTGGGCGGCCCCCTTCACCGGATCGGTCTCGCGGCGAAAGCCTTTGAACGCGTCGTCCATCGACTCCATTTGCTTGGCCAATGGCGACTCCTCTTTCTCCGCAGCAGCCGCAGGCATCAGCATGAAGCCCGCCGCACAGCTCAATAGAAACAATTGTTTTTTCATGTGCTGAGGATTCGAGCGAAATCGGGCCGCCTTTCCAACCGCAAATTTTAGGTTTATTTTCCCCGCCTCTCCGGCATGCTGCTGCGCTTGAAATCGAAATCAACATGGCGGCGACGGATCATCCTCGCCGTCTGCGCGGCCGCGACGGTCCTGCTCGGATGGTTCGCGCTGCCATTCGCGGTCTCGCTGCCCGCCGGTTTGCTGGAAAATCCCGCAGCCTCGCCACAGCTACTCGACCGCCATGGCGAGCCGATCCTGCACCTCACGCTACCGGATTCATCGCGCGCCACGCCGGTCGCGCTGGAGGAAATTTCCGCCGATCTCATCGCCTCCACGCTCGCCGCCGAGGACAAGCGGTTTTACCGCCACGGCGGGATCGACGCGCTCGCCACGTTGCGGGCAGGCCGTGATTTGCTCGCTCATCGGCGGGTGATTTCCGGCGCGTCCACCATCACCCAGCAATTGGTGAAAATTTCCTCGCCGCCCACGAAACGCCGTCCCTTTATCAAACTTTACGAAGCCCTCGCCGCCCGACGCTTGGAAATGACTTGGTCGAAAAATCAGATTCTCAGCGCCTATCTGAACCGCCTTGACTACGGAAATCTCCGTATCGGCATCGCCGAAGCCGCGCGTTTCCATTTCCAAAAACCCCTCGCCGACCTCTCGCTCGCCGAGTGCGCCCTGCTTGCAGGTCTCCCGCAAGCCCCGTCGCGGCTTAATCCCATCCGCCACCCGCAGCGCGCGCTGGTCCGTCGCGCCACCGTCCTCAATCGACTCGCCGCCGCCGGAAATCAAAGCGGCAGCCGGATCGCCGCCGCGCTCGCCGAGCCGCTCAGCCTCCGCCCGCTTGCCGAATCCCAGCCCGCCCCGTGGCTCGCCCGCCAATCTAAAATTTCAAATCTCAAATCTCAAGTCCGCACCACCCTCGACCTCCCGCTCCAGCGCGATCTCGAAACCATCGTCCGCGAGGAAACCGCCAAGCTCTGCGAGGCAAATCTCCGCCACGCCGCCGTCGTCGTCATTCACAACCCGACCGGGGAAATCCTCGCCCTCGTTTCCTCCGCCGACTGGACCGACCCGCGCGGCGGCCAGCTTAACGGCGCGCTTGCCCCCCGCTCGCCCGGCTCCACGCTCAAACCCTTCACCTACCTGCTCGCGATCGAGCGCAATCACCGCATTTCGGCCTCCATCCTCGCCGATATTCCCAGCCCATTCCGCACCGCGCAAGGCCTCGATCTGCCGGAAAATTATGACCGCAGCTACCGCGGCCCCGTCACCCTCCGCGCCGCGCTCGCCTGCTCGCTTAATATTCCCGCCCTCCGCGAGCTTAATTCCCTCGGCGGCCCGCAGCCACTTCAGCAGCTTCTCGAAAACCTCGGCATCACCACTCTCGGCGACGATTCCTCCGTCCACGGCCTCGGCCTCACCCTCGGAAATGCGCCCGTCCGCCTGCTCGAACTCACCAACGCCTACGCCACCCTCGCCCGTCAAGGCCGCCACTTCCCGCCCGTTCTCTTCCCTTCAAAGTCCAATGTTGGACGTTCGATGTTCGCTGTTCGCAACGCTTACCTCATCACCGACATCCTCGCCGATGCCGCCGCCCGCGCGCCGGCGTTTCCCCCCGGCGGCCCGCTGGATCTTCCTTTCAAGTGCGCCGTGAAAACCGGCACCTCGTCAGATTTCCACGACAACTGGTGCCTCGGCTTCACCCCGGAATTCACCGTCGGCGTCTGGGCGGGAAATTTTGAGCAACAGCCGATGAAGGGCCTTTCCGGGATCGCCGGTGCCGGCCCTATTTTCAATCGCGCCATGCTCCGTCTCCACCGCAACATTCTACCCACATGGTTTGCCCGCCCCGCCGGACTTGTGGAAATCAACATCGACCCGCGCACCGGCAAACGCGCCCCCGCCGCCGTAACTGCCCGGCGCGATCTCGCCCCGGCCGACCAAGTTCCGTCCGCCGCCGCGCCCGCCGACTACGACGCCAGCGGCCGCGCCCTGCTCGATTCGAGCTACGCCGAGTGGTTCGCCAGCCGCCACAATTACCGCCGCAACGAGCTCGCCCTAGACCCCGCCCGCACCCAAGAACCACTCCGCATCATCAGCCCGGCCGACAACGCCACCTTCCTCCTCGACCCGGAAATCCCCTCCGGCTCCGCCAAGCTCCGCCCCGTCACCAATCTACCCGGGACCGTCCGTTGGGAATCCGCCACCCTCCGCGTCGAGCCAGCGGACCCCGAGCCGATCATCCATCTAACCCCCGGCACCCACACCCTCACCGCCACCGATCCCGCCACCGGCGTCATCCACAACCTCACGCTGCGGGTGAAGTCGCTTTGAAAAAACAACGTGTCCCGGCCCTCAGTTTGCGGCCCTATTCCGCTTGCCCGTGGGCGGCGGGTTGGTTACGGGGATGGCGGTGAGCGGCATCCCGCCGGGCTCACTCTCACATCGCGAAAGACTTTATTTATGGCCATTACCCGCGCTCTTCTCTCCGTCTCCGACAAAACCGGCTTGGCCGAATTCGCCATGGAACTCCACGAAATGGGAGTCGAACTCCTTTCCACCGGCGGAACTTCCGTGACTCTGCGGAAAGCTGGCTTGCCCGTTATCGACGTTTCGGAATTCACCGGCGCGCCGGAACTTTTTGATGGTCGTTTGAAAACACTCCACCCGAAAGTCCACGGCGGCCTGCTCCAGCGCCGGGACGACGAGTCGCACATCGCCCAAGCCAAGGAGAACAACATTCCGCCGATCGATCTGGTCGTCGTGAATCTCTATCCGTTTGAGGAAACCGTCGCCAAGCCGGACGTCACGCTGGAACAAGCGATCGAGAAAATCGACATCGGCGGCCCGTCGATGCTGCGCAGCGCGGCGAAGAACCACGCGAGCGTCACCGTCATCGTCGATCCGGCGGATTACTTGCGGGTGATCGAGGAAATGAAGGACAACAACGGCAACACGACCAAGGGCTTTCGCGAACAACTCGCGGTAAAAGTCTTCCTCCGCACCTCGCAATACGACGCGGCGATCACGAACTACCTCGGCCAATGCCGAACCGGCACTTGCTGCAATTTCACCCTCAGCCTGCCGCTCGAACAAGAGCTCCGCTACGGCGACAATCCGCACCAGAAGTGTTCGCTCTACGGTAATTTCCGCGACTATTTCACCCAAGTCCAAGGCAAGGAACTCAGCTACACCAACATCCTCGACATCGAGGCGGCGTCCGACCTGATTCTCGATTTTGCCCGCCCGACGGTGGCCATCCTCAAGCACACCAACCCGTGTGGTGTCGGCCAGGACGACGAGGACCTGCGGGTCGCTTGGCAAAAAGCGTTCGAGACCGACCGCCAAGCCCCGTTCGGCGGCGTGATCGTCTGCAACCGCCCGCTCACACTTGAACTCGCCCGCGTGATTTCCGAGATTTTCACCGACGTCATCATCGCTCCCGAGTTCGAGAGTGATGCGCGCGCGCTGCTGCAGAAGAAGAAAAATCTGCGGCTCATGAAGATGAACGACGCCTACCGCGATGAGAAAAAATCGTCGGTCATCCGCTCCTGCCCCGGTGGCATCATGGTCATGGACCGCGACCACACCGCGCTCGGCCTTGAGCATCTCGAATCCAAAGTCGTCACCAAACGCCCGCCGACCCAAGAGGAAATGCGCGCCATGCGCTTCGGCTGGCGGATCGTCAAACACGTGAAGTCCAACGCCATCGTTTACTCCAGCTCGGACCGCACGCTCGGCATCGGTGCCGGCCAAATGAGTCGCGTGGATTCCTCACGGATCGCGATTTGGAAAGCCAAGGAAGCCGGCCTCGATCTCAAGGGCAGCATTGTCGCCTCCGACGCGATGTTCCCGTTTGCCGACGGCCTGCAATCCGCCATCGACGCCGGAGCCACCGCCTGCATCCAGCCCGGCGGCTCGATGCGCGACGAGGAAGTCATCGCCGCCGCCGACGCCGCGGGCATGGCCATGGTCTTCACCGGCCACCGCCATTTCAGACATTAAGCGAAGCCCATCGCGCCGGGCGTGCGCGGCGATTAGATTTACCAACAGCACCGCGCCGATCAGGTGGCCGCCGGGGAACACCGGAATCCTGCAACCGTCCGGAGCGCTCGACCACCAGACAAACCAGCTTTGGAAATACTTCTCTGGGATGAAAAACAACCCGAAGCGGACTTGCGCCAGCGTCCCCGCGAACACCAGCACGAGGGCGGCGGAGAGGGCTAGAAGCGTGCGACGCAACGAGGAAATCCCCTCCAAAAATCGATTGCATCATTCGGGTTTGTTGAACCGCACGGACTCAAGGAAGGCCGTGAACTTTGCTTTCTCGGCTCCTACGAGCGCATCCGGACCGGTGAGCTTGAAAAACCAAGTGTCGCCACCATGACGGGTCCATCCCGCAACCTGGCGGTTCTGCGGGCCGGTGATGTCGATCAGTGAGATCGTCTTGGGACCCGCCGTTAGTTTTGAAACCAGCGCAGCCAGGCCGGTCGCATCCACCGGAGGCAGACTCACTTGCTGGCGCCAGCGGTTAACGTTTTCGAGATCGCCGCCGACATCGCCGGGGAAATGGGTGACCGTCATTTCCGCCTTGGCACCGCTAGCATCCTTGATGCTGAAGGTGGCATAACGCATCGAATTGGTGACTGGGACCAGCGTCCAGCCGGCGGGCACCTGCCAGCCAGGGCTGCCGTCACCAAGCGGGGCGGCGACGGGAGGAACCGCAGCAGTCGCATTTGGAGCGACAGCGGCCGGTGCTTCAGCGGCTGGCTTCACGGATTGCATCCACTTGATGAAATTTTCCTTCTCGGCAGTCGTTAGGGCCAAGTTGCCGCGCATTTTGTAGAACCACGCGTCCGCGCCTCTGTAAGCAACTGCGCCCATCATGCCGCCGTTTTTCAAGGCGTCCGCGCCGGGAGCCAAGCCTGCGATTTCCACGACCACCGCCTCGCCTACGGGCGTGATAACGTTTTTCGAAGTCTGCTTGAGGGTGGCCTCGTCGATGGCGGGCTGGGCGAGTTGACCACGCCAGCGGTTGACGTTGTCAAGGGTCCCGCCAGCCGCGCCGCTAAGGATTACAAGGGAAATATCAATAACAGCTCCGCCTTCCCCTTCCACGAGATAACTGGCCTGCCGCATGGAAGTAATAGGCATTTTTTTCCAATGTGCTGGAGGAGCGTCCGTGACTCGAGGACCCCCGCCCGGACCCACGCCTGCCAACTGATCTGCGGTTAGTCCCGCATGAGGATCTCCCGCAGGTCCGGAAGGCATGACACCGCCCGGCATCATACCGGGAACGCCGGCGTGGGGATCCGCAGACGGAGCGGGGACCGGCGAGGTTTCCTTGGCAACGCGGTAAACCTTGATCTCGCGGTTCTGTTTGCAAGCGGCGGTGGAAAGGACGAGCAATCCCAGGCAGAGGTTAGAAAATTTCATGGGCGATGAATGCTGACAGGAACGAAGCTTCACCGCAAAAATGAAAGCGTCAATTCATGAACCAAAAAGGAGCGGATCATCAAACGATCACTCCTCCTGAACTGCCCCTTGTGGCACTCGGCGCAGTTGGGTTCGGCGTGCTGTTTCACCCCGTTGCAACGCAATTCACTTGGGCGTGGGCGGGCCTTGTATTCCGCCACCCATTGGCAGGCGGCCGGTCACGCCGAGCGGCGTGTCTCAGCCCGGTCCTGATGGAGAAAATGATTCCAGCTTTCGTCGGCGAGGCCGTTCTCGTGCATGCCGAAAAGCGGTCGCCAGCGCGGGGCGAGCGGCTTGCTCTGCGGGTGCATGTTAGCCTCGTGTGGCAATTTGTTACCCTTGCGCGTGTTGCAGCGGAAACAAGAGGTGACGATGTTGTCCCAAGTGGTGCGCCCGCCTTTGTCGCGCGGCGTGACGTGGTCGAGATTGAGCTGGGTCTCGGGCAGGACCTTGGTGCAATACTGGCAGGTGAATTTGTCTCGCAGAAAAACATTGCGGCGGGTGAATTTCACCTCCAGCCGCGGCAAGCGGTCGTAAAGCGACAGCACGACGATTTTGGGCACGCGGATAGCGATCCTCGCGCCGTGGATCATCTCATCGCTGGCATTTCCGACCGAATAGGAAATCCACGACGAAAGATCATGGGAATTGAAGCGCTCCTCGCCCTCCACCTGCACGACTTGCGCGTGGCCGATGCATAGCAAATGCAATGAGCGGCGGACGGAACAGGTGTGGATCGGTTGCCAGAACCGATTCAAGACGAGCACGGGATGTTCGAGTATGGCAGTCATTACCTTTCCCATTCAATCGCGGGCAAGCTAGCAAAGCCCGCCGCCGGGGCAACCCAAAAGGTTGCGAAATCCCGCGCAGACTCGAATCATGGCGGATTGATGCGTCAAAGCGCCGCCGCACTCCGGGCGGGAACCGAGGGGGAGATCGGCGGTATCATGGTGCCCTCACTTGCAAATATCGAAATTTGCTCCGTAGAAAACTTGCAGCATCTTCCAATTGTCCGCTTCAGTTCCGTGTTAAAAATGGAAGCTCTTATGAGACTACTACCCATAACGGCTGTCGGTGTGTTCGGATTACTTCACTCGGCGGCACTTGCTGGCTCGATCACGACTGAGATGGCTCCCACCGCTGCGGGCAGCGGGTTTGATCAAGCCCGTCGCCCAATCAGCAATCCGACGCTGTTTGATCTGGGCTACCCACCACCAATCTGCATCCAATCTTCCTGCATCATGTGTTGCCGGATCAAATCAGTGCTGGGGGAGCGAGTGTGCCATTTGGAGGCGACGTGCAATTGTATGCTCTTCAGTTCGAGTATGCCTTGAGTGATCGCCTCTCGATTGTCGCGACGAAGGACGGGTATGTTGATATGAACTTTGACAATCCGGCGTTCAAGGATTCCACGGGATTTGCCAATCTCGGAGGGGGAGTCAAGTATGCTTTCCTTCTGGATCCCATTTCGCAAACGGCGGTCAGTGGCTCGCTCACCTTGGAATTTCCGACAGGAAATTCAGACGTGTTCCAAGGTGAAGGAAAAGGACTGGTAAACATGATTGTTTCCGGATTGAAGCTGGTTGACGACTGGCAGTTTGCGGGTGGTGCTGGCCTCCAAGTCCCATTTTCCGACGAGCAGACGACCATGGGATGGATGAGTGCCCACGTCAGTTACGAAGTGTCCAAGTGGTTTATCCCGATGGCTGAAATCAATTGGGTCCGTGTCATCGACGAGGGCGATGGCAGGGGTAACTTCGGCGATCAGTTGGCAGGGGGCGTTCCCGGCGCAGTCCAGTTTGAGGGGGGCGATTTGTTCAACCTCGGTGCTACCCATGCCTAGGACAATCCGAATTTCGTTTCAGCAGCGTTCGGTTTTCGCTCGCGCCTGACGGATGCGGTTACTGCTGGATTTGCCTATGAGATACCCCTCACTGATGAGGATGATAGTCTGATGAAACAGCGTTTCACGGCGGATCTTACCTGGACGTTCTAAATAGCATTTTGTGTGTGATACTCGGTAGTTGAAAAAGTAACCTCGGGCAGTTCGCTGCTCGAGGTATTTTTTTGGGGTAAGGCAATTCTACAGGTAGAATCATCGAGTGATTTTCCAATCGCTAGAAAGTGCAATGTTGATCATAGTCTTGCGTTCTGAACGGCAATCCGATGCCGGTCCTAATTCAGAACCAACCAACCAAACCTCATTATGAAACAAAAATTATACAGCGTGCTTCTCATCAGCGGTCTTGCTTTGACAGTCGGAACATCAGCCATTGCCGGTGACAAAATCACCAAAGCCGAAGTCAACGCAGCGCAGCAGGCCTGGTGTGACGCCCTCGTCGCAATTGGCAAGACAAGCGAACAGGGTGGTGATGCGAAAGCACTCGCAACAAAAGTTCTTAGCGAAGCGTATGACTATGACAAGGGCACGGTTTTCTTCAAGCCGACCCTAGCTTATGGAAAAAACACCTTTCGTCCTACAAAAGCAGGTGCCCTCGCCTACTTCGTCGGTGGCGATCCGAACTTCCCCGAGGACAAGGGCTTTGCTCTGACTCCATGGGTGAAGGCCCGCTATGACAATCTCGGCGACGGAGATGAAGGGATCCAGATCCACGGTGACATCGCAATCACGATGGGCAACGTCTGGGTGACAAAAAAGGACGGCACGGAAGTGATGGTTGATAAGACCTTCGTCTTCAAAAAAGGAGAGGACGGCAAACTCCGCCTGATCGTTCACAAGTCATCGCTTCCTTTCTCGCCGGAGAAGAAATAATCCCTTCGGGCTCTAGTTCAACAGTCCATTGCTCGGCCCTTGCGATAGGGTGGGGCAACGGACTTTTTTCTGCCCCCCCGCAATTTCTTCTAGCAGATAAACCAAGCCCGCAACGCTTGCGCTCCTCCCATTTCCGAAGGCGGTCTCACGCCCCGCCACGAGACTCAAGCCACCCTCCGCCACGCTTGCGGCGGCTGAATTGGCAGCAGCGGCCGTGCTTTGTGACGGAAATTTCACAATAGTCTGATTGTGAAACCGGGTTTTAGCGACCAAACACAGGAAATGCATTGTTTTTGGAACCCATTTCCTTCATCCCGAATTCGCTTTTGTGACAAATCTGTCACAAAGCTTCGCTTGGAAAAACCCCGTCGAACTCAGACATAGCGTTCGTGTGTGACGAAATTCATGCGATTTCGTCACACAATTCTAAAAAACTAATGCACTCCATGAAATCAACCAAACTCACACTGCTCGCCGCCAGTTTGTTCGGCAGCCTCTCGGCCCAGGCGGGAACCGAAACCACACCACCGATTGACTCAAGCGCCCATGCAAGCACCGCCACTGGCCTGTTGGTCGGCAAGCTCTCTGGCGATTCTGCTTGGGATCGAGCCTGGTCTGCCGCCGTGCTTTACAAAAATGACGACAATCCGGTGATTCAGCTTTTCCAACTCACTGGCCGTCTTCAGCTTCAGTCCATCTACGGCGAGGCCGGCGGTGGTGACAGCTTCAATACTTCGGATTACAAGGATGCTGGTAACGACGAATCTGTCTGGGGAAATGACGTCGAAGCGCGTCGTGCCCGGCTTGGTTTCAAATCGAAGTTCTTTAAAAACTGGAAACTCGACGCCAGCTTCAACATCGATATGGACGGCCGAGACGGCCCTGGTGGAGACAATACTTTTTACAAAAGTTTCCAAGAGGGCGGCCTCTCTTACGCGCCTTCAGATCAGCTGAATGTCTCGATTGGCAAGAAACAGGTCCGGTTCTCTCGCGATCAAGAAATTTCGTCCACGGAAATCGTCACATTTGAGCGGAGCGTACTCTCCAACACCATTACTCCCGGCGAACTGACAGGCATTTGGTCGTTTGGCAAAGACATCGCCGGTCACTGGCAATACGAAGTCGGAGCCTATTCGAATGCCCGCGTCGCGGAATTTGCCTCACCGGGCGATGGTGGCGTTCTTGCCATCGGGAAAATCGGCTACGACCTGGCGGAGCAATTCGGACTGGATTCCTGTGTGTCGACCTTCACCTACATGCACAACACCGAGCCGGGCTATAGAGACGGAAAAAAGGACCCGAATTTCACCTTCAATGCCTCCCCCTCTTTTACAGACTCGATCGCACTGACCAATGATCTGAGTCAGGGACGCTTCGGAATGATCACCGAACTGATCTATGGATTCGGATTCACAGGGACTGCGGATCAAGGCGGGGCAAAGCCCGCCGCGATTGCCCAATCCGACTTGTTTGGCATCACGCTGACGCCTAGCTACTTCATCGCGGATGGACTTCAGGCGGTTTATCGCTTCCAGCTCATTTCCGCAGCTGATCCGGACGGTATCCGAGTCCCAAGCCGCTATGAGCGCCTCGCCACCGGTGATGATGAAAGGGGCAACACCTACATGGCCCACTACGTCGGCCTGAACTACTACATCTATAGCCACAAACTCAAACTCATGACCGGCGTGGAATACGCCCAAATGGGTGGCGGCAGCTATGATGGATACACCGGTCTTGCCGGCCTGCGCTTCACCTTCTAAAAATTCTGAACCAACAACATCGAAATCACATGAAAGCCATCACCACCCTATTCGCCGCCGCCGCCATGCTTTCCATGGCCTCCGCGCAAACCCTCAGCATCAAAGGCAGCGACACCCTCGGTGCCAAGCTCATCCCTCAGTTAGCCGAAGGCTTCAAAGCCGCCGGCAACACCGGCGTGAAATTCGAGATCGCCGCGGAAGGCTCGACCACCGCCTTCCCGGCGCTGGCCAACGGCACCGCGCAAATCGGCATGTCTTCCCGCCAGGTGAAAGATGACGAGCGCACGTTCTGCCGCACCAAGGGCGTTTACCTCAAGGAACATGGCATCTGCCACGACATGCTTGTCGTCATCGTCAACAAGAACTCCCCGCTTGCCAAGCTGACCAAGGACCAAGTCGCCAAGATTTTCACGGGTCAAATCAAGGACTGGTCCGAGATCGGCGGCGCTCCCGGCAAGATCTCGATTTACACCCGCAACACTTCCTCCGGCACCTACAAGGACTGGCAGAAACTCGCGATGGGCGGCCGCGATTACCCATCCAGCTCGCTGAAGATGGCCGGTAACGAGCAAATCGCCCAGGAAGTGGCCAAGAACAAGAACGGCATCGGCTACGTCGGCCTCGCCTACTCCAAGACCGCCGGCACCAAGACCATTGTCATCGACGGCGTCGAACCCGTCGCCGCCAACGCCAAGAAATACGTCTATGCCCGTCTTTGCTACCTCTACGCGCCGGACAAACCGAGCGCCGAGGCAGAAGCCTTCATGAAATACGTCGAGTCGGACGCCGGCCAAGACATCGTCCGCAAAGTCGGATTCATCCCCGCCAAGGACTTGTGAGATTTGTGTAAATGGTAGATTGCTGAAATGGGCGCCGCAGGCCACTGCGGCGCTCATTTTCTTGTCTATTGCCCAAACCCGAACTACCAAGGCCGCCGACAAACATGCCCCAAGCAGACCGCCCATCGACTGAACCGCCTCACCGCTTCCAAAAACGAGGCTTCTCCTGCGAGACCGCGATCAAGTTCTTCTTCGCTTCCAACGCCGGGCTGACCATCGTCATCCTCGCGCTCATCATCATTTTCCTGCTTAAGGAAGGGCTCGGATTTTTTCCCGGCTATCAACGGGAATTACAGGTCTATCGGATTGCCGGCCTCGAATTTGTCGACATTTCCCGGAAAAACCTCAGCGCCCACGAGCAGCTCACCAGCGTGCTCAACCGCGCGTATTACGCGGAAATCAACGGCAAGTGCGCCAAGGAACTGCGCCGCTCGCAGGAAGCCAGCGCGCTCTTCAACGCCTACACCGACCAGACCGGACCCACCCGCGACTTGGTCCTCAGCAACTCCCAGGCCGAGATCACTCCCAACCCGGAAATGCTCGCCATCCTCAGGGCGAATTTCGACCAACAGAAACTCAAAGCCCTCGGCTCGCTGCCCGCAACTCCGCACCTTACGGCTGACGAGCGTCGCAATTTGATCGAATCCATCCGCACCCGCGCCATCGCTTCCACCGACGACCCCGCCCTCGTCACCGCGCTCGCCGAGGAATTCGCCGCCGCCCGCGAAAAACAAGCGGAGCCGCTGCTGGCCATGCGCGCCACCATCGACACCTTCGAGGCCGCCGGCTCGGACCTCAGCTCGCTGGTCTCGGAAATGACCGAATCCGTCACCGCCACCAAGGAAAAGATCCAAAACGCCGACATCCTCGAAAAGGATCGCAAGACCCTGCTCGCCGCCGCCGCCAGCGCCGAAGACCCCGCCGAACGCGAAAAACTCATCTCCGATGCACAAGCCTCCCTCGCCGACAAACCCGACGTTGAAGGCCCGATCCAAATCCTGCTGGAACGCCGCCCGGACTGCGTCAAAACCCACACCGCGCTCCAACAGGCCTCTGCCGGCATCGTCAGCCAACTCCCCGCCACTCTCTCCCAGCCCGAGGCCGCGCGCCTGCTCAAAGTCGCCCGCAACACCTGGCCTTTGTTCCTCGCCGACCTTCAAAAAACCCCCGTCGAAATCAACGCCTGGAAACACGACGTCCCCGTCCCCTTGTCCACCGCGATCTCCTCGTTCCTCACCGGCAAGGACTGGGTCACCGGCGGCGAGTGGCAGGACTTCTACGGAATTTTACCGCTCGCCATCGGCTCGCTAATGATCTCCATCGTCGCGCTCGTCATCGCCATTCCCAGCGGCATCGGTGCCGCAGTTTACGTCAATCAATTCGCCTCCGGCCGCGAGCAAGCACTCATCAAGCCGGTCATCGAGTTCATCCAAGCGATTCCCTCGGTGGTCCTTGGCTTCATCGGCATTCTTGTTTTCGGCACGGTGCTGCGTGATCTATCCATGCTGGATTCGCTGCAATGGATTCCTGGATTCCCCATCGAGGAGCGGCTCAATATCTTCACCGCCGGCTGCCTGCTCGCGCTGATGAGCATTCCCACGATTTTCTCGCTCGCCGAGGACGCGATCAACAACGTGCCCTCCGCCTACGCGGAAGCCTCCGAAGCCCTCGGTGCCTCGCGGGTTCAGACCACCTTCCGCGTCGTCATCCCCGCCGCGTTTTCCGGGATCCTCGCAGCCGTCTTGCTCGGCTTCGGCCGCGTCATCGGTGAAACCATGGTCGTCCTGCTAGTCGCCGGCAACCGAATCAAAATTCCGGATTTCACCTTCGGCATCGGCACCTTTTTCCAACCGGCCCACACGCTCACCGGCATCATCGCCCAAGAGCTGGGAGAAGTCCCGCTCGGCAGCGTCCACTACCGCGCGCTGTTCGTCGTCGGCATCCTGCTCTTCGCCGTGGTTCTAGCGATCAACGCCACCGCGCATCGCTTCGTGAACAAGATGAAGCACTAATTTCCTCACCCTATGTTCGACCCCGAAAAACTGATCCGCAAAGGCCTCCCCAAGGGGCACTTCAAGGACCTCGTGGTCCGCTCCCTGCTCGGGGGCACCACCTATTTCGTCGTCATCATCGCGGCCTTGTTGTTTGGAAAAATCGTCATCGACGGTGCGCCGGTCCTGTTCAAGGCGGACGCCCCGTTTGTTGATTTCGAATTCCTCACCGCGAAAAACCAGACACTCCACGTTTTCGACGACGCCCAAGGCACCCGCCACCAACTGCCCGCCTCGGAATACAGCGCCTACCTCGCCAAACACGAAGGCGTCCCGATCTATAACGAGCAAACCTATTCCTACTCCGGCGGCGGCATCGCCGGCCCCATCGCAGGCACCGCGCTGCTCACTCTCGGCTCGATGATCCTCGCGCTGTTCTTCGGCGTCAGCGCCGCCATCTATCTATCCGAATACGCCAAGCAAAGCCCGTTCATCCACGCGGTCCGGCTGGCGATTCTCAACCTCGCCGGCATTCCCTCCATCGTCTTCGGCCTCTTCGGCTTCTCCGTTTTCGTGCTCGCCGTGCCGGTCATCACCGCCACTCCGTCGGATCGCTCGCTGCTCACCATCCCGCTGTTCATCAACGATTGGTTCATGAGTTTCCAAGGCTGGAACTCCTCGCTCATGGCCGGCTGCGCCACCCTCGCCTGCATGATTCTGCCGGTCATCATCACCGCCTCCGAGGAATCTTTGCGCGCCGTCCCCCAAGGATTCCGCGACGCCTCGCTCGCCATGGGAGCCACCCGCTGGCAGACCATCCGCAAATGCGTGCTGCCCTTTTCGATGCCCGGAATCCTCACTTCCTCGCTGCTCGCCATCACCCGCGTCGCCGGGGAAACCGCGCCGATCATGTTCACCGCCGCCGTCGCCGCCAAGGACGACCTGCCTTGGCAGGGACTAAAAAGCCCTTTCGACATTCTCTCCTCGCAAGTCCAGGCGCTGCCCTATCACATCTACACCCTCGCCGCCCGCATCCCGAGCTCGGAATACACCCAGCGCGCCCAATACGGCTCCGTCTTCGTCTTTCTCCTGCTCGTCGCCGTCCTCTCGCTCGGCTCCATGATCCTGCGCGCCAAACTCCGGGCGAAACTCAAATGGTAAGCATGACCACCGCCATTCAAATCAAGAACCTGTCGTTTGCATATAACAGCAAACAGGCCCTGCACGATGTCACCCTGGACATCCCCGCCCGCCAGATCACCGCCTTCATCGGCCCCTCCGGCTGCGGCAAATCCACACTCCTCCGCTGCTTCAACCGCATCAACGACCGCATCCCCGGTGCCCACCTCACCGCCGGCTCGATTCTGGTCCACGACATCGACATCAACCGCCGCGACATCGACCTCCAAGAACTCCGCCGCCGCATTGGCATGGTGTTCCAAAAGTATAACCCGTTCGCCAAGTCGATTTACGACAACGTCGCCTTCAGCCTGCGCGTCGCCGCGCATACCAAACGCGCGGAGCTCGACGGCATCGTCGAGACCGCCCTGCGCAACGCCGCGCTGTGGGATGAGGTGAAAGACCGCCTCCACGCCAGCGCCTTCGGCCTCTCCGGCGGCCAGCAGCAACGCCTGTGCATCGCCCGCGCCATCGCCAACCAACCGGAAATCCTGCTGATGGATGAACCCTGCGCCGCCCTCGATCCGCTCGCCACTTTGAAAATCGAGGAGCTGATCCGCGAGTTGAAAAAACAATACACCATCGTGATCGTCACCCATAACATGGCGCAAGCCACCCGCTGCTCTGACCAGACCGCCTTCATGTATCTGGGCAAGCTCATCGAGTTCGGCCCTACCATGCAGATTTTCGAAAAACCGCAGAATCCCCAGACCGAAGCCTACATCACCGGAACCTTCGGCTGATTCTATCAAAAGCCATGCATGAAACCTTGCATCACTCGCCGGCAAGCCTCCAACAGGCAGGCACCTCCGTCGCCGTGCATAACCTTGATTTCTGTTATGGCGCGTCGCAAACGCTGACGGGCATCAATCTGGAAATCCCGGCTAACAGCGTCACCGCCTTCATCGGACCCTCCGGCTGCGGCAAGTCCACCTTGCTCCGCTGCATCAACCGGATGAACGACGAAATCCCGGCAGCGCGCATCACCCACGGCGGCATCCAAGTCAGCGGCATTGATATTTACGACCCCTCCGTGGACGTCGTGAAACTCCGCCGCGACGTCGGCATGGTATTCCAAAAATCCAATCCCTTCCCGCGCAGCATTTACGAAAACGTCGCCTATGGCGTGCGGTTGCGGGGCGAGCGCGACAAGTCGGTGATCGACCACGCCGTCGAGGACGCCCTCCAGGCATCCGCCCTGTGGGACGAGGTCAAAGACCGCCTCCACGAATCCGCCCTCGGCCTCTCCGGTGGACAACAGCAGCGACTGTGCATCGCCCGCACCATCGCCGTGAAACCCCAAGTCGTCCTGATGGACGAGCCGTGCAGCGCGCTCGATCCCATCGCCACCGCCAAGGTCGAGGACCTCATCTGGGATCTGAAAAGCGACTATACCTTTGTCATCGTCACCCATAACATGCAGCAAGCCGCGCGCGTTTCCGATACCACCGCTTTCTTCTACATGGGCGAGCTGGTCGAGTGCTCCCACACTTCGAAAATATTCAGCAACCCGAGCATCAAACAAACCGAGGAATACATCAGCGGCCGTTTCGGCTGATTCCATTCACAAGACTACCAACCATACTTTCATGAGCAGCCAGCACATATTACGCGAATTCGACAAAGGGATGGAATCACTCAAGGCAGACGTCCTGTTGATGGCCAGCCAGACCCGGCAAAACCTCGAACGCGCCATGCGCGCCTTGCTCGAACGCGACATCGACCTCGCCCGCTCCGTCATCGCCGACGACTCCGACGTCGATGACTTTGAGCGCAAGATCGACCAAGCCGGCATGGACATCCTGGTGCGCTTCCACCCGGTGGCGTCCGACCTGCGACTCGTCATCACCTCGATGAAAATGGCCCACAACCTCGAGCGGATTTCCGACCACGCGGTCAACATCGCCAAACGCGCCAAGAAAATTTGCAAGGCCACCCCGCTCGAAGAAGCCGCCCTAACAGAGCCGCTCTACACTTTGGCCGACAAGCTCCTGCGCGACGCGCTGACGGCCTATACCGACGCGAACGCCGAGCTCGGCGAAAGTCTCAAAGCCCGCGACAAGGAGCTCGACCGCCTTCACAAGCAAATGATCGCCTCGCTCAGCGGCCGCTTGGAAAGCTCCGCCGGGCGGGCGGAAAACCTGCTTCACCTCATCTTCGTCGCCCGCTCGATTGAGCGCATCGGCGACCTCGCCGTGAACATTGGCGAGGACGCCGTCTTCCTCGGCGAGGCCCGCGACATCCGCCACGAATACCGGAAAAATTCCGCCGACGCCACAGACAGTCAAAGCTGAGCCGGCCTTCTTGCAGCCGACGGCGATCGACGCTCCGGCTTCTTGAAAGTTCGCGGAACTGGGTGTAGATTCGCAATCGATTCCTCCCACTCCGCCGCGTAATGAGCACCGATCGCCTGATCGCGTATTTCTCCATGGAAATCGCGCTCGAACTGGAAATGCCCACCTACTGTGGCGGGCTCGGCATTCTAGCAGGCGACACTTTGCGCGCCGCCGCAGACAGCCAGTTGCCCGTCGCCGCCATTTCCCTGCTGCACCGCAAAGGCTATTTCCGCCAACGAATCTCTGCCGACGGCTCGCAAACCGAACAATCCTGCGAATGGCCCATTGAAGACTTTCTCAAGGAACTACCCGCTCGCGTTTCGGTGGTCATTAGTGGCCGCACGGTCTATCTGCGCGCCTGGGAATACGACGTCAAGGGTGCGAAGGGTGCCACTGTGCCGGTCTATCTGCTGGATACCGACCTACCGGAAAACTCCGAATGGGACCGCCGCCTCACCGATTATCTCTATGGCGGGGATAGCTGGTACCGGTTGTGCCAGGAAATCGTGATGGGCATCGGCGGGGTGCGGATGCTGCGGGAGCTCGGCCACCGCAACCTCACGCGCTTCCACATGAACGAAGGCCACGCCAGCCTGCTCGCGATGGAGTTGCTGGACACCGAGGCTCGCGCGGCCGGCCGGGAAAAGTTCAACCATGACGACGTGGAATCCGTCCGGCGCAAATGCGTCTTCACCACTCATACCGCCGTTCCCGCGGGACACGACGTGTTTCCTCTCGACATGGTTGCCGCCGCGCTCGGCCGCACCGAAGTGTGTGACATGCGCGAAGTTTTTTGCTGCGGCGGCAACCTGAACATGACCTACCTCGCGCTCAATCTCAGCCATTACGTCAACGGCGTCGCCAAGAAGCACACGGAAGTCTCCCAGCGCATGTTTGCGGGTTACCAAATTCACGACATCACCAATGGCGTCCATGTCCCCACCTGGGTCGCGCCCTCATTCCAGCGGCTTTACGACCGCTACAGCCCCGGCTGGCGGGAGGATAATTTCAATCTGCGCCACGCGCTGAGCCTCCCCGCCGCGGAAGTCTGGGAAGCCCACGCCGAGGCCAAGGCCGCCCTTCTCGACCGCGTCAACCGCGAGACGAACGCCGGCATGGAACCTAACATTCTCACCTTCGGCTTCGCCCGCCGCGTCGCAGGCTACAAAAGAGCCGACCTGTTCCTCCACGACCTCGAACGGCTGAAGTCCATCGCCCGTCAAACCGGCGTATTCCAAGTGGTGTATGCCGGCAAGGCCCATCCCGGTGACACCGTCGGCAAGGATACCATTCGCAGGATTTTTCAAGCCATTGAAGCGCTCAAGGGCCACATTCGGATCGCCTACCTAACTGATTACGATTGGGAGCTGGGCCGCTTGATGACCGCAGGCGTGGACGTCTGGGTGAACACCCCGCTTCCGCCGCTGGAAGCATCCGGCACCAGCGGCATGAAAGCCGCAGTCAACGGCGTGCCCAGCCTCAGCATCCTCGACGGCTGGTGGATCGAAGGCTGCATCGAGGGCACCACCGGCTGGGCCATCGGCAGCTTGGCGCGATTAACCGATCCCGCACGAACGACGCCGCTCGACGCCGCGTCGCTCTATGAAAAAATCGAACAGGTCGTGATTCCGCTTTATTATAACGACCGCGATCGCTTTCTCGACGTGATGCGCCACGCCATCGCCCTGAACGGCGCGTATTTCACCACCCAGCGGATGTTGCTTCAATACGTCTTGAGCGCTTACTTCTAGCAAACAAAGCTTGGGTTCCCGGTGAAACAAATAATAGTTCCGCGCGTAGCTATTTGATTCATGCGCGCCATCTGTATTTCCCAAATCAAGGTCCTCGCAGTGCTGGCTGCGCTTCAAACCTGCGGCCAAGCCGCAGAACTCCTGCCGACGATGGTCGTGCTCGCGGAGCGGCGACTCGGTGAGGAGACGGCGGCCCCGCTGGCCGAGTGGAGCCGTGAAGATTTGCGGCAAGCCGCGCCGCGAACGATCGATGAAATGCTGGCGAAGGAGCCGTCGTTTTCACTTTATCGAAGGCAGTCGTCGGTTTTCGGCAACCCGACTTCGGCCGGGGTGAGCCTGCGCAACACCGGCGCGACCGCCGCCTCGCGAACCTTGGTTCTATTGGATGGCATTCCGCAGAACGACCCGTTCGGCGGCTGGGTTTACTGGGCTCGCTACGACGCGGCGGCGCTCGACTCGATCCGCATCGTGCCCGCAGCCCGCGCAGCAGTCTGGGGGAACCAAAGCCCGGCGGGAGTGATCCAGCTGAACGGGCGCGCGCCATTTGAAACCCGCCACTCGCTCAAAATGGGTGGCGGCAGCCAGGGGACCTTCAGCGGCTCGACGTCCCATCAGATGACCAACGCAGACAAGACGCGGACGGTGTCATTTTCCGCCTTCGGCCTGCACACCGACGGATTTTTCGCGGTCGATTCCTCACAGCGCGGCCCGATCGACCGCAAGCTGGATACCGAGCTCGCTGGAGCGGATTTGAAATTCGCTTGGCTCGCAGCGCGGGGTCTAACTATCGAGCCGATGGTCTCGTGGTATCAGGAAAATCGCGGCAACGGCACGCCACTCACTGGAAATTCCACCGAGGCGCTGGACCTCGCGCTGCGCGTCACTTCGGACGACGGGGATTTTTCGTGGCAGGCAATTGGCTGGCACCAACGGCGGGAGTTCGATTCCGTGTTCAGCTCGGTGAACGCGGACCGGACGGCGGAAACGTTAGCGCTGGACCAGTTTGACGTGCCCGGCCGCGGCACCGGCGCGGCGTTGACCACGCTGTGGGACGGCGGCGGCGCGTGGACTTTCAGCAGCGGCGCGGACACCCGGTTTCTATCTGGCGAGACGAATGAAACCGTCGGCACCTTCCGCACGCGGGAAGCGGGCGGAGACCAAGCATTCGCCGGAATTTTCGCGGCGGCGGGCTATCAGGCAAACGAACGGACCCGCGCCGATGGAAGTGTCCGGCTTGACGGCTGGCAACTAACCGATGGGCGCAGGATCGAAACCTCGCTCGCGACCGGAGCAGCGCTGCGAACGAACGATCAAGACGACCGGGACGGCATCGAGCCATCGGCGTCGGTCGAGCTGACGCGCCAGCTTCGCGACGATTTGGCAGGAAAAATTTCCGCAGGCACGGCTTTCCGGCTACCGACTTTGAACGAGCTGCACCGCCCGTTTCGCGTCCGCAGAGACATCGTCGAAGCAAATCCGCAACTGGATGCCGAGCGGTTTTTCAGCGTCGAAGCGGGGCTGGATTGGGAACCGGCGGAAAATTTAAAAATGAGTGCCGCAGTTTTCCATCACTGGATTTCAGACGCCATCGCCAATGTGCCGGTGACCGATCCCGCGGAGATCAAGGAAATTTTCGGAACCATTCCGCCGGGCGGCAGCGGCTCGCAGCGGCGAAATGTGGAACAAGCGCAGGTGACCGGAATCGAAGGGAAAATCGAGTGGTTGCCGGCGGATGCGGTGACTCTCTGCCTCAACGCGCTTTGGTCGCGCACCGAGTTCAGCGAGTCGTCGGACCAGCCGCTGCTAGACGGCAAGCCCTTCCCGCAGGCACCCGACTTGCGCTTGGTCGCCAACGCCGAGTGGCGGGCCACAGACCGGATATCCGTCTTCGCGGGCGGCGAATACGGTGCCTCGCAATACGACGACGCGTTGGCCAGTCGCGCGATTTCGGCTTTCACCAGCGTGCGGATCGGTGCGAGGTGGCAGGTGGCGGGCGCGACCTATCAACTCAGGGTCGAGAACCTGCTCGACGAGGAAATCCAGACCGGCTTGAGCAGCGACGGGATTCGCACCTTGGCCGCGCCGCGCTCGCTGTGGATCGGCGCGGAGTGGGAATTTTGAAATCTGCGCGACAGCAGACGGCTCATGGTAGTAACTCGTTTCGCTGCGGCGATTTCATTGGTTTTCTCGCCGACAAAAGCCTGGGCGAGATGCTCGGCGATGCAAGCGGCGAACGCGGTGGGAAGGATTTCGCCGAAATGGTGAAGAGTGTGCCCGCCGTCGCGCGGGTCGTTGATGAACGCGAAGACTTCGAAGCCTTCAGAAAAGCATGCCCTGTCTAAACCTGCGTCAAGGGATTGACGCTGGCGCATTCGCAGCTACATGCTGTTCGTCATGCAAGCCAACAACGACCCCGACCAACCGCTCGACGCACCGGTGGTTACCAACGCGGCGGATCCCATTTCAGACGCTCCGGTCGCCGACGCCGCCGAAACTGCTCCCGTTCCTACCCTCGATCCTTGGGAGGAACTTGAAGCCGAGGCCGCCAAGTGGAAGGAAATCTCCCTGCGCACCGCCGCCGAGATGGAAAACCTCCGCAAGCGCACCGCTCGCGAGCGCGAGGACGCTATCCGCTACGCCAACCAGCGCCTGTTTGAAGAGCTCATCCCCGTCATCGACAATTTCGAAATGGGCATGCAGGCCGCCTCGCAGGACACCAAGTCGATGATCTACATCGGCATGGACATGGTCCGCCGCCAGCTTAATGAATTTCTCGCCTCCCAAGGCGTCGAGGAAATCCCGACCACCG
The DNA here is from genome assembly GCA_043716765.1 of Akkermansiaceae bacterium. Classification (GTDB taxonomy): domain Bacteria; phylum Verrucomicrobiota; class Verrucomicrobiia; order Verrucomicrobiales; family Akkermansiaceae; genus Luteolibacter. The sequence goes on from JAYSYA010000177.1 coordinate 31,358, forward strand.
GCCCGTTCGATCCGAACCTCCACGATGCCGTGGCTCAGGAAGAATGCGCCGAGGGCGAGGAAGGCCGCATTCTTAAGGTCACCCGCCGCGGGTTCCGCCTGCGCGACCGCTTGCTGCGCCCCGCCAGCGTCGTCGTCTCCAAGGTTCCAACTCCGGCAGAATAAAGAAGATGGCCGAAAAACGCGATTATTACGAAATCCTTGAAGTCACCCGCGAAGCCAGCGCGGAAGTCATCAAAAAGTCCTACCGCAAGCTCGCGGTGAAATTCCATCCGGATAAAAACCCCGGTGATCACACCGCCGAGGACAAGTTTAAAGAACTTGGCGAAGCCTACGAAGCGCTCAGCGATCCGGACAAGCGCGCCGCTTACGACCGCTACGGCCACGCCGCCTTCAATGGCGCTGGCGGCCGCTCGAGCGGCGGCGGATTCCATGACGCCGCGGATATTTTCTCCCAAGTCTTTGGCGGGGCCTTCGGTGGCGGCTTCGAGGAATTTTTCGGCGGCGGCGGATCACGCCGCGGTTCGGGGAAACAAAAAGGCAGCGACCTCCGCTACGACTTGGAAATTTCCCTCGAAGAAGCAGCCCGCGGCGTCGAGAAGGAGCTAGAAATCGAGCGTTATGTTCCTTGCGAACCTTGCGGCGCGAAAGGGAGTAAGGGTTCCGGCGGCATCAAGGCCTGCTCGACTTGCGCCGGTCGCGGCGTCGTCGCCCGCCAAGCTGGCATTTTCATCCAGCAAACGACCTGCCCGGAATGCCGCGGCGCCGGTGAAACGATTTCCGACCCCTGCACCAGCTGTAAAGGCGACGGCCGCGTCCAGCGCGACAGCCGCATCAAGCTCCGCATCCCGGCCGGCGTCGACACCGGCACCCGTCTGCGGTCCTCCGGAAATGGCGACGGCGGCGTCCGCGGCGGTGCGGCGGGCGATCTCTACGTCTTCCTCCACGTCCGCGATCACGACGTTTTCGAGCGCGACGACTCGGACCTCTTCTGCTCCGTGCCGCTGCCATTTTCCGTCGCGGCGCTCGGCGGCGAGCTCAAAGTCCCGTCGCTCGACGGCCAATCCTCGATTAAAATCCCGGTCGGCACCCAAGGCGGCACCGTTTTCAGGCTCCGCGAAAAAGGCATGCCCTCACTCTCCAACGGCCGTCGCGGCGACTTGAATGTCACCGTTCAGGTCGAAGTCCCCACCCGCCTCAGCAGCGAGCAACAGGAAAAACTCCGCGCGTTCTCCGAGTCCATCGGCGAGCACAACTCGCCGATGCAGGAAGGCTTTTTCAACAAAGCGAAGCGGTTCTTCGACCTGTGAATTTAGAATCCAGAGTCCAGAAACAAGGGTTCAGAAAAGAGCTTTCGACTCTTCCTCTTGGATCTTGATTCTGGTTTCTAGCATCTCATCTACCCGTGCCGCGCTTCCATCTCCCACCGAACGCATGGCTCAACGAGCCAGCGCTCACCGGCGATGAAGCCCGCCATCTCGCGCAAGTTCTCCGCATGAAGCCCGGTGATTCGGTCATCGTTTTCGACGGCCGCGGCCGCCGCGCTTCTGCTGAAATCCTTGCCGTTTCCCGCGACTGCGTGCGGCTGAAGCTGGGAGACATTTTGCCATCCAGCGACCCGCTGCCCGCCATCACCTTGGCCCAAGCGATCCCGAAAGGGAAAAACATGGACCTCATCGTCCAGAAATCCGTCGAGCTCGGCATCGCCGCCATCCAGCCGCTCGTCACCTGCCACACCGTCGTCCAGCCGGGCGACGGCAAGTCCGAAAAATGGCGGCGCAATGCCCTCGAAGCCTGCAAACAATGCGGTCAAGACACGTTGCCGGAAATCGCCGAACCGCTCGCCTTCGACCGCTGGATCGCGACTCAGACCGAAGCTTCCGGCTTGAAACTCATCGCCTCGCTCGCTCCCGGAGCGCGTCCGCTGCGGACGGTTTTGCGGGAAAACCCGGCCACCACCACCGCCACCTTGCTCGTTGGCCCGGAAGGGGATTTCTCCGCGGAGGAGACCACCGCCGCCCTCGCCGCCGGGTTTTTGCCCATTTCCCTCGGCTCCATCGTCCTTCGCGTCGAGACCGCCACACTCTTTTGCCTCTCCGCCCTGCGCTATGAGTTCGCCGAGTGTTGATGTTTTCCCGGTGGCAAAAGAACTCTTGGCAAGGTGAGGTCGGGAGCTACTTTTTCACACAACCATGTCCCTTCTCTCGCTCCCGCTTTCCGAGCCAGCTACCAAGCAAGCCGAACGCTCTGGTGATTTCCCCGCCATGACCGAAACTTCATGGGTGCAGCTCTCGGCATTGGCGACTCATCTGGGCGAGCAGCGTCCTGCGATTTTGCGGCGCTGGCGCGTGGCGAGCGAAAGTGGCCTTGAAACCACGGTCGCGTTATCTTTGACGCGCACCCAGTTCAACGACCATATCCCCGGGATTTTGGATGCCTACGCCCACGGCCTCCAGGCGGAGTCCCGCGCAGACAACGCCGAGGCTCAAAAGGAAGAAAAGGAAGAAATTGTCGAGCACGGCTTGCAGCGTTGGCAGCAAGGATACCCGTTGCACGAGCTGACCCATGAATGGGGGCAACTGCACTTATGCGTGATGGCGGAGTTGGAGAGTTATGCGTTGGCTCGTCCCGAGCTCGACTTCACGGTGATGCCGACGGCCCGGCTGGCGTGGTCGCGACTGTGTTGGGACGGGATCAGTGACAGCACCACCCAATACTGGTGCTTGCATCAAACGGAGGCCACTGGGCATGTACGTGATTTGGAGTTGGCCTTGGCCACCTTGCGCGAACTGGATCAGACCCGCGCTGCGGCCTGGCGCGAGACCGCTCATGACTTGCAAGGCAGCCTGAGCTTGGTGAAACTGGCGACCTCGGTGCTGGATCGCACGGATTTACCCGAACCGAGACGCCATGAAATTTCCGATTTGGTGCAGCGGGGCGTGTCATCGCTTCACCTGTTGCTCACCGATTTCATGAGTCTGGCCCGACTGGATGCCGGCCTTGAAGAGCGCCAGTCCGCGCCATTTGACGCGGCCCGCCTCCTGGCGGATTTCTGCACGACCTCTCAATCTCTCGCCCAGGGTCGCGGCTTGTATTTGAAAATGGAGGGGCCGGAGTCCTTGGTGGTTATTGGAGATGAGCCCAAAATCCGGCGCATCCTTCAGAACCTGTTGCTTAACGCCTTGAAATACACCCAGCGCGGTGGGGTCACGCTCATTTGGAAGTCCGGCACCGATCGCGATACGAACAAATGGATGTTTTGTGTGCAGGACACGGGACCGGGATTGGATGAAGGTCCGGACGCCCCGATGGCAAAACATCTCCATGAGGCGACCCAGTCCGCGCAAGCGGTGGAGGAAACTGCCTCGGGCGACACCGCCAGGGCTCCAACCGCGTCCGCCCAATCAGGGACCCTCCCGTCCAGCCAGGTACCCGGCGAAGGCGTCGGCCTTTCCATCGTGAAGCGGCTGTGCGAACTGTTGGATGCCACTCTCGAATTGGAGACCAGCCCCGGCGCGGGTTCCACGTTCCGGGTGACCCTGCCGCGGAATTATTGAAGGTGGGTTAATCTGTCGCGCCCGTTTTCGCGGCTTCCCACGCGATATCCATCTGCGCGGCGGACGCGGTTTCGAGCGTGAGACCGGCGGACTTGAGACGTCGCTCCATCTCGCCGAAGCGGCTTTCAAACTTGGCATTCGCCGCGGCCATTAAAATCTCCGGATCGATATTCCGGAAGCGCGCCAAGTTCACCACGGAGAACAACAAGTCGCCCAGTTCCTCGGCAAATGCATCCTGATCCTGCTCATCCACGGCGGTTTGCAATTCGTCGAGCTCCTCGCAAATTTTCGCCAGCACGCCGGATTCCTCCGGCCAGTCGAAGCCGACTTTCGCGGCTTTTTTTTGCAGTTTGGAGGCGCGGAGCAGGCCGGGCAGGCCTTTGCCGACGCCGTGCAAATAGGGTTTCTCCTCATCGCCTTTTTCCGCACGCTTGATCTCATCCCACTGCTGGAGCACGCCGTCAGTGGTCGCCACATCGCTCTCGCCGAAGACGTGCGGATGGCGGCGCACCAGCTTTTCGCTGATCCCGCGGGCCACCTCGTCGAGCGTGAAGCGGCCCGCGCCCTCGGCGATTTCGCTGTGGAAAACGACCTGCAACAACAAGTCTCCCAGCTCTTCCTTGAGGTGTTCGTGATCGCCGCGCTGGATCGTGTCCACCGTTTCGTAAGCTTCCTCGATCAAATTCGGGACAATGGACTCATGCGTCTGCTCGGCATCCCACGGGCAGCCGCCGGGGGCGCGCAGGCGGTGCATGATGGCGCGCAACCGGGCAAGTTGTTGACCGGCGTCCGGCGAATCGATCATTTCCGCGTCAGTCATCGTCAGGATTTTCTGGAGCTGGAGGCATTCTGCAAGAGCTCACGCTCTGCGGCGGTGAGGCTTTGGAAACCCTCGCGGGAAATTTTATCCAAGATCAGATCCACGGCGGAATCCTGTTCCATTTCCAACGTCGTGCGCGGCCGCAATTTCGGCAGCGGGCGCGGGCCGGACCGCACGGGCCGGACGATTTCCACCCCGCCGCCACCCAGCAACTGCGGGAAGCGCATCAGGAAATACCCGAGGATCGCGCCGCCGAGATGTCCCGCCTCGCCGCCCTCGTTGCCACCCATCTTCAATAAGATCGCGGTGCCGGAAATCGCCATCAGCGCGATGGCCAACTGCCGCATCGACAACTCGATAGGCGGGAACAGCAGCGCCACCCGCAAGTTAGGCGCCATCACCGCCACACCGATGAGAATCCCGTAAATCCCGGCGGAAGCGCCCACCAACGGGGTTTGGAGACTGTCGCCAAGCAAGCCGATAAACACCAGCAGCGTGAAAAACACCGCCCCCGCCGCGCCACAGAGCAGGTAGTAGATCAGGAACTTTTTCGCTCCCCACCAGCGTTCCAAGAACGGGCCAAAAAAGAAAATCCCCATGCAGTTGAAGAACACGTGACCCAAGCTGCCGTGGAGAAATTGGAAGGTCACGAATTCCCAGATCCTCCCCTCGAACACCGCAGACTGAATCGCAAAGGCCCCGAAGTTCCGCAGCGGATTCCCCATCAGGAAAAGATCCAAGAAGTAGATCCCCAGATTCGCGATCAGCAGCCACTTCACCACAGGCGTGACCTGGGAAAAAAAGCTGCCTCCCTCGCGGCTGTCGTTTCGGTGATAATCTCGGTCGGCGATGCCCATCTGCCCGATGGGTTACCACGGCGAGGGACCGACCGCAAGGGCGGGTGAGAATCGCGCGCTGAAATCACATTTTTTTGCAGCAATCAAACCGTCCAGCGCGTTTCTACTAATGTCGGTGCAATCAATTTATGGGTGGCCACCGCTCAGCGTGTCATTCGCGGCTCGGGGCGACGGCAGCCCACCACGGCCCAGCGACCTTGTCACGATTTCCCTCAATGCTTGTTAGTCGGGACGGGCCCCGTCGATTGTCAGGCATAATGCACGAGTGTTCGTAGGTTATGCATTACGGGGTCAGCCTGTTACCATCCGCCAGTTGCAGCTATCTATATGAAGCTTGGGCTAGGGTTCATTCGCGTCAACCTAAGCTGCAAGTCATTGAAAGTTAATTGGATAAATCAAAAATAATGTCACAAAAGTCTTGACTTTTCCTATCGGCCCCGCCCGATAGTGATGTTCAAAAGCTATCGCTTAAGCAGTCATTCCAATCCGTT
>JAYSYA010000178.1:0-11686 GCA_043716765.1 Akkermansiaceae bacterium
GCGAGAGCTTTGAAGATGTTTTTCTGCTTTTCCTCGGTATCGGCATTGGCAGCCGCTTCCAAGAAATGATTGAACTCCGCGCCGGTCAGTGAAATTTCGGTGGTCCCGTCCGTGGCAGCTTCGACGAGCATGACTTGGTGTCGTTGGCTGGCTTTGCTTTGCTTGATCCGATTGGAAAGGATGAAACCGAGGACAACAAGGACCCCGAGTGAAGCCGCCGCAATGGCGATTTTCAGGCCTTTGCCGGAGCTTTTCGGCGTGTGGTTGGAGACGTATGGCCTGGCAGGCAGCCCATGCGGGGCGGACGTCGGCGTCGGTGGAAGGACGGCGGAAATTTCGTGTGAGGAGGTGTAAATGCTCGGTTTGGAACCCTCGGGCGGCAGTAGGGCTTGCGGCGCGGTGATGACTTGGGGGGGCTCGGGAACCGGTTCGGGTTCGGGCTCGACGGGCGCGGCCTCTTGAACGGGCGGGGCGTAGCCGGGAGGGGCCATCCGCGGATCAGTGACGACTCGTTTAGTGGGAGCAACCGGCTGGGCGTCGGTGGCGGGAGGCGCCATGCGGGGGCGGGGACCCGCAGGAAATGCGAGTTTGGCGGTGCCGAGGCTCATCGTGGGGTTGGGATTCTTGTCATTTTTTAAAAACACCAAGAGTGCCTCTCTCGCTGATTCCGGGCGGTCGACCGGCATCCGGTTGATGAGCCACATGATCCAGTCACAAACCCAAAGCGGAATATCCGAGCGCATGTCCTGCAGCGGAATGACCCGATGGTGGAGATGGGCGACCATCACGTCGTGGCCGGTTTCTCCGTTGAAGGGATACTTGCCGGTTAGAGCCTGATAGTAAACGCAGCCCATCGCGTAGATGTCCGACCGGGCATCAAGCTGAATCCGTTCGAACTGCTCGGGAGCCATGAAAAAAATCGAACCGAACACCGCTTCGATTTCCTGCAAGGCTTCCAACGACTGGGATTGGGTCAAAGTAGCCAAGCCGAAATCCACGATTTTCATCTGGAATTTCCCCGATGGAAGCCAAGTGAGCATCAAGTTCGAGGGCTTGATGTCGCTGTGGATCAGGCCGAGTTCCTGCGCGGCGATGAGGGCTTCCAGCGTCTGGAGCGCGAGTTCGCGGAAGTCCGGCCAGGTGAGGGGGGCTCGTTCGATGAGTTCATCGAGGGTTTTGCCGCTGATCAATTCCATCACCACGTAAGGGCCGTCTTCGTCCCCACCAACGTCATAAACGGTGACAATGTTAGGGTGCTGGAGCGAGGCGAGTGCTCCAGCCTCCTTGATGAGCTGGCGAGTGGACTCCTCCTGCAGCCCGGGATCTTCGGTGGTCACGGAAATCCGCTTGATTGCCACTTCGCGATTCATCCGGGTGTCGTATCCCCGATAAACCGCGCCAAGTCCTCCCTGACCTATTTTCCCGCGGATTTCGTAGCGCTCTTCCATGATTTCGTCGTGCTTCAAAGTGTAGAGTGATGGCCCGGGCCGCAACTACCAAAAACTTGCCGTTACGAAGCCGCGCATTCCAAACGGTCTCTTCGACACATTGGTGGGGGATTTTCCGACGATGCGGACCAAGCTCCGGTTGCGCAGCTTTTAGGAAACCGTCGGGGTTGTTGACAATCGCTTCACAAGCACGTTGGAGGATTGCCATCCGTGCCCGGTCATTTCATCGTCCCGCCCGCTCATGGCAGTCGAAACCAAACCCGCACCCACTTTCCGCAAAACCGCCGAACTCCAACAAGGAGCGACGGCGGTGGATGACGTGACCCGCGCCTTGCCGCACGCGCTTGGGCCGGAGAAAAGTTTGCTCTCCTCGATGTTGCAAGACCCGCAGGAATACATCGGCAAAGCCATCGAGGAAAAGCTCACGCAGGAGCATTTCTATCTGCCGTCGCACTCGACGTTGTTCGGGTTTCTCATCGAGCTGTTCGAGGCGGGAAATGAAGTTGAGCTCGTCTCGCTGGTGCAGCGGCTACTCGACCGCGGCCTTCTCGACCGCGTCGGCGGGCCGTCCTCGCTGACGGACCTTTACACCTACGCGCCGAGTCCGGGGCATTTCCTCCACCATCTTCAACACGTGAAGGACAAGTTTGTCCTGCGCTCGATCATCCAAAATTCTAACGAGGCCATCGCCCAAGCCTACGACGCACCGGACGAGGTCGAGGCTTTGCTAGACACGGTGGAAGCCAAGATGCTCGCCATCCGTGAAGGCTCGGAAACGAACAAGGCGCCGACCATCAAGCAGTCGGTGCACGAGGTCATCGATAAATTCCAGGCGCTGCTCGCCGGTGAAAAGGGCGCGCAGGGGATATCCACCGGATTCGAGGAACTCGACCGCATGTGCAGCGGCTTGAAGCCGGGTGAAATGTTCGTCGTCGCCGCCCGTCCATCGATGGGAAAAACCTCGTTCATGATGAACATGGTCGAGCACATCTGCATGGATCAGAACAAGTCGTCGATGGTGTTCTCCTGCGAAATGAGCGCCTTCCAGCTCGTGCAGCGTCTCGTCTTCTCGCGCTCGAAATTCGCCATGAGCCAGCTCTCCCGCGGCTACACGCCGACCAAGGGCGACCTCCAACGGATCCATCGCGCCGCAGTCGAAACCTCAGCCGCCAGGCTATTTATCGACGACACGCCGGGAATTTCCATCAACGAACTCCGCGCCAAAGCCCGCCGCAAAAAGCGCGACGAGGACATCCAGTTCATCGCCATCGACTATCTTCAGCTGATGAAATCCCGGACCAAACAGGCGGAAAGCTCGCGCGAGCGGGAAATCGCCGAAATTTCCGCCGGCATCAAGGGCTTGGCGAAAGAGCTCGGCATCCCGATCTGCATTCTCGCCCAGCTCAACCGAGGCCCGGAAAGCCGCGCCGGCAAAAGCCTCGGCGTGCCGCGGATGTCAGACCTCCGGGAGTCCGGCTCCATCGAGCAAGACGCTGACATGGTCGGCCTGCTTTATCGAACCGCCTACTACGCGGAAAACGACGAGGAACGCGAAGCGGAGGCGGGCAAGGCCGAGCTGGTGTTAGCGAAGAACCGGAACGGTGAGACCGGCAGCATTCCGCTGACTTTCATCGCCGACCTCATGCGCTTCGAAACCGGCCCGCCGGCACGGGAAGCGGAATAGCCGCGGTTTTTTTCATTCTCATGGGTCAGCAGCTGGCGCAGCATCCGGTTTTTCACCACCGATCATTCAAATTTTATCCCCATGCCTCCTCCTCAAAAAGGCTACAAAGTCATCAATCACCGAGACGTTCAGTACCGCTGGATCATGCAAAACCGCCGGGGAACGAACGAGTTAGTGATCGAAGCCAGCGCGCCGATCCATGGCCAGATTCTGACCGCCGAGCTGCCGCGGATCGTCAGTTACGACATGGTCACGGCGGCGATCGATTTCGGGAACGCGAACGGTTGGAAGCCTAACGAGTCGGCCCCGGTGTTCCGCTGCAAGTGGGCGCGGAAGGCTTTCATCATCGAGGACACATGATGCACCCCGGGTAAACCGGAGGCAGCCCAGCCGGTGCCCCGTGTAAGATCTCTGCGCAACCATCGTTTTTGCTTTATCCCGGCGGCCCGTTGCCGCCATCATCCACGGACCTAACCACCAACTCCACCATGTCACGCCCCGTCACACTATTCACCGGCCAATGGGCCGACCTTCCGCTGGAAAAGCTCGCGCCGCTGGCCTACGAAATGGGCTACGATGGATTGGAACTCGCCTGCTGGGGCGACCACTTCGACGTGGATGCCGCCGCCACCAGCAAAACCTATGTAAAGGAGCGCTGGGAGCTTCTCTCCGACCACGGCTTGACTTGCTACGCAGTTTCCAACCACCTGGTCGGCCAAGCGGTTTGCGACCTCATCGACGAGCGACACAAGGCGATTCTCGCTCCGGATGTTTGGGGCGACGGCGATCCGGAAGGCGTCCGCAAGCGTGCCGCCAAGAAAATGATCACCACCGGCAAAGCCGCCCGCGCGTTTTTCAACTCCAAGCCCAACCGCAGCGACGAGGACGATTTTCCCGCCGTGGTCAACGGTTTCACCGGCTCCTCCATCTGGCACTCGCTCTACGCCTTCCCGCCGACCTCGCAGGCGTATTACGAAAAGGGTTTCAAGGACTTCGCCAAGCGCTGGCTGCCGATCCTCGACGCTTACGACAAACTCGATGTCAACTTCGCCCTCGAAGTCCATCCGACGGAAATCGCCTTCGACATCGCCTCCGCCCAGCGCGCTCTGGCAGCAGTGGGAAATCACAAGCGTTTCGGGTTCAACTACGACCCGTCCCATCTAGGCTATCAGGGCGTAGACTACGTGAAATTCATCCGCGACCTGGGCAGTCGCATCTATCACGTCCACATGAAGGACGTCTGGTGGAACCACGGCGACGGCTCGGTCGGCGTGTTCGGCGGTCACACGGATTTCGGCGACTCGCGCCGCTTCTGGGACTTCCGCTCGCTGGGCCACGGCGACATCGAGTTCGAGGACATCATCGTCGCGCTCAACGATGTGGGCTACAAAGGTCCGCTTTCGGTCGAATGGGAAGACATCCGCATGGACCGCGTGTACGGCGGGGAAGAAGCTGCGGCTTTCGTCCGCAGTGTGGATTTCCCGACCAGCAAGATCGCCTTCGACGCGGCGTTTGATAAGTCGAATCAATGATTTGTAAGGGTGATACAGGAACTCCTGTGTCGCTCGAATTCAATGTTTTACAGAGATTTTTCAAAAAACTCCTTAAAAAGCGGGCAGGGGACACAGCGGCCATCGGCCCGGTTCAACCGAGTTCCTCTGGCGGCAATAATCCGCGATCCACGAGGAACCGATCCGCCGCAGCGACTGTCAGTTCGAAGTTTTTGTGGCTGACGTTGAAATTGAAAAAACTGTGGTCCGCGCGCACGAAGTCCACCAATTCGCAAAAATTACCGCGCCAACGCAGGCGGCGGCGAAATTTCTCCACTTCGTCAAACGGCGTGATCCGGTCGGATTTGCCGTGGAAAAAGAGCATTGGTGGAAGTTTCCGGCGGATGAGCTGGGTCGGACTTAGTCGTTTAGCCGTCTTCGCGTCGGGAAAACGATCGGCGGCGGCACTTTTGGAAGCCGTGTTGAGCAGCGAGCTGAAAAGAATCAACGCTTGCGGGTAGCAATCGAGGCCATCAATGGGAGGCAGGTTTTTGGGCTTGGGCAGAGTCGCGAGCAGCGCCAGATAGGCGCCGCCGCCGGCGCCGCCGATGGTGATTTTATCGGGATCGAGATTGAAAGTATCTGCATTGTGGCGCAGCCAGCGGATCAAATCGCGGGCGTCCTCGATGGCTTCCAGCGGGCCGGTGCCGTTTTTTCCCGAGGTTCGAGTTTCGGCAGCCACCGCGACCGCGCCGCGACTGGCGAAATGGAGACAGTGGGGGACAAATTGCGTCGGAGTGGGCGCATCCCAAAAGCCGCCATGGAAAAATACCACGACCGGACGGGGCTCATCCTTGGTTTTTTCGGGGAAAAACAGATGCGCCAAGACATCGCCTTGGGGCCGCTGCTCATAGACGTAGGTCGCCGCATCCTTCAAAATCTCCCGATCCCGCGCTTCACCAATCGGTGCCACTCTCTGCAAAATACTGCTCATAGCTCAATCGCCGCCGCACTCAATTGAGCGGCATGCAATTTGTTTGTTGTGAGATGGGCTATCTTGTCCAATCGTTTCGCCGATGAATCGACTGATTTTTACGTTCTTACTGATTTCCGCCACTTTAGGATGCGGACAGGAAAATCTCCGCCCGACCCTTGAAACCACGTACAGCGCATGGCGTGAATCGATGATCCGTCGCGATCCGGCGGCTTGGCAACGGGTGACCGCCGAGCACCGGCGGGTCGAGGTTCGCAACCGGATCGTCTCGGAAAAACAGCCGTTTCCCGCCACGCTTTTCAACCTCCCGGCACCGCCGCCATCGATTGAAGGGCTGAAATTTCTGGAAGCGAAAAAGAATGGGGCGACGGCAAAAGCCTCCTATTTCGGAAAAATCGACTTTGTCGTGGGTGGCGAGCCGACGGACAACCTGCTAGTGCTTTCCTTCGTCCAGGGCAGCGGCGGTTGGCTTTATGACCGGGCGGATTTTGTCAATCTGGCGGCGCTCCCGGCAGTCCGAAAGGAATTAGCGGAGGGAAATCTCCAATATTTAATCGAAACCCCCGAAGCCCAGCCCAGCGGCCAAATCCCGCCAACGCCGATCGCCGCGCCGCCGGCTAAATACGTGGCTAAGGTTTATGTGTTCAGCCCAGGCCGGGAGGTTCAGGTGCAAATCAATAAAATCAGCCGCCACCGGTTCGCGAATGCCAAGGAAGCCGAAGTCGTCATCGGCGGGGCAGTGGACGGCCCCAACGAGGTGCAATTTTCCGTGAAAAAATTGGAGGGCGGCACCGGCAAAGAGGTCATGACGATCCGCGTTTACCTGATGTCAAAGTTGTCCGGTGAGAAGCCGATCAAAGCCTTCGAGTATCAAATCGCCGCCGGCGAGAAACCTGAAGCGGTAGCGACCAAGATGTTCAATGTCGATTCAGCCACCGTCTCAAAACTTGCCGGAGGCTGATCGTAAAACCAACCGCCCGAAAACGAGCGTGAGAGGAACACCGAGCAGTGTTCCAGACTACGATGGGCAAGGATGGCCCTTCAGATGAAGTTTGGCCGCCCGAATCGAGTTTCCGAGCAAACAGCTGATCAGGTCGCCAATCATTGGATTCCGCATTACATATATTGTAACAAGTGAAGTTTGTTGGGATTCGTTACTTCAATGCTGGATGCCCCCCCGAAAACCCGGTTGCATTGCCGCAGATGAATCAGCTTCAAGCCAGTGTCACCACTCTCATGGCCGATGCGAATGACCGGATCGGCAAAACCCGCCGCCCGCTTTTCCGGATTTACGAAATCCATGCGGCGATTCGCGGCGGCACCTATCCAAATTGCAACCAACTCGCCAAGCAACTCGGGGTTCAGCGCAAAACCATCCAGCGTGACGTCACCTTCATGCGCGACGAACTCAAACTGCCGCTCGTCTATGAGGAAACCCTCCACGGTTATCACTACGATGCGGACGTCACGGATTTCCCGGTTTTTCAAACCACATCCGAGGAGCTCGCCGGCCTGTTCCTTGCCCGCACGGCCTTGGAATCTGTCCGTGGCACGCCCTTGGCCGAGGTCATGCAGAAGGTCTTCGCGAAGCTCACCCGCGGGATGCTAGGCAAGATTCAATTTGCTTGGAGCGATCTGGACGAGGCGTTTTCCCGCAAGTCGATCGAGTCGAGCCCACGTGATGTGAAACTCTTTGGCCAAATCGCCGATGCCGTTTTAAATCAACTTGTTACAACCTTTTATTATCGAAAACTGGGCGCGGACACATCCGAAATTCGCCGGGTCAATCCTTTGCATCTCGGCGAGGTGGATGGCGGCTGGTATTTGATTGCGCGGGATCTGGAGCGCGAGGCGTTGCGGACATTTGCGTTACCACGGATGACTCGGCTCAAGATCACCCAGAAAAGCTTTGACCGCCCTGAAGGCTTCGCTGGAAATGATCATTTAAAACAATCGTTCGGCATCTGGAGTGTTGCTGGCGATTACTCCCGGCAAGTGGTGCGTGTCGAGCTGAAGAATTACGCGGCAAGGCTGGCTCAGGAACGCCGATGGCATCCGACTCAGGAGATTTTCCCGCTTAACGCGAAGGCAACGCGAGTGGAAGTTCGTTTCGAAGTCGGGCGGCTTGAGGAGGTCCTGCGCTGGGTGCTCAGCTTCGGCAGTCAGGCGAAAGTGCTCGGTCCACCGGAACTGGTCAAAATGGTGCGGGCGGAGATCGAGGCGATGGGTGACTGAAATTCGCGGTATTTCAGACGATTCCATTTCTCATTGCCGTTTCCCCAACGTGCTATACGCCAGACCCTTCGATCAACCTTCCAAACCATGATTTCTCCCTTGCGCCGATTCCTCGTTCCTGTTTTTATCACCCTGCAACTAACCGCAGCGGGTGCTCAACCCGTAGAACCAGTCGCGCCGCCGGAAGGATCACCGAAGGATGCACTCAAGGAGGCTCCGGCGGCCAAAGTGATCGCGCCAGTCGTGAAAGAATCCACAGTTACCATTGATGGTAAAAAGGTTGCTTACAAAGTCACGACCGGCAAATTGCAGCTCAAAGAGGACGATGGCAAAGCCCGGGCCTCGATTTTTCACGTCAGTTACGAGCGCACAGACACCAAGGATCCATCGCTCCGACCGGTGATGTTCGCCTTCAATGGAGGCCCGGGCTCTTCTGCAGTTTGGCTGCATATCGGCGTGCTAGGGCCGAAAATCATCAAGCTTCCCGGTGACGGAACGCTCCCTCCGTTTCCTCCGGCACGGGTGGTGGATAATCCGCTGAGCATTCTCGATGTGTGTGATCTGGTGTTCATCGATCCCGTTTCCACGGGATACAGCCGCGCGGAAAAGGATGTGAAACCGGGCGACTTTCACGGGCTCGATGAAGACATCGCCTCGGTCGGAGATTTCATCCGCCGCTGGGTCAGCGAACACGACCGCTGGTCATCGCCAAAATATCTTCTGGGCGAATCTTATGGTGGCATCCGGGCGGCGGGCCTCTCCAATCATCTGCAGACGCGCTACGGAATGAGCATGAACGGCGTCGTCCTGCTGTCCTCGTTGCTCGACTTTTCCACGCTCCAACCGGCCCAAGGCAACGATCTCGCTTATCAGGTTTTCCTGCCTTCGCTGACTGGCACGTCTCATTTTCATGGGAAAATCCGGGGAAACCGCGATGCCTTGGTCAAGGAAAGCACGGATTTCGCCTTCGGTGAATACGCCGCAGCTTTGCTCAAGGGAAATGAACTCGATCCAACAAGCCGGACGAGCATGGCTGACAAATTGGCTAGGCTGACAGGCATCGATGCCACCATCTGGTTGGCGAACGATCTGCGGCTCGATTCCACGGCGTTTCGCGCGGAATTATTGCGCAAAGAAGGCAAAGTGATCGGCCGATTCGATGCGCGGGTGGCGTGGGATGCCACTGACAAGGCTGCTAGAGTTCCAGACTACGATCCGTCCTATTCGCTGGCCTACGGCGCGTTTTCCTCCGCGCTCCTCGACTACTTGGGCCGCGAACTGGGCTACAAAGAGGAGCAACCCTACGAAATCCTCACCGGAAAAGTCCAGCCATGGCGCTGGAATAGCAGCAACGAGGTAGTGAATGTCAGTGATCGTCTCGCCATTGCCATGAGGGATAATCCCCATCTCAGGGTGCTTCTGATGGGCGGTTATACCGACCTCGCGACTCCCCCGGAAGGCACTGCCCATTCGGTCCGGCACATGCTCAACCTGCCCGTGAATGTCCGGAAAAACATCTCGACCGCCTTCTACGACGGCGGCCACATGTTCTATCTAAACCCGCCGGATCTGATCAAATGCCGCGCTGACATCGTCAAGTTCATCGAGGCCGGAAAACCCTGAGCAATGCAGACTCCCCCGCCCGACAACTCCCCTGCCCCGCCGCCGATTCCTCCCTATCAGGCTATTTCGGAGGAGGATAAATCCCTCGCGATGCTGTGCCATTTGTTGGGGATTTTCACCGGATTCATCGGCCCCTTGATCTTGTGGCTGGTAAAAAGGGAGAGCAGCACTTTTGTCGGCCACCACGGCCGCGAGGCGCTCAACTTTCAAATCACCCTGATGTTAGTCATGCTCGGTCTCGGTTCGGTCACCGTCGTGCTGATGTTTGTGGTCGTCGGAATTTTTCTGGTTCCGGTGATGTTCACCGTGCCGATTCTCGCGCTGGTGGCGGAGATCATCGCCGCCGTCGCGGCGCAGAAAGGTGAATGGCATCGTTATCCGTGCTGCATCCGCTTGGTCTGAGTCAATACGTCGCGAATTTAGCGGCGGCTACTACCAGAACGGCGGCCAGCACTCGCTGGAGAGCGGGCGTCCGCGCGCGTTTGCTTCCCCACGACGACCCGCACCAAGCGCCGACGAGAACCACCGGAAGAAGAAACCACGCGAGTTGTGGAACCACACCGCCTTTGGTGACAAAACCTGCGAGGCCTGCGAGGGAATTCACAAAAATAAAGGCCGCGGAGATCGCTGCGGCGGGTTTCGCCGGGGTCCACCGGAAGAGGACGAGCAATGGCGTTAGAAATATTCCGCCACCGATGCCGATGAGTCCGGATAGAAATCCAATCGTCAGGCCGAGAATCAGAATAGTGGCGAGATGCGGTTCGCGGAGATCCGGCTCTTCCGCACTCGTGTGGAAGGCGAGCCGCCACGCACCAAAAACGAGCGCGGCGGCGAGGATGAGTTTAAATACCGAATCCGGAGATTGCAGCCACCCGCCGATGAACGCCGCAGGCACCGAGACTGCGGCGAACAGCCAGAACAAACGAGGCCGGAAATGACCTGCACGGGCAAACGCGATGAACGCCAGCAGCGAGACTGCGATGTTAAGTACCAAGGCGATCGGCTTCATTTCCACCGGCACCATGCCGATAAGTCCCATCACCGCAAGATAGGCCGACGCACCGCCGTGGCCGACCGCCGCATACAAGCCCGACGCGAGAAAAAACGCGAAGCCGAGTGCCAACGGTGAAGCAATGATTAGAGTATCAGACAACATGGATCGCTTTGCGAAAAATCATTTTTCCCTCCGCCCGGATATAGTGCCTGTGAAAACCGGAATGGCAACCTTTAACAGCAAGGTGTAAACGATCAATCACGCAGCTTAGATGCTGCCCATGATTTTCCACTCCGCAGCACTCGGGATGTATTCGACCCACTCGTGCAAAGTTGATGGCACAAAGCCTGGAATGATCAATCCCATGCCTTTTTCAATCCAGATGCCCACGAATGCGAGCACGCAGGCCACGTCGAGAACCTTGAGATGCTGGTGTACTTTGGGCTGCATCAGCAGCAAGGCGGCGGTCACCATGAAGGCCAGCGAAACCCAAGTCCACGCCACCAGCGCGTTCAAATCTCCATAACCGAAGAACAAATACTTAATGGTGGTGGAATGCGCCCCGCCTGTATAAAGGGCGGTGAAAACCTCCGAGCCTAACATCGATAGGTCGATTAGGATCGTGGTCCGCATGATGGCACCAAAGTCTGAATCGAACCCGGGCCGACCTTCATTTGAGTCATCCGGCGGATCAATTGCGCGGTGCCATCAGTGTGGCATTCCAGAACGGGCGCCCGCCGAGTCCGCAATAGAGGAACGCGGTCACGGTGTGGATTGAAATCGCCCAAGCGATGCTCAGGAAGACAAACGGCACATACCAACGCTTGTCGGAAGTTTCTCCGAGGAAGCGCTGATACAGCATGTAACCGCAGATGTGCAGATTGAGTAACAGGTAGCCGTTCAAGACGATCACGTCCCAAGTGAGCATCGAGATGGGCCAATTAAATTTTCCGATAAACGGCATCATGTGGGAAGCGGATTTTTTCCCGTTAAAACGTTAAAATCGATTGGTGCTGGTTGATTGATCGATGTTCCAACATCGCCTGTTTAGACCGTTTTCAGAAAATAAGTTCCGTTATTCGGAGTGCGTCTTACAAACGGAACGGATAATTTTCGGGCGATCCATCAAGTCCCGGATTGAGTCAACGAGCTTGTCGCTGAGGTCTTTGCTTTGTTTGGTGAAGTAACCTGCCAGATAGTGTCCTTTGAGATGCTGCC
>JAYSYA010000179.1:0-3835 GCA_043716765.1 Akkermansiaceae bacterium
TCTTGCCAGAGAGATCGATTCCTCCTCTTAAGCTGGAAACGAGAACTAGAAAATCAACTAAGGATCAGATGCTTGCGTGCTTAGGTTGACGCTGATGGGACTGACCCTAAAGACTAAGGTTTGACCAAAAAGAGTCCCATGCCCATTTTTTACTTCAGCTAGGTAAACAGTAGTCCATTTTTCTTCGAGCGGTTCAACCTCTTCCTCGGCCAGAATTCCAACAGTCCTGAGCTTTATCCAACAAGATTTCATGAGAACCCAAAATACAATTAGTCCTACAAATGTGCTCTCTATCGAAAAATCGCGGCTTAAAAAATTAACAGATATTACCATCAGAACTGTTAACCAGATGCCAAACCCTAGGAAATTGTTCTCCACAGCATCTTTCAATCTCGTGGATATCTTTAATACCCGTTCTTTCTATTCCGCTTCATCCCAGAAATCAAGCCGTGACCGAACAATATCCGCCGCATCCATCCCAGGAGCACAGAGAGGAAACCAAGTTTTGTTTCGCCCCACCTTGCAACGATCCTTGGACGGGGCAGAAAGATGGCTTAAAAAAAATCCGACTTCCCGCGATTCAAAAGACGGTCATCCCTGCATCCACGCTACAAAAAATTCAGTGAGAGCCGCTTGAGGACGCTCTTTTGGCGGCAGAACCCGCCCGGCTGCCTGCCGGATTGATCGCTCATTCCACGGCCGCGCACACCGCCGAATCCACGCTTGCAGCAACCTGCCGCCGGATGCAGATTGAGCGCATGAAAACACCTGCCACGTTCACCGCCCGCGTGTTGCGCGATGGGGAATGGTTCGTTGCATTCTCCCCGGAGTTTCCCGAGGGCAACGGCCAAGGACTTACCGAGGAGGAGGCGCTGGAATCGCTCCGCGAGTCCATCCTGCTGCTGCTGGAGGACCGCCGCGAGGACGCCCGCGCCAGCTTGGGCAGTGGGGAGAAACTGGTTCCCCTCGCCCTTGCATGAAGCACAAGGAGCTGATCCGCCACCTCGAAGCCAATGGTTGCCCACTCAAACGTGAGGGCGGTTCCCATTCGATTTACTGGAATCCAAAAACCGGACGCCGCGAACCCGTTCCCCGGCATGCCGAAGTCCCGGACCTGCTAGCCCGAAAAATCTCCCGCGCACTGGAAATCCCTGAGCCATGAAAGAGTCCGAGGAAGGCTGAGATAAGGAGGGTGGATCTTCGGTCCACCCGAGTTGACCGAAGGTCAACTCTCCTTATGATCATCCAATGTCATCCGATTTCCTCAACCCGGACAATCACATCCAAAAGCACGGTGACAAGCTCCCGCACTGGCAGCAGGAAGAAGTCATGCAGTTCGTCACATTCAGGTTGGGTGACGCTTTGCCCAAGGCGAAAGTCGATCACTGGAGGGAACAACGCCGACTCTGGATTTCGACCTATCCGAAGCCCTGGAGCGTCGAAACCGAGGGTGAATACCACCGCCGCTTCACTTGGAAAATCGAGTCCTGGCTGGATCAAGGTTGCGGGTCATGCCTGCTGAAGGATTCCGCGGCCAGGGAAATTCTATCAAATTCCTTGATGCGCTTCCAAGGCGAACGGGTCGAGCATCAGGCGTGGATCATCATGCCGAACCACGTGCATCTACTTTTCAAACCACTGGTGCCTCTCGAAAAACTCATCCAAGCGTGGAAAAGCGTATCCGCCGCGGGCATTGCCAAAGGCCCGATCTGGCAGAGAAATTATCGGGATACGCTCATTCGTGATGTTGATCATTTCATCAATGCGGTCCGTTATATTCGGAGGAATCCGATCAAGGCGAAACTGCAAGAAGACTCGTTCGCGCTCTGGCAGAGCGAGCGTGCCGCGCGCATCTCATAAGGAGAGTGGACCTTCGGTCCACTCGGGTCGACCGAAGGTCAACCCTCCTTACGCCCCGCGCATCAGCGAGATTTCCGCTAGCGAAATAAGCGCCTTGTAAAGATCCTCGCGCGGTGCGGTTTTCAGGTCCGCGACGGTCACCGCGCGATCCAGCGTGAACTTGCCGGACCGCGTGCGGCGCAGCGCGCTGAGATGCGCGCCGCAGCCAAGCTGCGCGCCGATGTCGTGCGCATAAGTCCGCACGTAAAAGCCTTTGGAGCAGTTTACGATGAAGTCCACTTCCGGCAGCTCAATGCGCGTCACCTCGTTGGACGTGATATGCACCTTGC
This sequence comes from Akkermansiaceae bacterium, assembly GCA_043716765.1. Taxonomy (GTDB): domain Bacteria; phylum Verrucomicrobiota; class Verrucomicrobiia; order Verrucomicrobiales; family Akkermansiaceae; genus Luteolibacter. The sequence continues at coordinate 2,190 of JAYSYA010000179.1, forward strand.
GCGGCTCGCGGACGATTTCGATGCCTTTTCTAGCAAGTTTGTAAAGCGGCACGCCGTCTTTCTTGATCGCCGAAACCATCGGCGGGATCTGCTCGAAGTCGCCCATGAAGCCGTCGAAAACGGCGTGGATTTGCTCCTTGGAATAATCCCCGACAGGCTTGGTTTCCAGGGTGTCGCCTTGGCGGTCCTGCGTACTGGTCGTCGAGCCGAGCGTGAGCGTGCCCACGTATTGCTTGTCCTCGCTCATTAGCAAATCCTGAATCTTGGTGGCCCGGCCAATGACTAGCATTAGCAGTCCGGTGGCCATCGGATCGAGTGTGCCGCAGTGGCCGATCTTCTTGGTGTTCAAGGCGCGGCGGGCGATGGCGACGACATCGTGCGAGGTCATGTCTTCCGCTTTGTCGATCAATAGCACGCCGCTCGGGCCGTCTGAATCCATGGGATTGTTTCTCATAAAGTAAAAGTTAGAGTCCGGCGCTTTCGATGCGGCGATGGATTGCGCCGAGCACCCGCGATTTCGCTTCTTCGAGCGGACCCGCCATGCGGATGCCGGCCGCCAGCGCGTGGCCGCCGCCGCCGAACTCCGTCGCGATCTGACAGACGTCGAGGCGGCGGTCTTTCGAGCGCATCGAAATCCGGATTTTCCCATCAGGCAGCTCTTCGAAGAACACCGCGAGCTGCACCCCGCGGATCGCGCGGATGAGGTCGATGAGTCCCTCGCTGTCCTCCGGCAGCAAATCCAGATCGGTGCGGAGCTGGTCGCGCATCGTCCAGTTAGCGACGAACCCGTTCTCGGAAAGCTCCAGCGTGTTGAGCAGCGCGCGCATCAGTTCGAGGCGGCGGAAAGGATAGTTATCGTAAATGAGCGAGTTGATCGTCCCCACGTCCAGCCCGCGGCGGATCAGGTCGGCGCCGAGTTCATAGGTCGCCGCCGTGGTGGACGGGTACTGGAACGAGCCGGTGTCGGTGGACACGGCGACGTAAATCGCGTCGCGCGTTTCGTCCGGCATCGGCAGGCCGAGCGCGACGATGAGTTGATAGAGAATCTGGCCGGTGGCCGGGCTTTTCGAGTCGATCAGGTTCAGGTCGCCGTATTTCGGATTGGAAACGTGGTGGTCGATGTTGAGCCAGATTTTCGCCTTGGAGGCGGCGTGCAGCGCGTTGTCGCCGAGCCGCAGCTTGGTCGCGGTGTCCAGCGCGATGGCGACTTCCACGTCCAGCGGCTCGGCCGGCGGCAACTCGATTTTTTCCGAGCCGGCCATGAACGCGAGATTGTCCGGCAGTCCGTCTTCGTTGATGAGGCGCACGCTTTTTCCTGCGGCCATCAATGCGTAGCCGAGCGCGAGTTGCGAGCCGATCGCGTCGCCATCCGGCCGCACGTGGCTGATCAGGACGAACGACTGGTGATTGCGCAGAACGTCGCCGAGTTGTTCGAAGCTGGCGTTTTCAGGAGTGTGATTGGATTCGCTCATGGGGTGGAACCGCGGCGCGGGAGGCGGATTCTTCCCGCGAACATCCTCCGCGCAAGGATAAACCTGAGAATGCGCCCATTCCGCCAGGGCGTTTGGCTGGCTAGGGGCATTGCGGGGCAGTTTGGGTGAGTAGCCGGATGGCTTCGGCGCGGTGCTCAGGGTAGTGGTCGAAGG
>JAYSYA010000180.1:0-3829 GCA_043716765.1 Akkermansiaceae bacterium
GCTTGCTGCGGGAATCGCGACCGTTCTTGACGGAGCCTTGTCCTTTTTTATGGGCCATAAAAGTGGGGAAATGAGATGGGTTGGAAATCAGTTATCCGGCGATCGAGGTGATCTCGAGCGTGGTCAGACTGCGGCGGAAGCCTTTGGTTTTGTGGAAGCCCTTGCGGCGCTTGAACTTGAAGGCAACGCCCTTGGGTCCGCGGTATTGATTAATGACCTTGGCGGTCACCGAAGCGCCAGCCACCAGCGGAGCGCCGATTTTCACGGACTCGCCTTCGCCGACGATCAGAACGTCAAACGTGATTGTCGAATCGACTTCGGCATTGAGCTTCTCGACATCGAATTTGTCTCCTTCTTGGATGCGGTATTGTTTACCGCCGGTTTTGATCACTGCGTAGGCCATGGCCGTTTGGGAATAAAAAGTTAATCCACCCCTGTGGGCGGGCGGGGAGAACATCACGCGCCCCCCCCCTGCGCAAGATTTTTTTATGGAGATTCCGCGTTTTCGGGGAATTCGTGTTTTGAACCGGTTGATTTCAAGCCAACCGGGCGATTCACCAGCCTTCGCGGTAATCCCTACGGACAAGAGCGTTAGCTTCAGCGACGTCGAATTTTAGCTCCTTGCTGTTCCATTTGAGCGTGGTGTTCTCTCTGACGTCTTGCATACAACCTGTTGAGAGAAATCGGTCGAAGCGGCGAGGGGTGCCGGGTTTCGACGCGCCCAGACCGAGCGTGAACAACACCAACATCCCTTGGGCTTGCGCGCGGATTTGCTATGACATGTTGAATCCTTGGTTCAGCAGCCAGCTTCCCTCGGCGTAAACCGCCGGGCCGCCGGGGTAGTTCTATTGGATGACCACGTGATTGATAGACCCCCTGGTGCCGAGCACGCCGGAGGAGAAGACTCCCGCAGGACGTCCGAAGAGATGGTTTACGAAAGCGGTATCGTGGATGTGTAGGTCGAACAACGCGCCGCCCAAGTCTTGTCTACCGGAGTAGGTGCCTTGCTGGCTCCACGCGGGCATCGCGGCGGAAGCGGGCGGCCAGGACCTTGCCATACGTTTGTTCCTCCACCACTTGCTTGAGCCAGTTCCAACCGGGCCAGAATCGCATGGACATCGCGGGCATGAGGATGCCGGGCGAGTTTGCCGCAACCTCCAAAATCCCGCAGGCTTCCGCCGAGGTGCGCGCCAACGGTTTCTCACAGATGACATGCTTGCCCGCATGCAGCGCTGCGCTGCGATGACTTGCGCGGCGTGCAGCGGCGTCGGCGTGCAGAAGTCCATCAGTTCGACATTCGCATCGATCCTCCGTCGTGCGGTAAACCTTGACGTCCAGCCCGAGGTCGATGTTGTCGGATTTTGTGCTGTTGCCGGAAACCCCGGCGAGCACGCCATTGACCCGGCACGCGCACGGCGTCGCACACCGCGACCACGCGTGCCATGGATTGGCGAGATAGGCGCGGAGGTGGGTCACGCCCATGAAACCGATGGCCCACGACGGCCACGTTCACAGGTTTAGCTGAAGCGAAATAGGATAAGTCACGGCCCCGCCCTGCGCCTGATCTTGGTTCGCTACGGTTAGCGGTAAGGGCGTTCAACTCGCTGATACGAGTGCCGAGGATGGCGGCGGCATAGCCGCGTTTCGCGAACTTTTCTGCGTAGGGAGCCTTTCCGGCAGACTGATAGGAGGCGATGGCGGTGGTGATGAATCTGCCAGTATCCTCGGGAACATCCCCGGTGAGGCTCGGTGCGAGGCGGTCCGCTCGCTTAGGAAAACTGGCGCGGGCGATCACGCGGAAGCGGGCATACTCATCGCGAACCGCGCGAATGGATGCACCAAGACCACCAGTTGTGGAGGACTGCCTGCCCATTCCGCTTGCGCGGGTGATTCCGCTGGTGTGGCGCGGATAGACGTGGCGGCGGTTTCCAACCGCCGCCATGACCGCCTACGCGGGGATCCCCGCCAGCCAGAGCGCGGCGTGGATCTTGAAATCGATGAGTTTTCCTTCGGCTTCCTGCTCAGCGAGCCATTCGCGCAGTTGGGAAAGGGGGACGTGGTGGACGATGATGTTTTCGCCCGCCACCCCGCCGCCCTGATGCTCGCGGACGAGATCGGTGGCGTGGAAAAGGTGGGTGACTTCCGACGACATCCCCGCCGACGTCGGGCTGGCGATGAGCGGCACGACTGATCCGGCGCGGTAGCCGGTTTCCTCTAGCAACTCGCGGCTGGCGGTTGCGGCCAGCGGTTCGCCTAAGAATTCCGGCTCATCACCGACGAGTCCGGCGGGCACCTCGATGACGTGGCGCTGCATCGGAATGCGAAATTGCTCGACGAGGATGATTTCCCGCGCGGGCGTGATGGCGAGAATACCGACGCAGGCGTCCGAATTCGGGCGGCGGACGAAGTCCCAGTGGCTAATGCGATAGAGTCCGAGCCAGCGGCTTTCAAAAAGTGTCTCCGGAGTGGGCATGAGCTGAATTTGGGCAAGAAACGGTGGCGTGTCGGCGTAATGGGCGCTACTGCTTCCGCTCGCTGATGTCCCGCTACGATTTCCAAATTCCCGTCACCTTCAAGCACCGTATCGTTTTCACCCGCGATGCATTTTCATCTGGAAATCACGCGCTTGCTGAAATTTTAAGCGAAGGCGGCGGACGGCGGGCAATGGTTTTCATCGAGGAGACGGTGGCGGAATTATGGCCCGGACTGCAAGACGAGATCCAGAGCTACTTCGCCGAGTTGGATTTGGAGTTCCGCGGAATCACGATTCTACCCGGTGGCGAATCGGCCAAGGCGGAGGACCACTTGGTTCGCGAGGTCTGGGCGGCGATCAACGCGGCCCATCTTGACCGCCACTCGTATGCGCTCGCCATCGGCGGCGGGGCGTTTCTCGATGCCGTCGGCTATGGCGCGGCAACCGCGCACCGGGGGGTCAGGTTGGTTAGGTTTCCGACCACCACGCTCTCGCAGGACGACAGCGGCGTGGGAGTGAAATGCGCGATTAACGCCTTCGGTAAGAAAAACTGGGTGGGGGCGTTCGCCGTGCCTTACGCGGTGATCAATGATTTCCGCTTTCTCCAAAGCCAGGACGAAGAGACTCGCCGCGGCGGGTTGATCGAGGCGGTCAAAGTCGCCTTGGTGAGGGACCGCGGGTTTTTCAAGTGGATCGAGACGAACCTTGAGGCGCTTGCCGCGCTGGACCCGGAGACGCTCGAGACCTGCGTCGAAAAATCCGCACTGCTGCATGCCCGGCACATCGCCACCGGTGGGGATCCGTTTGAAACCGGATCGAGCCGACCCTTGGATTTCGGCCACTGGGCGGCCCACAAGCTGGAGGCGATGACGTCCTATCAACTCTCCCACGCGCCTGCGGTGGGGGTCGGACTGGCGCTCGACACGCTCTATTCCGCGCGGGCTGGATTTTTAAAACGCTCCCTCGCCGACCAAGTGCTGCGTGTGCTCGAGGGCTTGCAGCTCGGTATCTATCATCCCGCGCTCGATTGGCTGGATCCTGCTGGGAAGCGGCGCGTGCTCGACGGATTGGATGAATTCCGCGAACACCTCGGCGGGCGACTCACGGTTTTATTGCTGGCGGATTTGGGCCGCGGCATTGATGTCCATGAGCTCGACGCAGGGCTGCTCGGCGAGTGCATCGACGAACTTAAAATGCGCTGGGAACGCCTCGTTTGAGGGCATTTTATCGCGCTTGCATTCTCCGGGAAATCGCGGCTAGAGTCGCGGATGCGTTTGCGATCCATCCCTCAGTTGTTGCTGTTTTCAGCGTTCACAGCCTCCCTTCAAGCAGCCGTCTCGCTGCCATCAGATAATT
>JAYSYA010000019.1:0-19255 GCA_043716765.1 Akkermansiaceae bacterium
AAGATTAGCACGTTCGTGAACAAGTCCAAGAGCACGTCCTGGCGTGTCACGGGAACAAAGCTCGACGGATCGAGGGTGCGAATGAATTTCGCCGATGAATTCGAGGCAAGACAGTCCTTAAACGATCTTGAGACGGAGGAGGCCGGTCATCTTGTCACCGCCAAAATCCAGCGTACACGCTTATCACCCGAGCAACTCGCCGATGCGGAGGCCGCGCTACAGAGCGCCCTCGGACGTAAAATCGCGCCAATCGTCGCCCATTACCTGAATCTGGAGACCCGGGCCAAGTCCAAGGGGGTCAACCTCGATGCCTCCCTGTCGTTTCTTGAGTCACATTTCAGAGGGGAGACCCAGGAAATTTCCATCCTCAACGCTTACAACGAATTTGTGGCGGGCAGGACAAGTGGCTCGCCTGTGACCAAAACCTACTACGAAAACACGCTTCGCTTGTTGCTGAAGCCTGACCCAAACAAGTTCGTTCATTCATTCACGGTTTCCGAAGTGGAGAAGCTGCTTAGCAACTACAAGAACATCAACTCAAGGCGGACCTACCGCAGGGCGTTTTCGGTGTTCTTCAACTGGGCCGTCCGGCACCACTACTGCCTCGAAGACCCTTGCAAGCGCCTGGACAAACTACCGAAGGACATGACCCAGATCGTGGCGCTTTCCTTCGACGAGATCCGGCGTCTGCTCTACGCGGCGATGTGCCACCAGGCAGGCGTAGCTGCTGCCACCGTTGCAATCGGTCTGTTCGTTGGCCTACGTCCCAGCGAAATCGCCGACCTCAAATCTGAGGACATCGGGGAGAAAGTCATCCGGGTGACAGGTGGTAAGTTGCGCCGCAAACTCAAGCGGACGGTTCCGATTCCCCTGGTCCTGGCCACGTGGCTTAAAAAGTATCCCTTCAAAGGACTTCCCTCAGGTTGGGACTACAAGATGAAGGCACTGAAGAAGGCCACCAAGGCTGCCAAGTGGGTGCAGGACATCATCCGCCATACCTCAATTAGTTTCCAGGCAGAACGCGATCAGAATGAGGCTCTGACTGCTTACAACTGCGGCACGTCGGTCAAGATGATGGACCTTCACTACAGGAACACGATCGACGATGAGAAGATCATCAAGGCATTTTGGGATTTGACTCCGACAAAGCTGGTGGCGACGAAGCCCGAGGTGACCGTGCCGAGCAAGGTGAAGATCGCATGGCCGACCAAGGAACAATTAGGGAAGCTGGTCTGGGCAAAACCTCTTTTCCACGCAGCCAAGGAGATCGGTGTATCCGACGTGTCTCTGCGGAAGCGGTGTGTGAAACTGGAAATCGCACTCCCGGTGAAAGGACACTGGTCGCGACAAAGGTAGCCGCGATCCGCGTGATGCTTGGCGACCTGTGAAGTCGATGAATCTGCGTCACTCCGCCGACGCGCTAATCGTCTATGCGTAGGTCGCATGGTCGCCACTACCGTTAGATTAATCTGCAATTTTAGGCATCTCTGTGGCATAAGATATTGATACGCAGCCTGCTTATCATCAACACCGATGTCCCGAAGAATTCCGGGCTTCTTGATTTCCGCCACACAACCCCAACTCATATCCCATGATCCATTCCAACAAACACCACCTGTCATCTCGCCGTCTCGCCAGACACCGCTTGAAGAAACTCCTGCTGTTGCCTGTAGCCGGGCTCTTCCTAGCCTTGAGTTCCTGCAATGACGACGAGGGCAACAAGCACGCTCCACCCGTCACCGTCACGGACACTAAACCGGTCGGAGACGGCCTCGCAGTAATCGGATTCGCCATGGTCGGAGCTTCAGTCGTCATCGTTCTGGGACGCCTCTTGCGCTGAACGGGAAACCTCCGACACCATCTACTATGAACCCCATACCTTGGATCACAGCGTTCGCGGTGCTCTCGATCACGGCATTGACCTTCGCTCTTGTTAGTAATTTCTGGATCCCCATGCTGGTCGGTGCGATCACCCTCGCACTGCTCATCAAACTGATCCGTTAGTCCGCGCGACCAACCTCCCATCGTCATGCCTCGTAATCTCTACACGCCAAAACTGTCAGACGACGTAGTCCGCGCGCTCTACCGCGAGGGCCAACGACGCGGGACGCCGATGACACGTCTTGCCGACGAACTGCTCCGGCAGGCGCTCGGCTCGATTCCCCAGGTTTTTCCCGTGCTCTACGTGTGCGGGACGGAACCTGAAAATACTCCACTGCGGAAGGCCGATGTCGGCTAGCCGCCAGTTCCCCATCCTATCCGATTGCGAAGGCCCGGCACCCCGCCGGGCTTTTGTGCTTCCAACAACAATACCATCACTAACACCCCATTTACCATGGCCATTAAACTCATCGCAAATTACAGCAAGCGCCTCGGGCTTCCCGGGTACTCGTCCCATCAGTTCTCTGTTAGTATAGAGACCGAACTGGTTACCACCGACGACGTGGCCGGCGAAGCCGAACGCATCTATCAACTGCTCCAATCCAATGTGGACGAGCAAATCCTCCAAACCGGTTTCGTGCCCCCCGCGGATTACGGTATGGATCCACCCGCCGACCGCGGTCAGGGCACCACTGCGGAAACGCCTCAGAACGGTGCCAACTGGCAACGCGGTCCCGCCTGGAAATGCTCGGATAAACAGAGCGAGCTGATTCTGAAGCTCGTCGAGGAGCACCAACTCGACAAAGCCGATGTCGAGGCCCTCGCGGTCGAACGCTTCGATAAGGGCGTGCGCCTGCTCAACAAGGTCGAGGCTTCCGGGCTCATTGACGAACTCATCGACACTTACGGCGGCGCAAACCGTCAAGGCAACCATGGCGGTTCCAACCGCCGCAACGGCTCCGCCTACAACGGCAGCCGCAGCAGAAAGGACGCCGCGTGATCGCCGCCGTCACCGATCCGCCGTTTGCCACCGGGCTGACACCTTGGGCGCAGACATTGCCCAGACATATCAGCCCATCGGCGGCCAAATTGTACCTCGGATGCTCACTCAAGTTTTATTTTGAGCGTGTGGCGTGCATTCGGAAAAAGACACCCGCCGCGCTGCATCTTGGCAAGGCGGTGCATGCCGCGATCCAAGCGTTTCACATCGCCAGGTGGCGAGGTGCGGATGATTCACCGGAAACCATTGCCGCTGCCTACGAGAAAGCCTTCACGGACCTCGAGCGCGACGAAGGACCGGTGAACTTCGACGACGATGCCGAGCGTGAGAAATGCCGCCTCGACGGCTTGCGCGTGGTCGCCGCCTACCTCGACTCCCCGGAGGCGATGAAGGAAATGCCACGCGCGGTGGAAGTTCCGCTAACGGAGGAGATTCCGGGCTTGTCCGTCCCGCTGACGGGAGCGATGGACTTGGTTGAAGGCAATTTCACGCCGGTGGACTTCAAATCCGCCGCCGCCAAGCCGGATGCGGCCAACGCCGCGTTCGACCATGAAATCCAACTGGTCAGCTATCAACTGCTGATGGAAGCGGCGACGGGTGAAAGCCCGCCATCGCTCGACCTTGTATTTTTGGTGAAAACCAAGACGCCCCAAATCATCCGCGTGAAGTCTCCGCCCGCCGACACTCATCGCAAGCGACGTGTCACCGCCCTGCTGGAGACTGCCGTCGAAGGCATCGCCAGCAACCGACACCACCCCCAACCCGGGATGCAGTGCTCCTGGTGCCAATATAAGAATGAATGCCTGGCGTGGCTGCCGGGGATGACCGTTGAAGACATCCATCGACAGCGCGCCGCCTGACTCGTCCCGTCCCCCCAACGCCCGCCCGGTCCCTGTGATCGGCGCGGGCGTTTTCCTTTCAGCCTGAAAACAACAAACCAACCCGAATCCTAACAATACATCATGAATCCGAATAACAGTTCCCAAAATCAAACGCTCCTTGATGGCATCTGCCGCCGGGGAGTTCTCGTCGCCACTTCCGTCCGTTACTGGCGCGGTTGCAAGCGGCTCAATCCCGAAGACCTCGGCCTCGATCCCGCGCACGTTTCCGAGCGGCTCATCCAGCTCGGCCACAAGCGCCTGATCCCGCGTGACGCGCTTCAGGCTTTCGCTCTGATCGAGTCCCGGGTGCAGGCCACTGTCGAAAGCTCCAGCTTCCCGTTCCTGGGTGGCATCGGTCGCTTTGTTCCCAACCCGCGCCTCGGTGACCTCACCGACAAGCTCGAAAAGCTCCGCAATGAATTTCGCGAAGCCACACTCGACTTCGTTGCCGGTTACACACCGCTGCGGGAAAACGCGATGGTCGAATGGCGCGAGGCCGCTCGTCACATGAACGGCAGTGCCGAGCGCCTGATCTACACGATCGAGCAATCGTTTCCGCCCGCGGGTGACATCGCCAAGCGTTTCGGTTTCGAGACGCGCCTGTTCCAGATCGCGGCTCCTGACAGCATCCGCCTGGAGGTTGCCGATGGCATGGCGCAACTTGAAGTCGCAGACGACCGCAGACGTATCGCGGAGGATGCGTCACGCCGCCTGCAAAGCGATCTCGACGGCTTCATCCGTGAGAGCGTCGCCTCGTTGCGTGAGGAAACCGCACGGCTCGCCAGCGAAGTGCTCGCCACCATCGACGGCAGCGAAAACGGCGTCCACCAGCGCACGCTCAACCGGCTCACCACGTTCATCGACAGCTTCCGCACCTTGAACTTCGCCGGCGACCAACAACTCGAAGCCACGTTGGAACGCTTCCGCCGTGACCTGCTCACCCGCAGTGCGGAGGACTACCGCAACGACAGCGGCGCGATGGCCAGTCTGACAGAAGGCCTGTCACGCCTGCGCGAAAACGCGGTGCAACTCGCCCGCACCGATGCGCGCGAGGTCATCTCCCGCTTCGGGCAGATGGGCACGCGCAAGCTCGCCGCAGTCAGTTGATCCGATCCCTTCCGGGTGTGCTCATCCGCACCCGGAAGCCCCTTTCTCCCAACAAGCCACTACCCTCACACAACACGCCAATCCTACTCAACCAGCGCATTTTCAAACCACCACTCCTCTCACTTCTCTCAACGCTACCAAAACCACTCTTCAAGCCAACACACGACCCAAAACTCGCACGAAAGGCGGCTCCACATCAGGAGCCGCCTTTCGCGCATCTGCTCCTGAAAACTTACAAACTTATGTCACACTTCACCACCATCCAAACACAGATCCGGGACTTGGACGCCCTCAACGACGCATGCGTCGAAATGGACCTCAAGTTCGTCGCCAACGACAACTGTCGTGGCTTTGCCGGCATCACCCGCCAGGCTCCCCACGTCATCCAGCTCAAAGGCCCCTACGACATCGCCGTCGATCCCCACCCGGACAACGACGGCACCTATGGCCTGACCACCGACTGGTGGGACGGTCATGCAGCCAAGGAAGTCGGCATCGGCTACGGTCGCCTGCTGCAATCCTACGGCATCCATAAGACCATCCGGGAGGCCCGCTCACGCGGGCTGCGCACCCACCGCAGACAGGAAGCCGACGGCTCGATCCTGCTGACATTGGAAGGAGGCTCGCTGTGAGTCGTAAGATCCATGTCCGCGTCACGCCCACCGGCGACATCACCGTCGAGGCCGAAGGCTTCCAAGGTAAAGGCTGCGAAGCCGCCACCAAGGCCATCGAGGACGCTCTCGGAAAGCCCCGTGAGCGCACTCGTAAACCCGACTTCTGGCGGCAACCCCAACGCCACCAGAACCAACAACCACTCGGCGAAGGAGGTTCCTAACATGAGCCAAACCCTTCGCTTCAATCCCGGCGGTCACATCGACTGCCTTTACACCGAAGCGATCGATCTTCGTGCGCTCGGGAGACTCACCGTCTTCCGGGCCACGGACATCCGCTTCTGTGAACGCACCCAACTCTGGAAGGTCCGCTGTGCCTCAACGGGCAAGCTCCTCCATTGCGATCCCTCGCGCGAGGCCTGCCTCGCCTGGGAACGCGCCAATCTCGGCCCGCCCAACCCGGACGCGCAAAGACCCGCCATTACATTACCCAACCTCAACCTGGTCACCGACCCAACCTAACCAACTACCAACTCGAAAACTATCATCCCATGCAAAACCAACTCACCACCTATCTGCTCGCCGGTTACGCCGGCCTCGCCGTCATCAGTTCCGAAGAAGCGCGCGCCGAAGCGGAAATCGCCACCGCCTGCACTTCCCTCAAACGCAAACTCCACGCCTGGTCCTCCAGCGAGGGACTGGTCGATACCATGGAAGGTCGCGTTACCACCTGTCCCGATCCGTTGGACGCCCTTCAGCTTCTCGACGGCATGTTCGCCGCCGACAGCCCACGCCACGTCGTCCTGTTCCGAGATCTGCAACTCCACCTCGACCAGAGCGATCCGATGCTCGTGCGTCGGATCAAGGACATCCTACGCGTCGCCAAGGCCAACGGTCATTCCATCATCCTGCTCGGCTGCCGTCTCAAGCTCCCCCCGGAACTCGAACACGAAATCACCCACGTCGATTTCAGCCTGCCCGATCCCGCGCGGCTCGGCGTTGTGCTCGATGGCATCCTCAAATCCGCCAAGCTCAAGGCACCGCATGACGCGATCCGGGAAGCTGCGTTGCAAAGTGCTCTCGGCCTCACCACCACTGAAGCCGAAAACGCGTTCGCCCTATCGGTTGTCGAAACCAAGGGCATCGACCATAAAGTCGTCGCCCGCGAGAAGGCCCGGACCTTGAAGAAGAACGGCCTGGTCGAAGTCGTGGAAGCCACCACCTCCCTCGACGACATCGGCGGACTCGGCCTGTTGAAGGAATGGCTTGTGCGCCGTGGCGGGGCCTTCGGTGCCTCAGCCAAAGCCTACGGTCTGCCCGCCCCCAAAGGCCTGCTCATCGTCGGCATTCCCGGCACCGGTAAATCGCTCACCGCGAAAGCCACCGCTGGAGCCTTCGGTCTGCCATTGCTGCGCCTCGACATGGGACGCGTCTTCGGCGGCATCGTCGGCCAGTCGGAAGCCAACCTGCGATCCGTCATCCAAACCGCCGAGGCCATCGCCCCGTGTGTGTTATGGATCGATGAAATTGAGAAGGGCTTCTCCGGTAGTCAGTCCAGCGGTTCCACCGATGGCGGCACGTCCTCCCGGGTATTCGGCTCGTTCTTGAGCTGGATGCAGGAAAAGGAAAAACCCGTGTTCGTGGTGGCGACGGCGAATGATGTTTCCAAACTCCCACCCGAGTTTCTCCGCAAAGGACGCTTCGATGAATTGTTCTTCGTCGATCTGCCAGATGCGTTGGAACGCGCACAAATCTGGGACATCGTCATCAAGCGCCACGGACGCCTGCCCACCGACTACGACACCGTTGTCCTGGCCCGCGCCTGCGAGCAATTCACCGGTGCCGAGATCGAAGCCGTGTTCATCGACGCCCTGCACGAGGCGTATGCCGAAGGCAAGGAGCCGGGACCCAAAGAGATCCTGGAAGCGATGACCCGCACGGTCCCGCTGGCTAACCTGATGGACGGCCAGATCAACGCCCTTCGTCATTGGGCGAAAGGGCGTGCCCGTGAAGCCGCCAGCCGCAGCACCTCCGCACCCCGCAATTCCCGGCGCATGGCGGAAGCCAACTGAATAGAAAACTTCGCCATCCGGGACGGTGTCCGACGTGTTGCACCAATGTCCTGACACTGCGGACGAACAGAGAAATCCGTTCGGAGGCTTGTCAGGAACCGTCCCGATGGTCTGGGAGGAGTGGCGGGAGAAATCCTGCCACTCCAACCCTCCCGATCCCTTTCCCCCAAAAACCGGCTCCCGTCAGAGAGCCAGGCCCGCCGCCCGACACGCTCAAGCGCAGGCAGGGCCACCCCACGGCCGTCATGGAGATAAAGCACTCTCCATGGCGGCCTGTTCCTTTCCCCGAATCCCCCAAAACAACAAACACCAACCACATCAACACATGGCTAACTACTATGCAACCGCACGCAGCAACTAGCCATTCACTAATGACTTTATCGCTTGCCCCCGGCCCCCCGATGGACGATCTTTCCGAGTTTGCCGTTGGATGTATTCGTGACAAAAACATCACTGTCGTTTCTCATGATCTCGCACCATTTCCCAGAGGCATACGTCACACGAATCTTGCCGTCGGAAACCGTTTTCCACGAGCCTTCCTTACCTCCAGCTACACTCACTTTGCAATTTTCCTCGATAGAAAAGCTAACTGCGTCTCCAGCAGCCGGGGTAAAAAACCATGGGCCACCATAAAATAATGCAAGCTCCGTAGGGACATCCAACATCATCATAACAATAAGATTTGCTGACTTTAAATCACCTGCCTTGGTATAATTTGTTTTTAGTTTATTAAGTTCCTGCTCATAAATAAGATTTATTCTTGCAGTCGTTTCAGCTCGTTGAGACTCAACTTTCATCACATCCAACGGCATTTCTGGCTGGGGCAGGAAAGAACGCTTTTTCGTTTGCAGATAAACAATGAGATTTGCCACCTCCAAAATGCCCTGTTTACTGTAACTAACCTTTAATTTTTCGAGTTCTTGGTCGCACTTCTGCTTATTTGCTGTGATTGCTGTCTCGCGTTTGGACTTTAGGCTGGAAATTTCAAGCGGGATAGATTCGGCCCCGCTTAAAATAAGCGGGGTCATCGCTATAATTGCTAGAACTAACAAAGTTAGTTTAACCGCTAAATACTTACTTTTGTTAATTTTCGGAGAGGACTTCATACTACTGCGAGTAATGAAGTTTCAACCTACGATGGCAAGATTTTTTCACTACAGATTTTTTCACTCAATTGTTGGCAACGGTCATGGAAACCGAAAATCCCAGATTAGCAATTGCTCCGGGCGATTTTGACGAAGGTGGGTGGCCCAGTTGCCGGTATAACGAAATCACGGGCGATGACGATGAAATCGACGTGATCGGTCAATTACCCGCCCATCTCGCCGATGACGAAGTGGCCGTCCTCATGGAAGTCGACAACGAGAAACTGCGATACGTCACCGGCACGGCCCCCGCGGTGAACAACAAAGGTGAAATCGCGCATCTGGATCTCAATTCCATTTACGAATTCGCCCGCGCTTAAGGCAGCAATATTTCCCGCGCCGAATACTGATCGTTTCATCCGCCGCAACCACACGCCGCCATGAAGATCCATCCGGGATCTTCATGGCGGCATTTTCATTTCCCCCCAAACAACAAACACCAATCAACCCCATCAAACATGCAAACCACCGCAAACCTATCTACCTCGCTCCACTACCGCGAGGGCAACTCCGACAAGGTCTATCACGCCGCTGTCGAACCCAAGGACGACGGCTACATCGTCACCTTCGCTTATGGGCGGCGTGGCAACACGCTGAACGCTGGCATCAAAAACGAAACGCCTGTGCCGCTCGAAACTGCGACCAAGCTCTTCAACAAGCTCGTCGCATCAAAAGTGGCCAAGGGCTATCAACCCGACGGTCAGTCGGCCCAACCCTATCAGCAATCCGGGAGTGAAGGAAATGACAGCGGCATCCGCTGCCAACTCCTCAACGCCATCGAAGAAAGCGAACTGTCGCGCCTGCTCATCGGTAGGACACACTGCCTCCAGGAAAAACTCGACGGCCGCCGACTCATGATTCGGAAACAAGGAGACGCCATCACCGGCATCAACCGCCGGGGACTCGTCATCGCCATCCCCGATCCGATCCGCGAAGCAATGGAGCACATCCCCTTCGATGTCCTGATCGACGGCGAAGCGGTGGGCGATACGCTCCACGCCTTCGACCTGCTGGAAGTAAAAGGCAACTGCCTCCGTCAACGCCGCTATTTGGATCGCTTCTCTGGGCTGATCATGGTCGTTCCGCCGAATCTGCCAGCACTCCGCTGGGTGAGCACTTCCATCGATCCTAACGACAAGGTGGAGATCTACGAGGAACTCCGCGCCACGAACCGCGAAGGCGTCGTCTTCAAGGAGGTCGATGCGCCTTACAGCGCGGGTCGTCCGAATTCGGGCGGACCGCAGTTGAAGTTCAAGTTCGTCGAGAGCGCCTCATTCATCGTCACCGGGCACAACGCCAAACGCAGCGTTACGCTCGGTCTATTCGATGGCGACGAACTTGTGTCCGCCGGTAACGTCACGGTCCCACCAAACCATGAGGTTCCGGTAAAAGGCGAAGTCTGCGAGGTGAAATACCTCTATTGCTTCAAGGAAAGCGGCAGCATCTACCAGCCCGTCTATCTCGGTCCCCGCACCGACATCCCGGCCACCGAGTGCGTCACCGACCAACTCAAATACAAGTCACAGGCGGAGGCTGCCTGATCCCCTTTCGGCAAGGTCCGCAGAGGCAAGCCCGGTCACACGAAACTCCCAAGCGCAGACCGGGGAAACACCGGGCCGCCATGCAGCATCCCCCGATGCTCATGGCGGCCCATTCCTTTCAACCAAAACAAAGCAATTCCTAACCTAAAATTCCATCCCATGAAAATCAAATCCGTCACCATCACAAAAATGCCACGGCCGATGCCGGAAGGCATGTTCGATCCCATGCCCGAGGTCATCGCGACCTTCGAGGATGGGTCCACCAAGAACCTGTTCTCGTTCTACCCGGACGAAGTCTCGTTCACCCCGTCCGAGTTTATCGGCCTTACCGAAGAAGAGGCTCACACCCTCTTCCAACGGAAAGACACCACCTATCTTCGGTCATGAGACAACCGATTCCCCGCAACGACATCGCACCGCTCAAGACCGGCGACCGAGTCCAGATCGTGCCCGAGTGGCAGGATCCGGGCGACGGGAAATACGAGTGCTTCGTCATCGAGGCTCCCGAAGATTGCTCACGAGTCCGCATCCAAGCGGTCGTTCCCGGCCTGTTCTTCCAACCCGTCGAATGGATCGAAGCCGACCGCCTGTTACTTCTCCCCCAATTACCGAAACCAACAACTCCCCAACCAACCATGAAAACCACCATCAAGGACAACGTCCTCCACATCGAAATCCCACTGCACGCTCCGCGTCCGTCTTCCACCGGTAAGACGCTCACGGTCGCCAGCAGCAACGGCAACCAAATCACCGAGTCCAAAATCAATGGCTCGCCCGTCGTCGTCGGCGTCAACGCCTACATCAAACCGGCCGGCGGCTAATCGCCGGGTCTCTAGGTCGAAGGTCTGCAAGTCAAAGGTCGGAGCTGTGCGCTTCACACCCACGACTTTGAGACATTCGACCTCCCATCCCCAACAACCACTCATCCCATGAACATTTCCATCCCCGTCTTTCACATCTCCGCCGCCCGCAAGCTCCTCACCCGGCTCCGCTTCGAGCGATTCACCCTGCCGGTTCTCACCCATGTGCTCGCGACAAGCGACACCGCCGGGCTTACCCTCGCCGTCACCGATCTCGACCACTGGCTGGAAACCCGCATTCCCGCCAACATCGAGCCGTTCACACCTGGACACTTCCTCATCCCCGCTGCCGCCCTCAAGGCCGCCGCACGGGGCGACAAAGGAAGCGCCGCACACTTCGCCTACACCGAAACGGCGGACGATACCGCGTTGACACTCACCACGTCATGCTGCGGCCTTTCCGTGAAGTCTGTCTATCATCTGGTCACGACAGTGGAGGACTTCCCGGCGCGCCCCATCGTCCATGGACGGATCACGGCCCTGCCCAAAGAAACCTTCGCCGCCCTCGCAATCGTCGCCGGGTGCGCCTCCACCGATGCCACTCGCTACGTGCTCAACGGCGTGCATTTCACACCGGAGGACGGCGGCATGCTGATCGCCACCGACGGACGCAGACTGGCCGGCGCACCCGCCCGTGTTCCCCGTCGGTCATTCACCCTTCCCAGCTCCGCCGCCCATGTGCTCGTCCACTCCGACTTCAGCACCCGCGACGCCGCAGTCCTGCAAACGGACGATGACAAAGGCACCCACATCCAGTTCCGCTCCGGTCCACACACGCTCATCGCCAAGACCATCGAAGGCCACTACCCAAACTATCGAAACGTGATCCCTAGCTGCCTCCCCGAATCCGTTACCATCCCTGAAACCCACAAGGCCGCACTCATCGCGTGGCTGCTGTCATTGAAGGGCAAATCCAACTCCGTGCGCCTCACCAGCGAAACATCAGGCCACCTCACCCTAACCCACCGCGATTACGATACCGTAGCCGCGACCCTCCAGATTCCCGTCACCATCGAAGGCCAGCCACCCGAGATCGCTTTCGAACCGAAGTATCTCGCGAACGCCCTCGAAATCGGTCCGACGCTCCGCCTCGTGGATAAGCTCAACCCCGGTATGACCACGAGCCCCTCCGGCAACTTCTGCGTTTTGATGAGCCAGCGTTTCACCGAGGAGACCACAATGGAGGAAGTCGGGTGCGAAATACCCACACGTGTTCCTGCCATGGCCGCCTGAATTTCGAATTGCCGCAAAGCGGTCCGCACCCAGCCCTTCTGCCAGTCCTGTCAAGGATTGGCGGGAGAGCGAATAGTGCTGCGAGTCAGTTAGCGATTTTTTTACATTGGTTTCCCACATCACGGTTTGCGAATGAGTGTTTTTAGTACGTTTTCCGCGGGAAGTATGCAAACACGGACAGGGGATCGTAATCCATTACTTTTTGTCCCATTCATCCTTCATCTGTCTTTGGAACTCATTGAAAGGAATTTCTTTGATCACAATTTTTCAGCGGGGAGCTTCAATGATTCAACACGCACAATAGAGCCCTATCCTGAGGTTGCCTTTTCATAAGCGGTCTTCAATATCCGAATCAAGGCGCTACGCTTTTCGCTGATGTAACTTGCGAGGCGATCCTTTTCGATTTTGAGCAGCAGGTTGTCGGAGGAAACCTCCCTCAAACAGCCCTCGAACAAACCGAGAATTTCCTCCTCTTTGGAGGCCACCAAAATATCCAAATCTGGTCTTTTGGAAATAACAATTCCGCATTCAAGATCGTTAGCGATTTGATCGATCATATCCTGATGATCCGTGGCACGGCTGAGCAATCCGCCTTTTCCGCCTGCGTTCAAACCCGCTTTTTTGTCGTTGCCTGACTCGGATTCAATTTGTGGATCAGTCTTCTTTGCTGCACTGTCGCCAGCCAATCGGACATTAGCGGCCGGCACCTCATACGTCTGTAAATACCGGATGCCGTCCATTCGTCCGGCATCTACGATTGTGAGTCCATCGATTTCGACGCCTTGACCCCTGGCGGCACCTATCCGAGTGATGAGTGCCCGGACACAATACTGGCGAGCCTTAATTCGATTGAGTTCACGATTCTTAGGCGCTCCGAATGCTTTGACAGGAAGGAAGGAAACGCTGCACCTCAACTTCCTATCAGCGTGTTCGATGCGAACCCTTGCATCTCTGGCTCCACCCAGAACGTATTCTTCCGGTTCAGCGGCGTGAACCATTTGGATACTTCCAGAAAAGAAGACGGCAGATACGAGCAAACGACTGAAATACATTGCAACTGCAGGTCATTTTCTTTTTTTCCCAATCGCTTGGAAAAAAATAGAGCCATCTAGGTTTGTCCAGGTTCCAATCACCTCTAATGAAGCGACCATACCTTTTGCCTGGGTCACGATCACCTCGTCGAGACTCTCGGTGACGACCGCATTCTCCTTTCCATTTTCGTTTCGAAGCTCAGTCGATTCCCTGGACACGCAAATGGCGGAGACTTTTGATCCATTTAAAAACTCGACCACTGCGGCTTGGGCCTTGAGGCGAGTCACCCTTTGTTGCCGAATCACCTCGGATCCACTTGAATCCCGAAGAGTGGTGCTGCCAATCCCAACGAGCCAAAGCGAACCATCCGTCATTTTGACAAGATGTCCGCCCCCAACCTCAGCAATCAGGGGCAGACTAAGGAGCAACTTTCCAAATTCCTCATCACCCTTGTAGTCTTTGAAATTGGGCGCGTTCCCCGCTACCGCACTCTGTGTGAGCGCGAATGCAGAGAGCAGCAGAATTGCGAGATGAGTCCTTGTCACTTGGTGCTAAGATGTAGATTCAACAGGCTTGGTTCCTCCATTGTCAGAACGCTCATTCGTCAAAATCGGGCGACACCGTTGTTTTTGACTCAATCCCGTTTTTTTTCGAAGGTGATTCCGCGCCTGCAGCTGTCCCTGAATCAGTTCCTCCGCCGTTTGCCTTGGCTGCCTCCCCTGCTTGAGTCGCACGGGCGGTCGACCAGATGAAAATCAATGTGAGTGATTCCCCATCCGCGTTCACATCCTTGCCTACCAAGGAAAGCCCCCGGATCAAGCCGGCTGAATCGGACTTGTTTACAATCGTTGCCTTTTCACTCACCTTGCCTTCCTCGGCTTGCTTATCACCGGCACCGCTGAGAGTAATTACGGTTTCTTCCTCACTGACTTTGACCGAAGAGGCATTGGTCTTCAGCCATTCGATGTAAGCCTGTTCAGCGCTCATTTTCGCCTTTTGCTGAGCGATTTCAAGGCCCTTGGTTTTTCCCAAGACGGAGCTGATTCGTGCTTGGCCGACCACTTTAACAGACTTCAATTTTCCTGAAGAATCTTTCTTCACCTCGTGAACACCAGGCCCAAGATCGACCAGACGTTTGATCACCTGCTCTCTCGATTCTCCCAGAACTTTTGGTTCAGCCTGAGCCGCCCCTTCCTCCTGCGCAGTCAATGGAGCGCAGCAAAGGCTTGAGAGGATGCTGAAACTGAAAAGTTTTGCCGTCATCTGGAGATTGAATTGTTGGTTTAGTTTCATGGTATTTAATTTGGTTATTTGTTTTCGATTTTTCGTGGCCTAGCGCTGATGGAAATTTCGGTTTTCTTGATGTCGTTGATTGTGTCAGGAGAGATCTTGAATGTAGCCGTTAGTTCAAATTTCTTCCAATAATGCAGTTGCCCTGATTCAGGGGAACCAGCCGAGAAAATACTGCTGACACTAAGAACCATCGGCCCAAGCAGGCACTGGAATTTTCTAGCTTTCTCACGATTCTGCTCAATATTTTCAACCCAGGAATTTTTCATATTGATACACTCACGTTTCCCTGCCCTTCGTGAAGAATTAGCCATCTCGATTTGATGGATGTGTGCTCCGATTTGGGAAAATTCATCTCCTTGCGAATCATCGGTAGGATCACAACTCCAACCACCATGGTGATATGCGGACATTAATATCGATCCGTCGGCTTCAAATGTTCCCAGCACGGTATTCTCTTCATCGCGCAATTCCATGACAATCGACCATGTTGGGATTAGAAGGGGCCCGAGTTCATTGATCTCCGCGTCGATTGCAAAGCCACGCCACTCACTTACACCTTTTTTTTCCGATACACACACCCACATCCAAAATGCGCTATCTGGGATTCCAGCGTAGTCGTCGGGAGATAACCAAACAGGCGTGGATGCGTAACGTTTTTCCAGAAAACTCGGCACTTCTGTTTCCAATTCGTGCCGCTGGCACACAAATTCAATCTGCCTCGCACCGGAACTAAGCAATTCGACCTTGGATTCGCTTGGTGTGGACCCGAAAACTTGCCTCTTTTCACGGATGCGCACTTTTTCAAGGACCGAAACAAGCCGAGAAACACTGGCTGAGTATGCCGCCTCATCGGCCGCGAGAAACAAAGGAATGCTGAGTGTTTTCTTGGTTCTGTCATAATTTGGCTCGCCAGCTTTCACCGTCCAAGCTTTTTGCATATCCAGTAATCTTTCCTTGAGGATGCCGGTAGCACCCTGAACTGCCTGATCGTCGCTTGCGACTTTCGCGAACAGATTACCCATGTCCAATTTTTTAACGATCACTTGTTGAGCTTCGAGTTTTTTTACAAGGCTCTTACGCTCCACAACGGCTTTAATTCTGACACATACGAGGTCTGCTTGGGTTTCACTTGAGATCATTTTGAATTCTTTGATGAATCCATCGCTGGCTGTCAGAATCTGATCCCGGATGATCTCGTCATTCTTTGATTGAACTGTCGAGTCGACAACCATCCCTACCACCTGCTCGACGGCATTTCTAAACGCGTCTTTCAATGCTGATTTCTCGTCCTTCCCGACCCCTTCCGCCATCACGTCTTCCGAAGAATTCTGTTGAGTTGCAACGGTCTCGGTATCGGACACTGAACCGGCATCATTCAGGGGAATATCCCTAAGCCCTGCGATTTTCTCACTGAGGTCATCGGATGTTTTTGCCTGCGTGGCCTTACCCGGGTTCAAATCTGCATCTACGCGTGGAGCCTCACCGGGAGTCTGGGCACTTCCATTTACGCGGTCGAGCGACGGACTCCCCATCGCGGTGGGCGTGGTAGTCAGATTGAGAGCGTCTTTCGATTCCTTGCTCAGTTCGAATATTCTGATGTTTTTGATGCCATCCGCGTGGACGATTGAGACGAGTGATCCGTCAAGTTTTGAAACTTTGCATCCTTTGAGAACCGTTCCATCATCAAGGGCAATGTCCGGCAATTTCGCTACCTTCTCGATTTGCTTTGTCACCCCATCCGCCTGACCGCGCATGGCTAGTATTTTGGGATTGAGGTAGGGGCGGGTTGACGGGGTCGCCCGGGCGGTCTCCTCGTAAAGTTTGAGCAGCTTGTCGAACTCGGGATGGGTTGGAGTGAGTTCAGGCTTGTAAGGGATCGTCCCGCGGAACCGATAGGCGGTCACCATTACCGACCTATCCGATTGGGGGAAAAATCGGTAGTCGGCTGCGGCACGTTCGACCTTTTCGAATTCGAAGCACTCGATCTTCTCGGAGGGGGCCTCCGGGCTGTAGGCGTGAAGGCAGATACCAACCGGCGCGGCAGTGGCGACCAGGGACAGAACGGCAATGGCGATTAGAATACGTAGGGGCGCGATCATTGAATTTTAGGGGAGTTGGACTTGTGCGTTCGAAATGGGCAAGTTGGTTTGGTCAGAAGTCCAGTTCCCGCCTTTGGAAATAATACGCTCTTACCTACGGACGGTGTAAAGCTGTAAACTGGGTAGACAGAGCAGGCGGTGTCGGCCAAGTCCGGCGGGTCAGCAACTGGAGAGAGGAGGATCATGAATGAAATTCTAGAGTCGATCCCGCACTACCGCTGATGAGGTGTAAAGGCGAATGTCGAACCGCTACGGTCTTCGCTGAATGAAGACTGAAACGGTTCAACGATTGCTCGGGCGCTTGAAGGCGTTGCGTGTCGAAAGTGGGCTGACTCATGAGGAATTTGCTGAGAAATCTGGTATCTCCTACAAATACTATCAGGCAGCAGAAGCCGGGCGCAAAAAGGACTTGCGGCTTTCGACCCTTGACCGACTGGCCGCAGCCCACGGTCTGGAGCCGTGGCAGCTACTGCTGCCCGGCGGTGGAGCAAATCCCGGCGCCGGGACCGCAAAAGTCCGCTCATCCAGAACGAAGAAGACGAGAGCCTGACGAACGGCAACGGCCGACTGTGGAGCGACATTTCGGGCCTGGTGGTGGTATTCAAGGAACTCTGAGAGTGGTTCGCGACGGTCATCGACGCGCGACTACACATCGGACGGAGGATCGACAGGTGGCGTATTCAGCCGCGCCCGCACTTTTTCGGCGATGCGCTGAACATCGCGGCTGGCGGCGGAGGCTTCGTCCATATGGTAGGCGTCGGCCAGTTCCCGGGTGAGCTGGGCATCTTCCTCCGGAGTGAGATCGGCTCCGCCGGTGCGAGTGAGCAAGGCAATGGCTTTCATTGGTAGAATTCTTCTTGGTATTCGGCATGGGAGGCGAGTTGGCGCAGAGCGGTCATCGCCTTGTGGATGTTGCGGTCTATCATGGCCCGTTGGATACCGAGATCCTCGGCGACATACTGTGGCGACTGGTGCTTGAGCTTGACCCGCTCGAAGACCTCAAACTGGCGGAAGGGAATGCTAGCGCGGAGGTCCTCGACCAGAGAGGCGAGCAGGGACCGACCAAAGGCATCAGATTCTCCCGGTGACTCTGCCGGGAGGCTCGCCTGGGTGGCGTCATCCAGCGGCCGCTGGTCGATGGGACGCTCCCTGCGCAGAAGGTCCACGACGCGTGCGTTGGTGAGAACCCGGAGGTAGGTGCGTAGGCGGCCCTTGCTCTTGTCGTAACCGTATTGGCCCCGTTCGAAGAAAATGGCGACGGTGTTGGCGACAGCGTCTTCGATGAAACCGGACGACGGTTCGTGGCCGCCGGTGTGGTGACGGTAGCAGGAGCGGACGATCACCTCAATGGGCTCGTGATAGAGTTCGAGAAAGCGTTTCCAGGAAACCTGCCAGATCCCCTCTTCTCCGCCCGCCTTGAGTTTGGAGAGCAGGTTGAGGGATGTGGGTGGAAATTGGGCGGCCATTGGGGAGGTATGCTGAGCTTCTAAAATGTTGAGAAGTTGAAATGAAGAGGTGTTGTAGCGCGACGATGACCGTCGGGCTTTTCGCCAGCCGTGAGGGTTGCAACGAAACGGGCGCGCGAGAAGAGCAATCTAGCAAACCCTGGTGGGGGGCTGTAGGATTCCAATCCGGGACCGAGCTCTATCGAGTCAAGACGTCAAGAACCTGCACCCCGGTTTCGAGAGTCTGCTGGTCGCGATCACGCTGCCGCTGGATGTTGTCCTGGCGTTGGTATTCCATCAGAGTCTGGCGGTCAGCCTCGTCGGAGTCGCGCTGGGCGCGTTCTTTTTTACTTTCTCCGCAACTGAGGGATGCTGCGGCGATGGCGATGATGAGAAGTGGTTTCATAATGATGATTTATAAAGTTAGAATTTAAGTGGTAAAAGGAAATGGTAGCTTGTCAAATTTTCCCACTGCCGCCGCACACGGCACAGTTTTCGACCTTCTTGCCTTTGCACGTGGGACATTTCATCTGCTCATAGAGCCCGGTGTCCTTGCACAATCCGCAAGGGGTTGATGAAGTGCCAGTACCTTGACAGGTCTGACAAATGGCACCCACGGCGACTCCGGCGGTGACCAGAGTAGCAGCGATTCCGATGAACAGGTGGCGACGATGCATGATGGTCGTTAGGAGTTATGCAACCGGAAGGGTTGGACCTTCCGGCTGCTACCAACGTTTAGTTTCCGATTTTGCCATCACCTCCGCAGGAGAAGCATTTGAGGGTTCCGTTCCAACCCGAGCCTTTGCATTGCGGGCATTGGATCCAAGCGTAGGCAGTGGTCGCGGTGATGGCCGCGACGACAGAGGCGATGATCAGTTTCTTTTTCATGGTGGTGTTGATTTTGTGTCTGGTCTTGGTGGTGCCGGGAAATCCCGGCCGGTTCGACCGGCAAGCGCCCTCAAGCGGCCCCGCCGGTTGGAACTGCTGAAGTGCAATCCACATTCAATCCGGAAGGCTGGTTGAAGACGCTGACCCGCGTCTGACCTCTCATTCGG
>JAYSYA010000181.1:0-11616 GCA_043716765.1 Akkermansiaceae bacterium
GTGCGGAACGTGGCGAGTTGCAGACTGCGGCGGTCGGATTCCGTGACGAAATCCCAGAACGCGCCGCGCAGGGCGGCGGGATCGGCACCGCCTTCAAGATCCGCGCAGTAAAGAAACTGGACGACCGCCTCGCGGATTTGGCGGCGGCTAGGCATTGCGATGCTTGGAAGGGCTGGTGTTGCGAGGCATGGACCGGTCAAGTTCTTGAAAAATATCAATCATCGACGCCGCTGCCCGTGCCGCTTCCTTGCCGCGGTTGAGTTGGGCGCCGATGCAGCGTGCGTAAGCCTGCTTCTCGTCTGCCACCAGCAAAACCTCGTGGATTACCGGCCGGAGCGATTTGACGGCGATCTGTTGGAGCGCGTTCGTCACTGAACTGGCGACCAAGTCAGCGTGCTCGGTCGCGCCGCGGATGATCAGGCCGAGTGCGATGACGCAGGCCGGCGGATCGCGTTCGAGCAGGGTGGCGACCATCACTGGAATTTCAAAAGCGCCGGGCACCCGGATTAGATCGACGCGGCCTTGTGGCACGAGGGCGCCGAGCTCCTCGATGGCGTTTTCCACCAGTGCGTCCGTGAATTGCTCGTTGTATCTCGACGCGACGATACAGATCCGGACTTTGGGTCCGATCATTCGGGGTTTGGGCGGCAGCGCGGTCGACATGCGCGGGGTATGGCGGGCGGTGGCGGAAAAGTCAACCGACAGGCATCGAGTTTCATTCGATGAAGTGAATTTCGCTTGGCGGACCGGGCGGGGGAACGAAGATCCGCTCATGGTTTCGTTCCCCGAGGCGTTGGAGCTTCTTTTAAAATGCCCGCCGCTGTTAGCACCGGAGCGCTGCCGCTTGGAGGACGCGAGCGGGCGGGCGCTGCGGAAAAGCGTGGCCGCGGACCGCGCGGTTCCTTCCTTCGACCGGGTGATGATGGATGGCTACGCGCTGAGGTTTGCGGATTGGCAGGAGGGGCACCGCTCATTTCGAGTGACGGATTCCGCTCCGGCTGGACGGGGGGCGGTCTCTCTTTGCGCAGAAATCGGCACTTGCGTGGAAGTGATGACCGGCGCGCCTTGTCCGTCCGGTGCCGACTGCATCGTGCCGATCGAAGAAGTGACCGGCAGTGATCCAAGCTTCGTGAGATTTTCAGAATCCGCTGCTCCGGTCGCGGGGCGTTTCATCCATCTAGCTGGCAGCGATGCCGCAGCGGGGCAAATTCTGTTGGAGTCCGGTGTCCTGCTAGGCTCGCGTGAAATCGGCGTCGCGGCGTCCTGCGGCGCGGCGTGGCTGGATGTTTCGAGCCTCCCGAAAATCGCGGTGATTGCCACCGGCGACGAACTCGTCGGCGTGGATGAGTCTCCAGCGCCTCATCAGATCCGCCAATCCAACGCCCATTCGCTCGCCGCCGCACTGAAACTCGGCGGCTATCCGCCGCGCCACGTCGGAGTCTTGAACGACGAGATGTCCGCCGCCCGGCCGGTCATCGAAAAACTTCTCGCCAACCACGACTGGCTGATCCTAACGGGAGCTGTCTCGAAAGGCGCGCGCGATTTTGTCCCCGCGCTTCTCGCGGGCCTCGGCTGCCGCGAGATTTTCCACGGCGTGGCGCAGCGTCCGGGGAAGCCCGCCGGCTGCTGGATCGGTCCGGGCGGCCAAGTGATCATGGCGCTGCCGGGCAATCCGGTTTCGGCGCTGACCGGGCTTCACGCGTTCGTGTTTCCGGCGCTCACCGTGGCATCCGGGCTGCCGCGTCTAGCAGTCCGCCGCGTGGTCATGGCCGACCGCGCGATGCAGCTTCCTAACTTCACCCGCCATCTGCCCGTCACGCTCCGCGCCGATGGCCGGGCCGAACCTGCGGCGACGGGGAATAGCGGCGATTTCATCGGCTTGCTCAACAGCGACGGATTCGTCACCCTGCCCCCGCAGGGCGGAGTGCACGCCATTTCCACCGCTTTCCCATTCACTCCATGGCTATGAATCCGACCTCTCCCGATCCTTCTAACTTCACCCACGTCCGCGAGGGCCAACCGACGATGGTGGACATTACCGGGAAATCCGCGAACCGCCGCACCGCCGTCGCCGAGGCGCGCATGGAGTTAGGCACGGAAATCATCGCGAGGTTTCAAAACAACGACCTGCAAGGGCCGAAAGGGCCGGTGTTCCAAACCGCCATCATTGCGGGCACGATGGCGGTGAAGAAAACCAGCGAGCTGATCCCGTTTTGCCATCTGCTGCCAGTCGAGAACTGTGAGTTCCAAATCATCCCTAACGAGACCGGAATCGCCATCCGCTGCGAGGTTTCAACCACCGGCAAGACCGGCGTCGAGATGGAGGCCATGACCGGTGCCAGCGTCGCAGCGCTCACCGTTTACGACATGTGCAAGGCGATGAACAAGGCGATCCGCATCCACGATCTGCGGCTCATCTCCAAAACCGGCGGCAAGTCAGGAGATTTTTACGCATGAATTCCAAACAGAAACTCCGTGGTCTCGTGTTAGCAGGTGGCCGCAGCTCGCGGATGGGCCGGGACAAGGCCGCGCTGGTCCATCCGGACGGCCGGACTTTGCTGCGGCGCTGCCATGATCTGCTGCGCGAGGCCGGGTGCGAAACGGTCGCCATTTCCCTCCGCCACGATCAGGAAATCCCGGCCGGTCTTGATCGCACGGAGATCGTCCGTGATCGCGAAGGTGCCAGTGTCGGGCCGATCGGCGGGATCGTGACCGGCATGCGTCTGGACCCGGCCGCCGACTGGCTCGTCCTTGCTTGCGACTTGCCACGGCTGGATGCGGCAACGCTCGCCCATTTGATCTCATCGAAACAAACCGACGAGAAATTCCTCGCCTATCGCAGCGAGTTCGACGGGTTGCCAGAGCCGCTGTGCACGCTCTATTCGCAAGCGGCGCTGCCCATTCTCGAGCAGGCGCAAGCCGATGATTTCCGCTGCCCCAGAAAGATCCTGATTCGCAATGACTGCCGCTTGCTAGATCCAGTGACGCCGCGCGCGCTCGATAACGCCAACACGCCCGAAGACTGGGCCACCGCGAACAAGCCATGATCCTCTCCATCTGTTACTACGGCCTGCTCGCCGAGCGTCGCGGACTCCCGGACGAGCGCGTCACCAGCGCTGCGGCCACCCCGGCCGCGCTTTACGCGGAGCTCGATGCCGCCCACGCGCTGGGGCTCTCCACTGCGGATTTCCGCGTCGCGGTGAACGACGAATTTGTGTCTTGGGATCATCCGCTTGCGGACGACGACAGCGTCGCCCTGCTCCCTCCGATGTCGGGCGGTTAGAAGTTCCATCATGTCCATTAGATTTTCACTCGTCAACGAAGCCATCGACATCGCGTCGCTGGCGGCGGAACTCCGCGATCCCGCTGCCGGGGCGGTGGTCACTTTCGACGGGAGAGTTAGAAATCACAACGCCGGGCAAGCGGTGAGCCACTTGGAATACCAAGCGTATCCCGCGCTGGTGATCACGACGGGCCAGCGCATCCTCGAAGAAGAGGCGGCGCGCCACGGCATCCTCGCGGCGCAGGCGGCGCATCGCACCGGACCGCTGGAGATCGGCGAAGCCGCAGTGTGGGTCGGCGTCGCGTCCGCTCACCGCGGACCGGCGTTTGATGCCGCCCGCACGATCATGGAGCGGCTGAAATACGAGCTGCCGGTTTGGAAGAAGGAAACCTACGCCGACGGCCGCAGCGAGTGGGTCGGCCCGGATAACAAATCCGCGGAGACCGGCAGGGCGGGGGAGCCAATTCCCGAGTGGCAGGCGGAGCTGCTGGAAATCTGGATTTCCGAGGGCAATGATTTCCGCAGCCGCCACGAGCTGGGACGCCTCGACCACGGCATCCGCGGCGTCTCGGAAGTCGAGTGCGTGGCAGGAATGGGCCTGCGCGACGACCGCTATTTCGGCTACAAGCCGGACTTCAAGGGACAGGTGACTTTCTTCGACGCCGACGCCGTGCAAGCGGTGCGCGACCGTTTTTCGCTGCCGGAACTCTCCAGTTCGCTCTTTCGCAGAAACCTAATCGTCCGCGGAGTCGATCTGGCAGAATGGGTCGGCAAGCGCTTCCGTTTCCAGGGGATCGAGTTCGAAGCCAGCGAGGAATGCAAACCCTGTTACTGGATGGACGAGGCGGTCGCTCCCGGCGCGGAGGAATTTCTCAAGACGAATTTCCGTGGCGGCCTGCGGGCGCGGATTCTGTCAGACGGCGTTCTTTCAGTTAGGGGCTGAGCTTGCTGACGCCCGCCCGGTGATGCTGATGAGGGAGGCGAATTTCTGGCAGCTTTTTTCCAGTTCGGGGTCCGCCCGGATCTCGTCGAGCGTCCACGGCAGGCGGAAGCGCCAGTTTTCCCCGCCGGAAGTGCCGGGGTGGTTGAACTGCTCGTCGAGGGTGAAGAGCTCGGTAATCATCAAGGCGGCGTAGCGCGAGTTGGAGGCGAACAGCGCTTTGATGAGCCGCAGCCGGACGCCCTCGGTGAAGGGCGGCCACGGCGCGTGATCGCCTATCGGAATGCCGGCGAACTCGGCGAGGATTCGCAGCGTGTTCTGCGCGCCGCCCACGACCCAGCCGGATTGTTCTGTTGGATTTTCATGGTGGTTTTGGATGGCCCCGAGGCAGCCGCGCCAGATCCCGTTGATCGGGTCGTGGTCGTGGGTGGAATAGGTGGCGAAGGAGTTTTCCGGAAACGCGTTGCCGGGAGTGGGGTGGCCGTGCTCGTTGCAATCCCAGTGCGGAATTCGATAGCCGGTGATCCCCAGATCCGCGAGATGCGGGCGGACGTATTCGGGCACCCAGCCGAGGTCTTCCGCGATGACTTCGCAACCCTCCGCCGCTGTGAGAATGGCGCGCAGCCGGACATCTCCGTCGTCGCGGTTGGCGGCTTTGTTTTCCACCGTGTCGTCAGGCCGCAGGAACCAGCGGGGCAGGCGTCCGCCGTTGATCGCCGCCGCTTGCTCGTGGTTGAGTCCGATGAATTCGTGATTGCGCTCCGGCCGCCAGGGGAAGGCGTAGATCCGATAGAAACCGAGGATGTGGTCGAGCCGGAAGATTTGGAAAATCCGTGTCAGCCGCGCGATCCGATTTTTCCACCAGGTAAACCCGTTCGCCTGCATGTGATCCCAGCGATAGAGCGGAATGCCCCAGTTCTGGCCCCATTGTTGGAAAAACGGATCGTCCTGGCTGCTTCCCTCGGATGGCGAGCCGCCGCACCAGTCGAGGTGGAACTCTTCTTGGTGGAAAAACACATCGCACGAATGCCAGCTGATCCCGATGGGCACATCGCCCATCAGCTTGACGTCACGCAGGTCCGCATGGGCGCGCAGAGCCAGCCATTGGCGGAAACACAACCACTGCACGAACGCGAAAAACCCGAGCCGGTCATCCACCACGGCCGCGTCCCGCGCACGTTGTTTGTCGATGAACTCCCGCGCATTTTTTGGCGTCCGGCAGGCATCCGGCCATTTGTCCCAAGTCAAATTCCCGCCGTGGTGTTCCATCAGATAGCGGAACAAGCAGTAGTCAGCTAGCCACTCGTCTTCCTGTTTTCTGAACTGCGCGAACTCGTCCGCCAGCGCGGATTCCGCGTGGTCAAATCTCGACCACGCGAGTTCCAGTAGGTTGCGTTTCGCGCTTCGCACCACCGGGTAATTCACCAGTGGCGACATCTGTGCGCCTTGCAGGTGATCCCGCGCCAGAGCAATGTCGGCCTTGGTCAGCCCTGGGATTTCCGCCTCCTCGCAGGCTAGGTAAATCGGATCCAGCGCGACCGAGGAAATGCCGCTGTAAGGACTTTCCTCAATGCCGTTTTCATTGATCGGCAGGAGCTGGATGAACCCCACCTGATGCTCTGCGGCCCAGTCGATCCATTCCCGCAAGGCCAGCGTATCGCCGATCCCGAGATCGCCCTCGCGGCGTGGGGTGAAAGCTGGAATCAGGATGCCGGCGCGGCGTTTTTCGGGTGGGTGCACGCGCACGATCTTGGCAGGTTGCGGTGGCCCGTAAACCTTGAAATCTCAAGCCTCCCCAATGGGGATTCGATTCTTTGACAAGTCATCAGTATCAGTTACCTTGCATTTTCACCGCACTTGAAATTGTTACGATCTCACCAACTAACCTATCACATCATGAAAACCAAACTCTGGATTCCCGTGCTCGCCCTGCCCGTCATGTTCGCCGCCTGCGAGGCGAAGAAAACCGCCTCCGAAAAAATGGAAGCCGGTGCCGAACAAATGGCGGAAGGCATGAGGGAAATGGCCAAGGAGACCCACAAAAAACTCGATGATGCGAAGACTGACGCGAAAGCGGCGATTGAAAAAGCTAGCGATCAAGTTAAGGCAAGGGCCTCCGAAGTCAGCGAAGACGCCAGCCAAGCGACTGAAGCCGCCAGGGCCGCTGCGGCGAAAGCCTTGGAAGACGCTGCCGCGGCCGCAGAAAAAGCGGCGGATAAACTCAAGGAAACCGTCCCTCCCCAGTAGTTCCGGCCTGCGGTTCCATGGCCGCCGCATTGCTCTCGCAAGCGGGTCTTCCGAACTGGTAGACCCGCTTTTTCGGCCAAAAATCCCCGGGATTTCGCGAATTCCTGCGGTTTTGACCCCGAAGATTGACGGTTGGCGCTCCGCGTGCACAATTCCGCCGTCGGGCGGAGAAGCCGCATCGGCATTTCCTCCAAATACAGTATGACTACTATCGCCATCAACGGATTCGGCCGCATCGGACGCCTTGTCTTCCGTGCCCTCGTCGAACAAGGCCACCTCGGAACCACCTTCAACGTCGTCGCCGTCGGCGACATCGTTCCTGCCGACAACCTAGCCTACCTCCTGAAGTATGACTCTACTCAGGGTCGCTTCGCTGGCACAGTTTCCTCGAAAAAGTCCTCCCCTGAGCTGGAAGAAGACGACATCATCGTCGTCAACGGCCACGAAATCAAAGTCGTCAGCGCCCGCAGCCCGGAAGGTCTGCCATGGAAAGAGCTTGGCGTGGAAGTCGTCATCGAGTCCACCGGCCTCTTCACCGAAGCGGAAAAAGCCAAAGGTCACATCACCGCCGGTGCCAAGAAAGTCATCATTTCCGCACCTGCCAAGGGTGAGGACGCGACCTTCGTGGTCGGCGTGAACCACGATCAATACGATCCGTCCAAGCACCACATCATCTCCAACGCGAGCTGCACCACCAACTGCCTTGCGCCGATCGTCCACGTCCTTCTCAAGGAAGGTTTCGGCATCGAGGAAGGTCTGATGACCACCATCCACTCCTACACCGCGACCCAAAAAACCGTCGATGGTCCCTCCAAGAAGGATTGGAAAGGTGGCCGTTCCGCCGCCATCAACATCATCCCGTCCACCACCGGTGCGGCCAAGGCGGTGGCGCTCGTTTGCCCGGCAGTGGCAGGCAAGCTCACCGGCATGTCATTCCGCGTGCCGACCCCCACCGTCTCCGTCGTCGACCTCACGGTGAAGACCACCAAGCCGACGTCCCTCAAGGAAATCACCGCCGCCTTGCAAAAGGCGTCCGACACCTACCTCAAGGATATCCTCGGCGTCACCGGCGACGAAGTGGTCTCCACCGACTTCATCCACGACAAGCGCTCGTCGATCTTCGATGCCGGCTCTTCCATCGAGCTGAACTCGACGTTCTTCAAGCTCGTTAGCTGGTACGACAACGAGTGGGGCTACTCCAACCGCGTCATCGACCTCCTCACCGACGTCGTGAAAAAGGGAATCTGATTCCTCGAGTTAGAAATTGATTTGAAAACGGCAGTCCGCGAGGGCTGCCGTTTTTTTGTGGGGGCGAGTCGTGCGCTCCGGACTGCGGCACGCTCTGCTGCTGCCGGTGGGGGATGGAAGCTCTGCTCCCTGCGGCGGGGAACTCTCAAAAATAGTTTAAAATATTCCGAGCCTACCCCGCCATTTGACCGTGCGGCTGGCGTGCTATCCGCCCTATCACAGCAAATACAACCCGGTCAAGCGGGTCTTCGGAGTTTTGGAAAACTACTGGAACGGCGACCCGCTACTCACCGTCGAACACGCCCTGGGCATGGCAGCAGGCATGACCTACAAAGGCGTGCATCCCGTCGGATTCCGATTACCCCAAAGGCGTCCGCCTGACAAAGAAAGAGATGATTCCCTACGAAGACCTGCATGGTTCGGCTCAAGGGGCTTGGCAAATGGTTCCTGGAAAATCCTCCCGGCCAAGGCGAGCGAGCTAGTCGCCGCACTCGCATTGAATTCCTAAATTGGTTGTTTATTTGTGGCCGAGTTCCTAATGCGACGCGCGGTATTTCGCGTAGCGCTGCTCTTGGGCGTGAATCACGTTGCGGGGCACATTGAAGTGAGCGGCGATGGCGTGGACGCGGTCACGCAGGGAGCCGTGGGACTTGGTCTTGTGGTTCGGTTCGGTGAGGACCCAGCCTAAAAAGGATTCAATCCGATAGCCGGCCGCCATCGCATAGCGGGCTCCGGCGATATCGGCTTTGAGTTCGTTGGCGGGGTTGTTCTGGGAGTGGTTGCCGAGGTTTTCGACCAGATGGGCGAATTCGTGGCCAAAGATGAATGCCCAGGTGTTAGGTGGCAGCTTGCGGGCGGCGACCGGATGGATCAAGATCGTGCATTCGTTCAGGCCGCCACGGATGATGGCCAAAGGCCCGGGGTCGGCGCCGAGGGCCAGGCGCCAGTGGATCTCGCGGCCGGTGGACTTGGCCACTTGGCGGGCGACCGCGCGGAGTTCGGCGAAATCGACCGGCGGTCGATAGCGCGGATCCGGGTATGGCGGCTTTGGCGACCGGCTACGGGAGGAGGCAGCTTTGGTCGGTCGCCGCTCGACGGCAGCATGCGAGGATGGGGGATTTCCGGGAGCCGAGATGCAGGACGGGGAGGTCAGAAGTGCGGCGGCAGCAAACGCCAGCAGTCTAGGCCGAAGTCGGTGAGGTGATGGGAAGGTCGTCATCTTGAGGCGACACTGGTATCCCAAAATGTTGCGGAAGAAAGGCAAATGGGATTGAAATGAGGATTCGGCCGCCGAGTCGTCGTCTAATCGGTCAATTTGAGAAAATAATGAATCCGTGAGTCATGGGACCCGTCTACGCGGTAACTCGAAATCGCAGAACAATATTATGAACTTAAAAAAACATTGGTGGGAAAGATGCGGTGCCGCGCTCGTGATGAGTGCGGGAATCACATTGGGAACAACCATGGCGTTGGCCCAGACGGCACCGCCAGCCGCGAACGGTGATGGCGTCGAAGTGTTGACGCGGGGGCCGATCCACGAAGCGTTTGCAGAGACGGTGGTATTTGATCCCCAACCAGGAATCACCGTGCCCCAAGCGCCACCGGAATTGATTGAAGAGATCCAGCCGGACCAACGTCCAGCGGGAGACAACGTAGCTTGGATCCCGGGCTATTGGGGCTGGGATGAGGAACAGAACGACTATTTGTGGATCAGCGGGGTGTGGAGAAAATTGCCGCCGGGCCGGGAATGGGTTCCAGGCTACTGGTCCAAGGTGGACACGGGGCACCAATGGACGGCCGGCTATTGGCAGGACGCGCAAGCGCCTGAGGTGACCTACCTGCCGGAACCGCCACGCAGCGTGGAAGCTGGCCCGAACATCGCCGCATCCTCGGACGAGCAGACGTGGATCCCGGGAACCTGGCAATACCGGGAGGAGCGCTACGCTTGGCGTGCTGGCCATTGGGTGGAAGCCCGGCAGAACTGGTGCTGGATCCCTTCCTACTACCGCTGGACGCCATACGGCCATGTGTATGTGGACGGGTATTGGGACTATCCGGTGGTGAACCGCGGGGTGGTCTTCGCGCCGGTGCGTTTCCGCAGGGACTATTGCGAGCAGCCGGGTTTTCACTACTCGCCGGTGACGGCAATCGTGCTGTCGGTATTCTCAAACCATTTGTTTGTGAGGCCGAACTACTGCCACTATTACTTCGGGGACTATTATGATGTGGGTTACCGCAACCGCTATTATGCCTCGCATGACTATGGCTGGCGCAATCGCGGCTTCGACCCGATTTTTGCCTACAATCGCTGGGAAAACCGGTTGGATAGAAACTGGTTCAGCGACCGTCAGCGCGATTACCATTACCGCCGGGACAATGAATTCGCCCGCCCGCCACGAACATGGGCTGCACTGAACCAGCTTTCGCTGCAGGATCGCGCGCAGGCAGGTTATGTCTTGGCGGAGCGCTATGACCGCATGGTGGAAAACCGCAATGACGAAGGCCGGCGGTTCCAACAAGTGAGCGCCAGCGAGCGCGAGCAATTCGCGTCTAAGAGCAAGGAGATTCGCAGCTTCGGCCGCGAGCGCATGCAACGTGAGACGAGCGCCGATCGTGCGACGGCGGGTAGGACCAGCCGCAGCGAGGCCTCCCGCATGAAGGTGGATCACTCGCCAGTGGCCGCTTCGCGGGAAATCCGTGCCGAGAAGAACGGCGGACCCCCGGCGCGGGTCGAACGAAGAATTCCCGAGAGAGGAAACATCGCCACGAGCGAGCGCACCGATGACCAAGCCTCGAAGTCCGGCCGCAATGCCGCCGATCTGGAAACGAGGAACGCCAGACGGACGGACCGGCGCGACGTGAAAGGGACCGCTGCAAATGCAGACCAGCCGAGCCGTGAAACGCGCACGCAGCCTGGACAACGGCGTGAACTCCCTACGGCCGCAGAGCGCAATCCGCAACCGTCGGCAAATGCTACCAACACCAGATCCGACGATAGGACAAAAACGAGCCGTAGGGGCGAGCCCTCAGTGACTTCCAAGGGTAACGTGAAATCCGGTAGTGACGACACAGCACAGCCGCAGCGGAAGTCCGCGCAGCCGGAGGAAAAGCCTCAATCGACGAGACAGTCCGCGCCCGGCCGGGAAGCCACCCCTCCGACCCGCCAAACTCCACAACGTCAGGCAACTCCACAACGTCAGGTAGCTCCACAACGTCACGAGGCACCGCAACGTCAGGCAGCTCCAAAACGTCAGGAAATTCCGCAACGCCAAGCAGTTCCACAACGTCAGGCAGCCCCACAAGAAGTTCCACGCCAGGCAGCTCCGCAACGTCAAGAAGTTCCACAACGCCAGGCAGCTCCGCAACGTCAGGAGGTTCCTAAAAATGATGAGTCGGATGAACGAACGGGAGGTAAAAGAGGTAATTGAAACATCGCGTCCCGCCTGTTTTCAATAACAGGCGGGACGCGCGCTTGGAGGGATTTATCTGGAAAATGATCGACTGCGAACTGAGCCAGAGACTGTCCCGAGCGCTTTCTGCGTCGAGACGCTACCCTCTGCTTCATTCCGCGACTTCGGGCCGGCCTGAGTCAGATTCTTCCAAGCAGCACCAAGATGATCAGGATGATGATGACGAGACCCAATCCGCCGCTGGGGCCGTAGCCCCAGTTTCGACTGTGTCCCCAAGTGGGAAGCGCGCCGAGAAGGGCAAGGATGAGGATGATGAGAATGATGGTTCCTAGGCTCATGATCGTAGTAGGTTAGGGGTTGAGGTTTGTTCGAATCAATAGGGGCGCCCCACGATGGCGTAGCCGGACCCTCTTTGTTGGTAATAGGTGTCATTGTATTCGTAATACCGACCGCGGCCGGTGTTGATCGCCCGGTAGCCGGACGGTAGC
>JAYSYA010000182.1:0-11595 GCA_043716765.1 Akkermansiaceae bacterium
TTCGCTCGGCGGAAAGTGAACCCCAGCGAAAAAGTTAAGGGAGCGGGCTAAAATGAAACGCTCATAACCTGGCTATTGTACATTTTCGGGGGATGGGCAAAATTAGCCTTCTTACCGACAAGAAAATGCCTGAGAGCCACAAAGCGCAGAAAAACAACGCCACATACCGATGAAGTTTACAGGTTGATGGATGCTTTCGATGATTCGGTTGACGTCAGCGCGAGCCATTGCCGTTATCCGTCTTCTCAAAGCCAAACTCCACCTCGTTCGCCCAATGCTCGGTCCATCTCACGAGCAGCGCGAAGTTGTTTTGCTTCGAGACGCTCCGCTCTTTGGCCAGCTCCAGGCAGCCGACCCCGGCACTGTCATTGACCCGGAAAGTGAACTTGAGCGTCTGTCCGGCGTCGCGCCGCGCCTTGACGTGCGGAATTTCGCCCCACGGAATCGCGCACTCGACGATGCGGCTCCTGCCTTCGTGGCGCATCACCAGCCGGCCCTCCCGGACCGGGCCTTCGAAAGGCGCCTTGGGCTGGCGTGGATAAAAATGCTTGAAGGGAAGTTTGGGATGTCGCAGCCGCCAGATTTCGGTGCCGCCGCCGTAAGCCGGCGCGACCTGGTTCAAGGCGTATTCGTAGTCGGTGCAAAAGTAGCCCGCGTATCCGGGGAAGGTTCCCGGCGGGTGGGAATACCACGGCTTTTCTTCGTCAGGCACGGCGTTGAATCCAATCTGAATGTTGTCGAAGTTGGGCGAGTTGCCCGCCGGCAGATAAGGATTCTTGGCGTAGCTGTAGCGGCGCACTCCCGCCGGCCAGGTGACCTCAACCAGTTCACTCGAGCCGCCGGACTTGGCGGTTTGCCAGACCTTTTCCGGGAAGAAGAACGAGTCGTCGTCCCGCGTCTCAAAGCGCATGGTGCCGCCGTCGGGCGTGTCGTCGGCGACCTTGGCGGCAAAGTAAAAGTATTGGTCGTCGTGCGCCAGGTAGGCCGTGGCCAGCCCCTTCTGCGCGTTCTGGCTGAAGGGCTCAAACGGTTTCCAGGCGACTTCGGCCTCGGTGCGGTTGATCGTGCCATCGCTCGAAATCGTCTGCGGCAGGACGCCTTGCCAGTCATCGAGCCGTCCGTCCACGGTGATGGTGCGACGGGCGATGAAATTGACATGCATCCGCTCATAGTGAAATGCGAGACCGTCGGCACCGGCGTCGAATTCCAGCGAGAGCGGGTATTCATTCGACGGCTCCGCCTCGGCGTGTTCCGGGCGCAGCTCGAGGGTGCGTCGTTCGTGCGGGGCGAGCGTCACCTTGTCCAGCGGGCGAAGTTTGAGTTTTCCGAGCCGGGCCTGGAGCACGCCGGTGACGGGACGATTGAGCGAGTTCACCACGTCCACCCGCAGCACCGATTGGTCGGAGAGCGGTCGCGTGAGGTCGTGAGCGATGAAGTGAACGGGTTGGAATCCTTCGATGCGCGACTGGTGCACCGCCTGGAGGAGTTCGGCGAAGGAGCCGGGCTGGCCATTGGCGCGCAGGTAATAACCACGGTCACTGATCGGCACAACCAGCTTTCCATCCTTCGCCGGCATCGGGTTGCCATACTCATCGAAGACTCCGTAGCGGCCTCTCCTATCTGCCAACACCATCGTCCCGCCACGATACACCGCGCGGCGGGCCAGCTTCCGCTCGAGCTCGACCCGTTCCAGAGCATTCACTGGCAGCGCCGCCAGTTGCCGGTAGAGCGGCTGCACAGCGGCGACATCCTCCTGGCTGCGGACGTTACGAAACAGCACGTTCCCCTGACCAAACACCGGGGTGATGTCGCCCACGATCACCAGCGTGCCATCATCAGCGTCAATCAAGCCGCCTTTGCCAGGGTTGCCCTTGAAGGCGAAAACCCACGGCAATCCCGGGAACAGGATGCGGTCGAACTCGCGATTGCCGATGAAGTGCTGCAACGCGCCGACGGCGGGTGCCACCGGCCACGCTTGCGTGATCTTGCGGCGTTCGGTCCCCGTGGCGGTGCGAATCTGGACTTCACTTTCGGAGGCGACGACGTGCTGGCTGTGTATGCCAACGAGCCGGTCGTGACCCGCCGCATACATGGCGGCCAACGTGCCAGCGATGCGATCGTCCGAATTCGCGCACCAGCTCTCCGTGTCCCAAATTTTCACGCGCGACGGCTGGCCATCGGGGCCTTTGCGGTGAACCCAACTCTTCACACCCGCCACGGGGCTCAAGCCCTGGTAATGGATGCTCACGAAATCGAGCCTCTTGAGGAAGTCGTCTTTGCCATCGGAAAAATACTTGTCGAACGTGTTGGCGGTGGAATCGCAGCCGCCCAGCATCACTTGCACCCCACCCTCGCGACGGGCCTCTTCGACGCCCTCGCACATCGCCACGGAGATCTCGCGAAACCGGGGGATGTCCGCGCCCCAGCAGGCGATCGACATTCCCTCCCACGGCTCGTTCCAAAGCTTGATGCCGTTGATCGGTCCCTTGGGCCAGCCGAATTCCAGCGCCACGCGCTTCACCCAGGCTTTGAAATCAGCGTCGTATTGCGGCAGCCACGCGATGTCGCCGATGTATTTTCCGGGGTTGAACGCCTTGCCTCCGCGATCCTCGATGAACGTGCGCGGGCGCCCCAGCGGCTGTAGTTTTCCCTCCATGGGCGTCTCGTGCCCAAACTCCACGATCACCGGCAAGCCGGCGGCCTTGAACTCCCGCAACTTGTCCACTGACTGCTGGTAGTAGGATTCGTAGTCGGCATCGCCCGGCGAACGGAACGCAAAACCGACGCGGTTGGGTGCTGCCCCCAGTCGCACCAACGCAGGCACGTTGTTAATGTCCATGCACAGGCGGTAGCTGTCTCCCAGCGGTGGATTCTTGAACGTGCGCACCAAGCTGGCCACCAGCAAACGCTCCTGTCCCGGCAAATCCAAAACCAACGCATAAGCACCGAACCGTTCGGGAATGGGCAGCTCCAGTTTCAAATCCTGAAAACCCTGCGCGGGAATATCCACCGCCACCGGCACGGAACCCGCGTCGGCGATCTTCCGCAGCGAGATCTGGAACATGTCCTCCATGGAAGTCAGCAAACCATACTGGATGATGTCGATTTTGCCCGTTGCCCGTAGCGGCTGGCCGGTCTTGTTGACCACCTGCACCACGATGGTGGCCGGTTCTCCGGGCCAAAGCATGTTGGCCGGCGCGCTACCGCCGATCTGCACCACCTGCAGCGAATCCGTCTGCGACCGCTGCGTCATGCCCGACAGGTTGTCCACCATGAAATACGGCTTGTCCAAGCCGTACCGTGCCGGCTTGACTCCCCAGACCGTCGCCGGCTTCGGCAGCGGGCCGACATTTTTTGTCGAAACACTGTCCGCGAGAAGATTCCCTCCGAGCCACGGATAGAGAGCCGCCATCCAAAGGAGGCAGTTGGAAAAACGTCGGGAGATTGTCGTCGGGTGGCTGTTCATGAATAGAACTCCTGGTTAGTCGATTTTATTGCGGAATATGTGAACTCGATTTACGGGACGTAATTCATATTATTGCCGCCGCTTTGGAGAGGTCTGCGTCATCAGAAAAGCAAAGGCAACGAGAGTGCATATGATGGCATTATTGTGGAAGCATAGCTGGAGTCATTTTATTCCCGACGGCTTGCCGAGTTTGAATACGCCAGAGCCAGGCGCCTGCAAATTGGAAGCGTAATTGGCGACCATCGCGATCATCGGGCAGTGGATGCTTCTCCCATCACCTGGATTTCCGACAGCACGTTGTGGCGGCCATTGGCGGAGCGCCAGCGGAGGTGCGCCCAAGCGCGTTGATCAGCGATGGCGAACTCCTGCCAGCCGTCGCCCGTGGTGCTCTCCACGGTCAACAACGGGGTCCATGGTCCTTTGACGGGATCGCCCGCACAGGCCTCGATTTGTCCCTGGCACAGCCACGCTCCCAGGCCTTGACGCGGCAGCAGGCGGACGCGCGATGGTCGGGCCGATGGTGGAAGACTGACCCCGACCCAGGATTTTTGATCCTCCGTGTAGCTGAAGGTCGCGGGATCATCATCCAGGGCTTTCGCGGATTCAGCGGCAGCTTTCACGTCGCTGCCGATGGGTTTCAGCGAAAGTTTTTCACCAGCGGATCGGGCATGCAGTTCGATGAGCTGTGAAGGTTGTGACAAGCCGGCCGCGTTCACCGCCACGACTTCGTAGCGTCGGGCTCCTTCTAGCAGCGTGACATCCGCGAAATGGGGCGTGCGAAGATTGCGTACGAGGACGCGTGTGCCTGCGCCACCAACGGCTCGCACAGTCCAGCTTCCCACCGTTTCGTCGGGATCCCAAGCGAGCGCGCCGTTCTCGATCCGCACCTTTGGCGATGCCGGAACTTTGGCCGTAGCAGGATTCCATTGATATAACATCAGCTTGCCGAAGCCGTCGTCTTCGACCAGCACGGCATACTCGCCGTTCTTGCGGTGGATGGTGCTCACGCCATAGCCCATGTCCACCCAGCCACTACGCCCGCCCACTTCCGGTCCCGGCGTTAGGGTGTGAACGAGAGCACCCGATCGAGCTTCGTAAATGAAGACTCGGGCGTCGAATTGATCCGCGGTAAAAACATAATCTCCGGCGACGTCGAAGCTGCGCGTCACCTGCTCGCCCGTGAGGAAATCGGTCGGCAACGGAATGCTGACCGTCGGCTGTCCCTCAGCGCGGGCCGTGGCCGCATCGAAATGAAAGCGAGTCAGCAGCGATCCAGCGCTGGCAAAAAAGTTCACGGGATTCGCCCGTCCTTCGCCCCAGCCGCTCAGCCAGAGCTGATTCTTTTCTGGACGACTGAGAACCTGCTTCAGCTCATGACCGCCTCCTGACGGAAAAACTGCGGGACGTTCCGTGACCTCCGGCGTGGGATTCCAGGTCGGTGCACCGCGTGGGTCGAAACCCGCGAAGCGCAACCGAAGGATTTTCGAGCCAACGACCCATAAATCTCCGGCGGAATCGAGGTCGAGTCCCGGCCCGCAGCCGGGAGCGAGATAAATTCAGCGGCCTGATAACGCCCGCCACCATTGGCATCCATCCACAGCCATGGCCCCTGCGGAGCGTAAGGCGCACCGCCTCCCTTCGCCACCAACCGGGCGCAGGGAATGGCGATTTCACCGTGCTGGGCATCGAACCGATACACGGCCAGGTGCTCCGAATAGAGATCACTCACCAGAGCAAGTCGCTTCCCTTGGACACGTCGCACCCGCGTGCTTTCGCGACTATACTGTCCTTTGATCAGACGGGCATCTTCGGGAAAACGAAACGGGTCCAACGTATAGCCCGCATAGTTCCAGCCCGGCGCTCCGGGCTTGGACCAATCCAGCGTGAAGTGTTCCGAGCCACTGAAAATGTCATGTTCCGATCCGGGATCGAAGCCACCCATATCGACCACGCCATGCAGACCGACGAGCCGCCACCGCAACGCGCCGTCTTTGGAAAA
Source organism: Akkermansiaceae bacterium (assembly GCA_043716765.1). Lineage (GTDB taxonomy): Bacteria > Verrucomicrobiota > Verrucomicrobiia > Verrucomicrobiales > Akkermansiaceae > Luteolibacter. Next base: position 5,466 of record JAYSYA010000182.1, read on the forward strand.
ACTCCGAATGTCCGTGCCGCACCAGCTCCAGCCATCCGCGCCGATCACCGTGCCTCCATCGGCGTCAAATCCGATGCCGACGATCTTTGGCGAAAGCTTGCGATCCGCGATAGCGCCGGGCACGCCTCCATAAACGCCATTTTCCTCGCCGAAGAAGCCCACCTGCCTTGGCTCCTTGCCGGACACATCGTAGATCAAAATTCGCTGGGCGGAACCATTATCCGCGACCCACAGTTTGCCGTCGGGTGCCACGGCAAGAGCACTCGGATCGCCCGCCAGTTCGATGCGTCGCACCGGCTGGTCAGAACCAACCTGGAAGGCAAGAAGTTGAGCCGGCTCGACCACTCGAAAGCCTTCGACGCGAGCTTGGCGAATGGCCCAAGCCGTTCGGTCTCCTGCCACCGCGACGCGGCCGATTCGTTCCACCGGCCAGCTTTGCCTGAGTTCGGGACCTGCGGGAGTGAGCTGGTAAATCCGCAGGGCATGAGCCGCCGTTTCAGGCTTGTGCCAATCCATGTCGGACACGGCCAGCGTGTCATCCGCCAGAGCGATGGCACCGGCGCGCTTGGCTTCCGGTAGCGGACGAAACTGGCCGCCCCCGCTCCAATCCAACCTGCGGCCATCGGGTGCGTAACGGCGCAGGCCGACCTTACCGCCTTCATCGATGGCGATGATCACCTGCGCCGCGTCGCAAGCGATGGCGGTGTGGTGGCCGCCATCATGGAAGCCGCCTTCCAACCGGCCGATCACGCGGCCGTCGCGATAGATGCCCATCTCGCGGGAGCCTTCATCCCATTCCGATGCGGTATAAACCGTCCCGTTGGGAGCCACGGACAGCGCTGCGATGTGGTTTTGCACCCAGCCCGGATTCGCGCCTTCACTGTTACCGACCCATGAAGTGCGGTGCGCTAAGGTGAGCGGCTCCAGCCGCAACTGATTCACCACGGCTTCGGCCAGCCCTTGGTCTTTCTCGTCGCGCATGACCGCCACGCCCACCTCCAAGTTAGCGGAGTCAGTGACCCACCGATCATCGCTGGGACTGACCAGACTCCAGTCCATGCCATTGACGCTCCAGCGCGCCACTACGCAGCGCCCGCGCCGTTCCACGCGCAACCAGACAGACTCATCCGCCACGGGATTGGAATTGTGATAGCCCCAGTTGATCAGCCCATCGGGATACCGTGCGAGTCCGCGAATCCGCCCGTCATCGAAATGGATGAATCGGAACCAGCCTTTAGCCTCCATATTTTCCCTGACCATGAGGCCCGCCCTGCCGCCCTTGCCCCGGGGCAGGTGGAGCCGCGTGGTCAGGGAAAAATCTCCTTCCGCCGTGCGATGCAAAAAATGCCCGGCCCAGGCAGGAGTGGCAAAGAACGGACCCGCACCACCTCCCTTGATCGTCCAGAATCCCGCGTGCTCAACGGCGTTGCCGGGCGCCCCGGGCTGGCCAAGATCATCGCTCCGCCAACCGTCAGCGGCAAAGCTGGTTGCCGGAAGCAGGACGAGCACCAGCAGCAGTTGGCAGAGACGGATGAGAAAATAACTCTTCTTGAGCTGATCCGGGCGCACAGCTTTATCTGATGGATAGGTCTTCATATTCATGTGATCCAAGTTCCTCTCAGGCGGCTGGCGTCCAGAGGATCACCAGCACTTTGCCGTGGAAATTTTCCTCCTGGGTGAGGCAGTATTGACCGTCGGGCAGAGGCGCACTCCGGCGATGGCGGCAAAACTCACAGGACACCTTTGGAGCGTGGCGGAACACTTAAGTTATGCCATTGCCCCGCCGCTCTTTATCCCGCCCAAACGACGGGGCAGGAAACCCAAAGCACCAGAGAAAAGTTTCACCGTTTAATGCGGTGCTACCCTCGTAGCATGTCAAACTCCTTGAAATGTTGGTAAATACCCGCTCTGATTCACCTTGTTTCCGACGGTTTGACTAGTTTGAATACGCCCCAGTTTAGCGAACGCCAGCGGGCTTCGCTTGGTATATCGCTGGTCATCCAAGTGTCGAGGCTGTTCCAGCAAAGGCGCTGCACGTTTTGCACGCCGTTGCCGCGGATGATGCCGAGGTCGCCGAGGATGACCGTCTTGTCCTCGTGCCAGTCCTGTTTGCCGAGTTTCTTGAACTCGAACCGCAGCACGACGGCGTGCGTGTGGCTCATCGTCAAAGCACAGATCAAGATGGATGACAGATGGTGCAGGGTGCGGGATTTCATGGGTTGATGGATGCTTTCGATGATTCGGTTGACGTCAGCGCGAGTCCTTGCCGTTATTCGTCTTCTCAAAGCCAAACTCGACTTCGTTCGCCCAGTGCACCGTCCAGTCCGGCTTGAGCGCCTTCGCGTTCATGCGCGAGACGCTGCGCCCGCGGGGCAGCTCTAAGCAGCCAACTCCGGCGTCGTCGTTGACGCGGAAGGTGAACTTTGCCGTTTTGCCGGCCTGCATGCGCGCCTGGACCAGCGGCAGTTCGCTCCAGGGAATCGAGCATTCGACGATACGCACGTTGCCGACGTGGGTGATCACCAGCTTGCCGGCGGCTTCACCCTCACCCTTCGCGTGCGGCGAATGATCGAAAAAATGCTTATGCGGCAGATCCGGATGGCCAAGGCGAAAGATCTCGGTGCCCCCGCCCTTGGAGGCGCGCACAGCGTGCAGTGAATATTCATAATCCGTGTCCCAATAACCGGTGAACTGGCGGTAGGTGCCCTTGGGGAAGGCATACCACGGCTTGTCGTTCTCGTCGCGGACGTTGAAGCCGATCTGCACGCTGTCGATGCCATCACCGAAGGGCAGGTTGGCCCACGTGGCGTAGGTATAACGCCGCACGCCTGCCGGCCAAGTGAGCGGCGGACCTTCGCCGGTTACAACGTCTTTACCGTCCTTGTCTTTGCCGTAGATGAGCGGAATCACCGTTGCTGGCCAGAAGCTAGCATCATCGTCGCGGTTCGAGAAGCGAATCATGCCGCGCGCCTGCTTTTCATCCGCGATGCGCGTGGCGAAATAAAAGTTCTGATCGTCATAGGCCAGCCACGCCGTGGCGAGACCACTTTTGGCGGTGGGATTGAAGGGCTTATCCGGCCACCACGCGGCCTCGGCATCGGTGCGATCGACGCTGCCGTCCGAAGTGATGGTCTGCGGCAGCACACCCTGCCATTCATTGAGCTTGCCGTCGATGGTGATGCTGCGCTTGGCGATGACGTTGCAGCGCACGATTTCGCTCGACAGTGCGATGCCGTCGGCGCCCGCATCAACAGTGACCGACAATGCATAGGCATTCGCCGGATCCGCAGTGCCGCTGAGTTGCACCGTGACCTCTTGCACTTCGCGGGGCGCCAGGCTGAGTTTGCCTGGAGCCTGCACCGTCAACGCACCAACCTGCACCGTCAGCGCGCCGGAAACCGGACGTTCGAGGAGATTTCGCACCGTCAGACGCAGCGCGCCGCCTTTGCCGATCGGCGCCGTTGGATCGTGGGCGACGACTTGGACTGGCATCAGTCCATCGAGTCTGGCCTTGGTGACGGCATTGCTCAGCGCGTCGAACGAGCCCACCGAGCCGTCGGTAGCGAGGTAGAAACCCCGGTCATCAATCGGCACCACTAGGCGTCCGCCGACAGCCGGAATGCGGTTACCGTTGTAGTCGAAGAGGCGGAAGCGACCGCCGGCATCGGCCAGGCTGAGCGTGACTCCGCTGTACGGCGACCGGGTGTTCCACTTTTTTTCCGCCGCGACGCGCTCCGCTGAACCGGGCACCAGTTGCGCAAGTTTGCGATACAGGTCGTGCTTTACTTTTAGCTCATCCAGACATTTTACCGTTCCAAACGGCACTCGACCAGCACCGAAGACGGCTTCGGTGTCGCCGACCACCACAATGCATCCGCCTTCGGGCGCATCTGAATAGCCGTTGAAGCGGTATGCGAACGGTAGGCCCTGCCACAGGATGCGCTCGAAGGGCCGATTGCCGATGAAATGCTGCATGGCGCAGACGGCGGACGTCACCGACCACGCGTTGGTCTGGCGGATCTTCTGCTCGCCGTTTACAGTGCGAATAGTCGGCTCGTTAGTCATGCACAGCACGCTGCGACCCCAGTTCGACCAGATGCCAACGGCGCGCTCGATGCCCATGGCATAATTGGTCGGCATGACGCTGGCGATGCGGCCGTCACTGTTGGCGACCCAGCTTTCGGTGTCCCAGACCCGCGTCGGGTTAGGTGTGCCGTCGGCGTTCTTGCGATCGACCCAGGCTTTGACCGTAGTGACCGGTTCGGTGTTCTGGTAGTGGATGCTGCTGACATCCATCCACTTTAGGAAAGTATCCTTGCCGTCGGGGAAGAACTTATCGAAGGTGTTCGACGACGAGTCGCAACTCAACAGCCAGACTTCTGCCTTGTCTTCCTTGCGCACTTCTTCGACCGCCTCGGCCATGGCGGTGAAGATCTCGCGGTAGCGCAGGTCATCGGACATCCAGCCCGAGATCGAAGCACCGTTCCAGGGCTCATTCCACAGATCGACGGCGATGATCGGGCCTTTAGGCCAGGCGAATTCTTTCAGCAGGCGTTTGATGTTCTTCTTCGCCACCGGATCGAATTCGGGCAGCCAGGCGTAGTCACTGTAGGCGTTGGTTTCGTACGCCTTGCCGTCGGATTCTTTCGGATCAAGGCTGCCATACGGCCGCAGCTCGCCAGCCTTGGTCTTTTGCGCAAGATGACTCCGAGTGCGACCAAAAGGATGGATTTTCCCTTCCGGGGGCACGCCATGGCCGAATTCCATAGTCACCGGCAATTTTGCCGCATGTAAATTGCGGAGCATGGCTGAGACACGCTGGTATTCCGCTTCATAGCCAGCGTCGTCGCCATTGGCACTGATCGGCGACATGCCGATGCGGTTCGGCGCCGCGCCCAGGCGCACCATCACCGCCGGATCTTCGAGATCGATGGCGAGCCGGCGGAACCTCGGATCGCGCGGCGCGTCCGGCTTGAGGGCGCGCACCACGCCGCCGAGCAGCAGCGATGATTGTCCAGGAACATCGAGCACCAATCCGTATCCACCGAAAGTTTCCGGAATGGCGAGCTTCACCTCAAGGTTCTGCCAGCCCTTGGCGTCGAGCGTGATCGTCACCGGGGTTTTTCCGACATCGCCAAGCTTGCGCGGCGCGACGTGGAACATGTCCTGGCCGGCCACCGTGATCAGCTCATAGCGCACGATGCGGATCACGCCTTTAGCGGAGATCTTCTGGTCGCTCAGATTGCTCACTTGGAAAGTAAACGACGCCGAATCACCTGGATACAGCACATTTGTCGGTTCGCTGCTGCGGATCATCACCGCCCGCATGACGTCGTTGTGCTCGCCGCCGCCTTGCTTGATGTTGACGCCGAAGGTGGTTTGCCAGTCGCCCTCATAGCCACTGGTTGGAATCGGCAGATCGAGTGCCGAAGCGATGCCAGCAATGGCGAGGAGGGTGGTGATGGACAGCAGTGGTTTGATCATTGGTAGTTTCATTATTGGTAGTTTCATTTCTCAGGAAGGGTTGGAACCGGCGCATTTTTAACGAGTTTCAGCACGCCCCAATTCAGCGCACGCCAGCGGGGGAAGTTTGGCCGGCTCGGAGGCGTGCATCTGGATAAACGACGCTGCCCAAAGCAGGGCAATAAACAGACAATGGCGGATGGAGAATCTCATTTGATGTTTCCTTTTCCAGGGACGGTGGGAACCGGCGTGCCAGCCACGAGTTTTAGCACGCCCCAATTGAGCGACCTCCAGCGGGCTTCGCTTGGTATATCGCTGGTCATCCAGGTGTCGAGGCTGTTCCAGCAGACGCGCTGCACGTTTTGCACGCCGTTGCCGCGGATGATGCCGAGGTCACCCAGAATAACAGTTTTATCTTCATGCCAGTCTTGCTTGCCGAGATTCGCGGCGGTCACGGCCCCCCATGGCTCATTGGCGTACCTGTGACGCAACACAGTGGCCAACGGAATCGAGAATTCAAAGTTGCCTGAACCGTCCTCGGCAAAGACAAGTTCGCTCGTGATGTCCTTCACCGAGGCGAAGACTTCCTTGCCGATGGGCGATTCAAAGACGCACTCCTCACTCTTCGGAGCCTTGGGATCGACGGGGCGATAGAGTATAGCGGTCG
>JAYSYA010000183.1:0-11474 GCA_043716765.1 Akkermansiaceae bacterium
CGGGGGGAGATCGTTTCAAGACCCCGATTCCACCCGCTAGGCATGGGTAATTTTAATTGTCGCTGAGGGGATTTATAATTGTCGCTGGACACCAGTGCCCAAATTCAGATTTCCCCACCCACGTGGGGATGGCCCGGACGGGGTCGCCATCGTGAATGATGCGTCCGGGATTTCCCCACCCACGTTGGGGATGGGCCCCCGAGCCGAACAAGGCGTGCGAGGCAACAGATCCCGATTTCCTCACCCACGTGGGGATGGCCCGCTGACGGGTTTCAGCGCGTTCATGACCGGCTTGGGATTCCCCCTACAGAGACAATTAAAAATCCCTCAGCACAGTTAAGCCCGAGAACCGAAGTTGGATAAGGCATCGTTAGGCTACAGGTCATGTGGTAGGAGGGTTGTGTCGAGTTACCGCACACCACGGCCGCTTCACCAAACGATGCAAAGTTCTTTGTAATTCTGTCTTCCCCGGACGGCAATTCCGGCTCAATTCCACCGCGAAGCCCATCACCCCCTTCGGCGGTCTCGGCAGTCTCATTGCCTTCTTCGAGAAGATCGGGCTGGCCGGGCAGATCAGTGGGCTGATGCCATTCACCTTCCAGGCTGAGACAGTTAGGACACTTTTCTTGATCCCGCGCCCGGATGGCGGGATGTTCGTCGCGTGCCTGCACTGATTTCCGAAACGCCGCCGGCGGGCATCGCTTTGTTTGACCTCGACGGCACCTTGATCGCTTGGGACTGTCAGTTGTTATTCCGGCATTTTATCATCCGTCGCGAACCGTGGCGGAAAATTTTCCTGCCGGTGTTTCTGGTGTTTCTACCCTTGGCGGGACTGTTGGGGGCGGCCGGCATGAAGCGGGTTTTCCTCAGTTACTTGTGGCTGATAAATCGCAATACTCTCGCCGAATACTCGCGGGACTTTGCGGCTTCGCTGACGTCGTCGATCTATCCGGAGCTGCGCGAAAAGCTGGAATGCCACCGCGCCGCCGGCCATTTTCTCATCCTCGCCTCCGCCAGCCCGCAGTTTTACGTGGCGGAGATCGGCCGCGAACTCGGCTTTCATCTCACACTCGGCACGCCCGTCGAGCTGGGGCTGTTTTTCCCGGATTTGGAAAATAACAAGGGCGCGGCGAAGGTGGAGCGCTTGAAAAAAGCACTGCCCACGTCGTATTTTGAAAACGCCAAATTGCAGCATTGCCACGGTTACACCGACAGCTGCGCGGACTTGCCGATGCTCGCGCTTTGCGACGCCGTCACCGTCGTCAATCCAGCGTCCCGGCTAACCGCAATCGCGGAGAATTCCGGCTGGGAAATCGTCCGTCCGGAACGCCCGTGGAAGTCGCGTTTCGGATTTGCCCGTCGCGCCCTCGCCCTGCTCCTCGGCATGGGTCAGAGCTCCACCTGAAAGAAGTCCCGCATGACTTCTCGATAGACGTCGCGCTTGAAGGCGGGCAGCCAGTCGAGGTCGAATTCCACCGGCAGAATCCACCGGTAGGCGCGGAATTCCCGCTGCTTTTGACATACATTCACCTGCGGCGCATCCGGCCTTAGATGGCACAGGAAATAGGTTTGTTCCTGGCCGTGACTGCCGTGCTTGCGAAGTTTTTTCCCGCGCGCGCCCTGTGGATAAAGGTAGCGGTAGCCTTCGCGGCGATCGACCACCTCGTAGTGTTCCGCCTCCAAGCCGACCTCCTCGCGAACCTCGCGGAAGAGCGCTTCTTCAAGAGTTTCGCCCGCATCGACTCCGCCTTGGGGAAATTGCCAAGCGCCTGGAATCGTCCAGCGCTCGCAAATCAGCAGGTTGCCTGCGGAATTCACGACCAATGCGGCAACATTTGGACGGTAACGAACCATGCCGTTTTAGATGCCGTCTCAGCCCCCAAGTGACAATCCTTAACTTACGCTTAAATTAATTCGACTCGCCTTGGAATTCGCCCCTAACTCTTGCACTTATGCACCCGCGCACTTTCGGAAAAACCGGCCTTGAGGTTTCAGAAATCGGCCTCGGCTGTTGGCAAATAGGCGGCTCCGACTGGGGCGCGGTGGATGAGGCCGAGTGTCTCGCCATCCTCGGCGCCGCCGTCGATGCGGGCGTGAATTTTTTTGACACCGCGGATGTCTATGGCGGCGGCCGCAGCGAGGAGCTCATCGGCAAATTCCTGAAACAAAGTGGCCATAAAGTTGTTGTCGCCACCAAGCTCGGCCGCACCGCCGAACTCTATCCGGAGGGCTACCGCGAGGCCGCTCTCCGCGCGGCCACCGAGGCCTCGCTCAAGCGACTCCGGGTGGAAGCGCTCGATCTCACCCAGCTCCACTGCGTCCCCACCGAGATCCTGCGCCGCGGAGAGGTCTTCGAGTGGCTGCGCAAACTCCGCGATGAGGGAAAAATCCGGCAATTCGGTGCCAGCGTCGAGTCGATGGATGAAGCCCTGCTTTGCTTGGAACAGCCCGGCCTCGCCTCGCTGCAAATCATTTTCAACCTCTTCCGCCAGAAGCCGTCCAAGGTCCTGTTCCCGGCCGCGCTCGCCAAAAAAGTTGCCCTCATCGTGCGCCTGCCGTTGGCCAGCGGCGCGCTTGCAGGCAAGCTCACCGCCGCGACCATTTTCCCGGACAACGACCACCGAAATTACAATCGCGACGGCCAAGCATTCAACGTCGGGGAAACCTTCGCCGGGCTGCCGTATAAGAAAGCCGTCGAGCTCGCCGACGCGCTCAAGCCGCTGTTGCCTGCCGGCCTCACGATGGCGCAAATGGCCCAGCGCTGGATTCTCGATCACCCGGCCGTCACCACCGTCATCACCGGAGCCAGCCGACCGGAGCAAGTTTCCGCCAACGCCGGAGTGTCCGCGCTCCCGCCGCTGCCGCAGGACTTGCAGGAGGCGTTGCAGAATTTCTATCAACTCGAGGTCCTCCCCCACATCCGCGGACCTTATTGACAGCCGGGCGGATCGCTTAATTCCTCGCTCGACCTCGCCCAATTCGTGGGCTATTGGATGACATAGTGAAAAACATCGTCACTATTGAGCCTGATCGCGCTCCCGAGCACGATCATCTGGTGCACGAATCGCGACCCCCACGTCATTGGTTACTGCCGGAGGTGAGAATTGTCGCGATCTATTTCATCGCTGCCAGCCTCTGGATCGTGGGTTCCGATCTGGTCCTGACCAAGTCCACGGCGGACGAAGCCGAATCCGGTTTTATCCAAACTCTCAAGGGTCTTAATTTCGTCATCACCACCGCCATTCTGTTATTTCTGGTGCTGCGGCACGCCTACAGCGGATGGCGTCATGCCGAGCAAGACCGCGTCGCCGTGATCGACCAAGCCCGCGAGAAATTCCGCAAACTTTCCTCACACGTGCAGTCGCTGCGCGAAAAAGATCGCACTTGGATCGCTCGAGAAATCCACGACGAGCTCGGACAATTGCTCACCGGAATCCAAATGCAGCTGCGCTTGGTAGAAAGGAGCCTAGAACAACGCGAGGAACGTGCGTTGGACCCGATCATCGACAAGCTGGTGGAAACTTCAAATCTAGTGGATACCACGATCGCATCGGTCCAGCGGATTTCCGCGGGCCTGCGCCCGAGTGCGTTAGACAATCTGGGGCTCGCAGCCGCCCTCACCGAGGAAGCCGAGCAGTTCTCCAGTCGCGCGGGAATTCCGTGTTCCATTTTAATTACGAACGTCCCGCCCGTGCTGCCGTCCGAAATTTCCACCGCAGTGTTCCGGATTTTCCAAGAAGCCCTAACCAACGTCGCCCGCCACTCGGAGGCCCGGAAAGTCGATGCCGCACTTTCTGTTAGCGACAACGTGCTTATGCTGATGATCCATGATGACGGCAAGGGCATCGATCCAGCAGCCATCGAGGATCCGAGGTCCCTTGGCTTGATCGGGATGCTCGAGCGGGCTGAAAACGTCGGCGGCCATGTGGTTCTCGCCCAGCACTTGGAGAGAGGAACCGAGGTGACTTTGCAGCTGCCTTTGCCGGTCCACGCCAAACCCGATTCACGCCATGAGAATCCTGATCATTGATGATCATGCCATCGTGAGACGCGGGATGGCTTCCTTGTTGAAAGAGCATTTCCAAGGCGTGGAGATCGGCGAAGCGGAGGATGCCAAATCCGGTCTTGCGGCGGTGATGGAACAGCTTTGGGATTTAGCGATGGTGGACATTAACATGCCCGGCCGCAACGGCCTCGAACTAATCCAAGACCTCAAGGTCGAGAAGCCGACACTGCCGGTCCTCGTCATCAGCAGTCATCTGGAAAAGGACTACGCCCTGCGCGCCCTCAAGTCGGGTGCCGTGGGCTACGTCTCCAAACAAAGTGCGGCGGACGTCCTAATTACGGCAGTCCAGCGGGTGCTCACCGGTCGGCGCTACATCAGCCCGGCGCTTGCCGAGCAACTGGCGGGCGCGCTCGCCGGCGAATCCGCCGCCACCTCCCACGAAGCTCTGTCCAACCGGGAACTCCAAGTGCTCCGGCTCATCGCACTGGGAAAATCGATCAAGGAGGTCAGCTCCGATCTCGCGTTGAGCGCCAAGACCGTGGCCACCTACCGCAGTCGAATCGCCGAGAAAATGGGCATGTCCTCCAATGTCGAACTCACCCGCTATGCCATGCAGCACGGTTTGGTGGATTAAGCCTCTTTGGCAGAGGTAGGCAATCTTACCTACATGAAAATAGGCATAACATCACTTTCCCTCCTGAAGATCTGGGGAATACTTCTGGTGTTGGTTATGTGTTGATAAAATTTGCCTGAGATCCGCGAGTGAGGGTTGCGGTAGGGCAAAAAAAGGAACGCCGTCTTTCCGGGGGGGAGGGCGGCGTTCTGCTCTTTCAGTGTAGCTTTCAAATGAAGCGGAAGCTCACCAGTCCATATTCTCGCCGCGCGAGTCGATGTGAGTGAAATTCCAATAACCGCCGACTCCGCCCTTGAAGAGACCGCGGTTTCGTAAATTCCTCGCCGCGGCGGCCACCTGGGATGCGCGCCCCGGGAATTTCACATCCACGGCGACATTTGCTTGGTGCCATGAGCCGGACTTCGCCCCCTCGCAGTGCGCGTTGTAAGCCGGGGAACGGTAGGCGGAAATGATTTCCACCTCATTGACATTCATTTCCTGAGCAACCCGGTCGGCGACGCGCAGCGTGTACCCCATACGCGTCCACCAGCTTTTCGGAGGCAAGGTGTTCCAAATTGAGCCGTGCGATTTAGCATGGGCCTCAATCACCTGCTGCGGCGAGATACTCTTCAGTCTCAGATTTGTGAGGTAGCGGCTATATTCCGGTAACGCCGAACCCTGTTTTCGCGCCCATTCCTCGGGCACTCCGGAAAGGTCGAGCCGCAGGCTTTCCGGACGGGTGCTCTGGCGGGCTTGAGTCTGGACGGTCACTTTCGGCGCGGAACCACTGTGGGAACTGGTAGCACTGGCAGAATTGGAAGAGACGAGCAATCCGAGGCTGGCAAGCCCGAGACCACCTATGACGCGGCGGCGGTCCAGCGGCGTGGCTTCAAAAAGAGATGGAAACGTTTCAGGAAAAATCATGAGAAATTAAAGGAAAGGCGCGCGCTGACCGGGCGGACCATGCCGAAGCAGGGTGTTTTTCCGCTGCGAAGAGCTGCCGAATTCCCGTGGAACCAAGCAGGCGGAGCCGATGCGACAAGCAAAAAGAACCCGCAGGACCTAATTTCCCTCAATCATTGCCCGGATTTCCGAGTAAAAACCGCCACGATCAGCCCCGTCGCCGCCAGTCCGATGATGCCCCAGTCGCCGATGACCGCGAATAGGGAGAAGCTCGGCTGAAGCGGGATTTCCAACTCGGTGAGCAGCGAGCCACGGGTGAAATGACTGCCCTTCGCATCGACCAACACCTGCCGCGCGCCCGTGTCCGGGTGGGCGGTGGAACCGGTGGAGTCAAGCGCCGCACTGACGCCGGTATTCGCGCAACGCAGCATCGGCCGCCGCAACTCAATAGCGCGGAACCGCGCGTTGGCAAAATGCTGGGCCGCCGCCGGGGACTCTTTGAACCAGCCGTCGTTAGTCACGTTGATGATCACTTGTGGGCCCGGACGGGCGAATTTCCGCACCAACCGGCCCACGGTATCCTCGAAGCACACCGTCGGGATCGCGCCGATGACCGTCCCGCCCGCAGGGACCGGCAGGGGATCGAGTGAGTCGCCCGGCGTGAAGGAACCGCCGAACTCGACGCCGGCCTGCTGCTCGTAAATTTTTTTTAAGAACGGGATCGAGTCCACGAACGGGATCGTCTCGCCGAAAATCACCAAGTGCCGCTTGCGGTAGGTTTGCAGGTCATTTTCGGGCGACATCACCGCGATGGAATTGTAGGCGCGGCCCTTCGTTTTCATCACCAGCTCGTCGCCGGATTTTTCCGCCTCCAGTTCGTTTACGCCGTAGATGAGCGAATACGGACCCGCGGTGCGGACCTGCGAGATCGTGTCGAGATTGATCTGCCAAGTCCCCCACTCACCATTGTTAGTGCGGAGAATCCGGCCCGTCAGCGCACTTTCCGGCCACATCACCCAGTCCGGCCATTTGGGAGAAATATCGCCCTGCGGCGACTTCATCGCATCGAGCGCTTTCAAGGTTTCGTCCTCATACGCCTGGTGGACTTGCAGGTCGGTCCACAACACCCGCGCCGCGTCTTGCGGGATGTTGATCTGCACTAACATCGTCTTCAACCGCACCGATTCCGCGCGCCCCTCGCTGGCGATCCGCGCCCTGCCGTAGCCATACATTGAAAGCACCAGCATCGCCGCGACCACCAGATCCCAACGCATTCCAAGCTGCCGCCGGATCAGCTGCTGGCCCCCTTGCGCCAGGACCGACTGGAAAAACACCAGCATCAGCGAAAGCCCGGCCACGCCTAGCAGATCCGCCGCCTGCGCCATTACCCGCGCCTCGTGGAACGCCACGCCCAACCCGTTCCAGCCGAAGCCCGTGAACAACCAGCCCCGCAGCCATTCCAATCCCGCCCAAACCGCGCCCAGACAGAACGCCACCCGCAAACTCGAACCGGCACTTTTCGCTCTCCCGCACTTCGCCGCAAACATCCCGAACAGTCCCCAAAAAATTCCCAAATAGAGAGGCAGCAACACCATCCCGAGCGGCGACACCACCGCCAGCCACCGGAGCTGGATGAGACAACACACCACCCCCGCCAGATACCCGAGCCCAAATCCCGTCCAGCCCGCGCGTTTCCCCTCCACCTGGCCTAGCACTATCAGCAACGGCAGTAACCCCACCCACGCCAGCGCCGAGAAATCAAACGGCGGAACCAAGCCCGCTACCAGCAAGCCGCTAAGCACCGCCGCCGCGATCCGCATCCATCCCGAGCCATTTCTCATGTCTTGAGCATCGCCGGAGAGCACCGCTTGGTCCACCGTGAATCAATCAGCGTCGTTTTTTCCCAAATCCGGAAACGCTAGCAAGTCATCTCCAACCCCTGCTCCACGCTTCAAACTCCGAAGGCCTGAGCCGGTAGCGCGCAATGTTTCCCATGTGCAGGCAGCCGAGCTCGGTTTCCACGACCTCAATGAACTTTGAACGCTCCGCCCGCGGAATGGCCCTCTCCGCTTCTGCGGCGATCCACTTCGCGGCCGCGCGCTTGTTCATCACGCCCAACACGACCTCCCGCACAAAACTCCCGATCACCGCGCGGTGGCGCAGGCGGAATGGATCCGGATCGCCCAAAGACTGCCTCACCGCCGAGTAGCGCGCACAAGAGCGCCGGTATGCCCAAGCAAACACGTCGCGCAAATACTCGACACGGTTCAACTCATAAACGCCTAGCAGTCCGCCAATATAATCATGCGAATCCACATCCACAAACGACAACGGACAGAGGTTGTAACGGATGAGCGGAATATTCGCAGCCAGCCGCGAAACCCGTTTATTGACGTCTTCGAACGGCTGCAAGTAAGGCAAATGCACCATGGTGAAAAACGCCTGCTCGAACGGATTCCGCACCGCAGATGCCTTCTCCAAAATCTGCTCGAACCGCTCCTCGATTTGTTGCGGCACCTCCAGCGGATGAAAAACGGTTCCGCTGATTCCAACAGGCCGCGAACGCACGCGCCCGCTGGCCCCGGGATCGGGCAGCAGGTTGTCGGATAGCAAGGCGTGGAGATTGCAAATCGTGTAGCGGTTGAAATCAATTTCTGCCGCTTCGTCGGCGAGCATCTCGATGGCGGCTTTATGATTGAGGATCATTTGAGTCTCCTGCGTGGCTTTGCCTTCGGCGTCTTCGCCGAGTTCAAGCAGCCGCTGGGTTTCTAGCAGTGAGTAGGTATTGCCTTCCAACCGACTGGAGTTCCACGAGAGATCGATGAGCAAGCGGTCCATCACCTGCCGCATGTAGGTGCCGGCAGGAAGAGCGCTCAACCCAACTTGACCGATGTCTTCGAGTTCTTTCCGCAGGATTTCCGGCAGGTAGAACGTGCGATTGGGCTGATAGGCATCGAGAAAAGCTCCCTGATAGCCCACAGGCATCCGCTCCGAAACGGGGAGTTGGATGACCGCACGGATCTCCCGCGCTGGAGGTGACAGCCAGTCATTCCTAGTTTTGTAAACAGGCGGCTCTTCCCGCACCCTGGAGGTCATCGGGAAATGATCTTGTTCCCGGGCAAGGTAGCGCCGGGCGCGTCCCTGGCCTTTGGGAGCGAGTCGGTCAGCGGAGACAAGTTGGTCGAGCCGCCGTTGCAAGGTGCGTTTGGGGAATCCAAGTTCGGGAATTGCGAGGAGCTCTTTGAGGGACGCGCCCAACGGCCGCGCTCTGATGATGCGTTGCAGATGATCCAATTCTTGGGCTGGAATTTGAAGTGGCATGATTAAGCTTAAGTGGCACAATTAACTTTTATCGCGCCAAAACCGTTGTTTATATGGCACGATTCGGCCAATCATGCCAGTAAAATGCGCAAATTCCCCCTGAATCGTGCCACTAACTGCTTCTTTCCTGAATTACGGCTCGCCGACCGTCGGGTTGGGCACGACCGCAGCGGTGGATTTCGCGGCGCGTGTCAGCACTTCCTTAGCCGATTCATCCGAGCGGGCCATGAAGCCGTCATGCACATCTACGAGCTTGCGCTCGAAGCCACGCGCGATTGCCTACCGCCTGAACATCCGCAAAAAGCTGCGCTCACCGCCAAGGCGCAGAACCGGCGCGGCGACTGCCTACTGATTCTCGGTGACGCCAGGGCCGACTTCGCCACCGCTTCCGACGCTAAGTTCAACCAGCCCAAAGCCCGCAAGCTGGCACAGGCGGCGCTGCCGTGATTCAAGCGACACGAAAAACGCCCGCCTCCCTTGCGGGAGACGGGCGTTTTAGATAGGTGTCGCGACTTACTTCGAGGAGGAAGTGAAGCTCGCCTGGCTGGCGCCTTTCTTGATCTTGGACGACTTGATCCAACTCATGGTGGAGCGGAGCTTTTCGCCGACTTTCTCAATCGGGTGCTGCGCTTCGGCCTTGCGGATCGCGTTGAAGTTCTTGTTGCCGGCCGCAAATTCGGCCGTCCATTCCTTGGCGAATTTGCCGTTCTCGATGTTCTTGAGTTGGGCGACCATCCGCTTCTTGACGGACGCGTCGATGATCTTCGGGCCGACGGTGACGTCGCCATACTCGGCGGTCTCGGAGATCGAGAAACGCATGCCGGCGATACCTTGCTCGTTCATCAGATCCACGATGAGCTTGAGTTCGTGAAGGCACTCGAAGTAGGCCATCTCGGGTTGGAAGCCGGCCTCGACGAGCACTTCGAATCCGGCTTTTACCAGTGCCGTGGTGCCGCCGCAAAGGACCACTTGTTCGCCGAAGAGATCGGTGACGGTTTCTTCTCGGAAGTTGGTTTCAAACACGCCGGCACGGGCGCAACCGATCCCGCCGGCCCAAGCGAGCGCGGTTTGTTTGGCTTTGCCGGAAACGTCTTGATGGATCGCAATAAGGCCGGGAACTCCTTTGCCATTCACAAATTGCGAACGCACGGTGTGGCCCGGTCCTTTCGGCGCGACGAGGATCACATCGACCTCCTTCGGGCAAGTAATCGTCTTGAAATGCACAGCAAAACCGTGGGAGAAAAGCAGCGTTTTGCCCTTGCTGAGGTGCGGCGCGATGTCCTTGTTATAAACCGAAGGAATTACGGTGTCTGGCGTGGCGACAAAGATCACGTCGGCAGCCTTGACAGCCTCGGCGGTGTCCATGACCTCAAAGCCGAGCTTCTTGGCGACTTCGCGGGATTTCGACTTCGGATAGAGGCCGATGATGACCTTGAGGCCGCTGTCCTTGAGGTTGAGGGCGTGGGCATGGCCTTGCGAGCCGAAGCCGATCACGGCGAGTGTTTTCTTCTTGAGAGGAGCAATCGGGGCGTCCTTGGTGGTGTAGATCTTGGCGGCCATGGCTGATCGTTAGGTTGGTTCTATTAGGGCACACCGCTGCCATCGGGGCTACGGCGGGGCGGCACACTGGCGGGATGAAAAGTCCGGGTCAAGCCACAACAAGGGAAAATGGCGCATCTCTGCGGCGCGGTGACTGCGCGCCAGGCATGCGGCCTTAGGACTCATCCGAACATTACGCGATGACGGCTAATTTTAAAGTTGGCCAAAGCGGACGCTGGTTGATATTTAAGAATTCTTGATGAACCCCATCCTGCCATCGAAAGTGCTGATTGTCCTGCTGGCGTCGTGCCTGTTATGGGTCGGCGGGATTTCGTTAGCGGTAATGTGGTTTGCAGGCACCTCGGTGACCATTGGTTGGATCGTGGCCGGTGCGCTGGTTTTGGCGCTGCTGGTCTGGCTGGCGGTGATGTTTCACGAAATCCGCCACGCGGTCGAGCTGAGAGCCACTGTGGATCTATCCTGCAAGAGCACTGACAAGCTTTGACTCCTCACTTTTGGCGAAGACGTCATGGGTGAAGGTGTTTCTTGTTTCCGTCTGCCTGATTCTCGTGGGGGCCACCATCCGCCACCGCTTGGTGCGGAAACGGGAACCAAGCTGGTCGCTGCCATGGACCGTGCCAGAACGGAAGCCAAGGCTCCGGATCTGTCCGGCCCGAGCGGGATGAGGGAAATGGCCAAGGGCAACATCGTCGCAACCTCTGAAAAAAGCTGGGAGATCCAGCAGCAGGCGCTTCGCGCCGAGACATCGAAGATTCTCAACGATGCCCAGATGGCAGCGTTTTAGGACTACCAGAATCAGGCCAAGGAGATGCAGCTGATGGGACTCAAGATGGCCGAGAAGATGTCAAAAGATCTTCGGGATGTCATCAAAGAGCCGGAGAAACAAGTGGACTTCAAATAAAGCGATTCCTCGCTTATCGTCGGGCATCGCCGCCGGGCTGTAGCAATTTCTAATTTCTAGCGAGCAAAGGCCGCAGCCAGCGACGACAAATCCGCAGGACCCGCGCGGTCGGCGGTGAGAATCGCCGCTTTTTGAAGCGAGATGATTTCTGAAACCCCTTTGCGCGAGAG